>JAYTTD010000099.1:0-21086 GCA_043745235.1 Nitrospira sp. | reverse complement strand
CTCGCAGCCCGTGATTGGCATATGCTCCGTGTGCAGCGCATCAATTTTCTTCACTTGGATAAGGGACGACTGGGTGTGTTCATCGATGGCGCGCAAGTGGCGGCGGTCGACGATGTCGTCCTCCCGCAAGAAGGACGGATCGGACTGATCACGATCGGTCCCACCGCCGCCAAGTTCGACGGGTTGCATGTATTGGATCTGGTCTCTAATCGTCCGTTATCCGGACCGGCAGCCTATTGATCAGGTCGTGTGACCGAGGAGGCGTCATGAACCATCTGCGAGCGTTGGAAGATCAGAGTGTCTACATCCTGCGTGAGGCTTATCACCATTTTGATGATCTCGCCATGCTCTGGTCGATGGGCAAGGACTCGACTGTGCTCTTGTGGCTCGCGCGCAAGGCCTTCTTTGGCCACGTGCCCTTCCCATTGGTCCACATCGATACGGGTTACGAAATGCCCGAGCTGATCGAGTATCGAGACCGGCTCTGCCGGGAATGGCGGCTCAATCTGATCGTCGGCCAGAACAAGGACGCGCTCGCCGCCAGGATGGGCCCCGAGCAAGGACGCGTCACCTGTTGCACCGCCATGAAGATCGAGGCGCTGAAGCACACCATCTCCACACATGGCTGGAACGCGGTCATTCTCGGCATTCGTTCAGATGA
Organism: Nitrospira sp.; assembly: GCA_043745235.1. Lineage (GTDB taxonomy): Bacteria > Nitrospirota > Nitrospiria > Nitrospirales > Nitrospiraceae > Palsa-1315. The sequence goes on along the minus strand of JAYTTD010000099.1, from coordinate 20,425 downwards.
AGAAGGCACACGTGCCAAAGAACGTTATTTTTCCTTACGCGACAAACACGGCGAATGGGATTTCCGCGACCAGCCGCCGGAACTCTGGGATCAATATAAGACGACATTTCCAGCCGGCTCGCACATCCGCGTCCATCCTTTGCTCGACTGGACGGAACTTAACATCTGGGAATACCTCCAGCTGGAAAAGATTCCGCTCCCAGAACTGTACTTCGACCGAGGCAATGGCACACGCTATCGCAGCTTGGGCTGCGTGCCCTGCACTGGCACGGTTCCCTCCTGCGCCACGACGATCCCGCAGATCATTACGGAATTACGAACGACCAGGACCGCCGAACGGTCCGGGCGCGCCCAAGATGAGGGGCGTGGCATGGAGACCTTGCGCAAGCTTGGTCATATGTAACGGTCCTGAACAGCCTGACAGAGCAACGATATGAAGCCGCTCTCCACAAACATTTCCTCCCCGCAGCCTAAGCCGTTTCGGTCGCTCGCCGACGTCCAAGCCTTGCTGGACAGCCGGATCAACTACGAGGTCGATCGGCAGGTCCCGGTCGAGCGAGTCTTCACACTCGACCGGATGGTCCGTTGCGTCGAGGCGCTCGGAAGGCCCGACCGGGCGTTTCGTGCGATCCATGTGACGGGGACCAAAGGCAAAGGCAGCGTGAGCCGCCTGCTCGCGGCGCTGCTGCGGCGCGCCGGCCTCCGTGTCGGTCTCTACACCAGCCCGCACGTCGAGCATCTGCGGGAACGGATTGCGGTTGATGGAACACCGATCGGCGACGCCGAGCTGGTCTCGGCCTTCAACGTGCTGGCTCATCTGGATGAGCGGCTGTTTCGCGAGCTCACCGTGTTTGAGTTGCTCACGGCGGCCGCGTTCTTGGCCTTCCGCGAGGCCCAGGTGGACGCCGCCGTCATCGAAGTGGGAATCGGTGGACGGCTCGATGCGACGAATGTGATCAGCCCGGACGTGTGCGTGATCACCACCATCGGCTACGACCACATGGATCTGCTGGGCGACACGCTGGAGCAGATTGCCGAGGAAAAGGCGGGCATCATCAAGCCGGGTGTGCCGCTGATCTGTGGAGTCACCGAGGAGGGCCCGGGACAAGTCATCGCAGCGCGGGCGGTCGAGCTGCGCGCGCCGGTGCAGCTCTATCAACGGGATTACGACGTCACGTCATTTCTGCGAACCGGCTACCGCGGTGTGTGTTCCGTGCGGGTCGGGCAGTTGGTCTGGCGGCACCTGGTGCTCTCGACGCCCGCGCGGTTCATGGCCACCAATGCGGCGCATGCCCTGGCCGCCTTCGAGGCGCTGGTGCAGCGTGAGGTGGTGACACAGCTGGACGAAGCGCAGGTGCGGGAGGCGCTCGGCACAACGATCTGTCCTGCCTGTTGTGAAGTGTTCCCAGGACGGCCCACCGTGGTGGTGGACGGCGCGCACAACGCGATGGCGGCCGCTGCCTTGTCCGACGTCATCCGAACCGTCTTCGAGGGGCGCGACCGGGTGCTCGTCATCGGCGTACCCCGCGACAAGGACGTGGAGACGATCATCGACCGGTTGGCGGAGTGCGGCGCCGCACGGGCCATCTTCACCCGCTATCCAGGCACGCGGGCGACGCCGCCGGATGAGCTGGCGCGGGTCTGGCTGGAACGAACCGGCACGGTCGGTCTCGTCGTAGAGCAGCCTCACGACGCGTTCCGCCGAGCCATCGAACTTGCCCGCGGGCAAGGCGTGGTGGTCGTGACGGGGTCCATTCATCTTGCCGGGATGATCCGTCCTCTGGCGCGGCAGCGTGAGCAGCAGCCGGCGTGATCGGAGCCTCTCTCGAAGGATTGAGAGGATGGGGATCGTGAAGGGAACAATTCTACCGGCCACACATTCCGATGCCATTCGCCTGGCGGCGGAGATCATCCGCGCCGGCGGGCTTGTCGCCTTTCCCACCGAAACGGTGTATGGGCTCGGGTGTGACGCGCTGAATCCAGAGGCGGCGGCCAGGATTTTCGAGGCCAAGCAGCGTCCCCGGTTTGATCCGCTGATCGTGCACATTGCCGATCAAGCGGCGCTGGATGCGCTCGTGCCACACGTGTCCCTGAGCGATCACACGCTCATGGACACATTCTGGCCCGGTCCGCTGACCCTTGTCTTGCCGAAGCGCCCGGTCGTCCCCGATCTTGTGACGGCCGGGTTGCCGACTGTGGCAGTCAGAATGCCGGCCCACCCTGTGGCGCTGGCCTTGATCCGGGAAGCGGGCGTGCCGATCGCCGCTCCGAGCGCCAATCCGTTCGGCTATGTGAGCCCAACGTGTGCGCAGCATGTGCTGGATGGCCTCGGCGATCGCGTCGATCTCATCTTGGACGGCGGTCCGTGCCCCCTCGGTGTGGAGTCCACCATTATGTCCACCGTCAGTGCCGTGCCGGAAGTGCTGAGGCCAGGCAGCCTCCCGCTCTCAGACATCGAAGCCGTCATGGGTCCGGTCATATGCCGACTCCGAAATGAACAGACACCGCTGGCACCAGGCCAGCTCGCTCGACACTATGCCACGAGAACGCCGCTTACTATCTTGGCGAGACCAGGAGCGCACAGGCCGCCTGTCGGTGAGCGTGCCGGATTGCTGGCCATGTCCAGCCCGGTGGAGCTTGGCGGGTATGCTGTGATCGAGGTGCTCTCCCCGTCCGGCAACTTACGGGAAGTGGCGCAGCACTTGTTTGCCGCCTTACGCCTCCTGGATGGTCTGAGCCTGGATCGTCTGTATGCCGAGCCCTGTGATGAACAAGGCCTGGGACTGGCGATCATGGATCGCCTGCGGCGCTGTGCGGCACCCCTCCATTCGGGAGTTCATACATGAGTGCGATGATGACGCCAGACCTCAGGCGGCATTTGTGTAAAATTGGTGCGCAGTCCTGCATCGCGAAACCGACGGATCGGAAGGAACTCGCGCTGACTCTTTTCCCCTGGTATGTTCCAGCCGCGCCGAAATTATGACGAGGCAATGACGCCTAACCGTCGTCGCACACGAGTGATGGCTGGAGTCGAGGGCGAGCGGACTCATTTCATCCACCAGTTCTAGTCCTTTTGATGGTGCTTCTGGCTGTCAGACGAAAGATAGCCAGCGAAGCAGCCTTCGTCCACGCCACACTCCCGAATTACTCTCTGGCCGGACCACCTACTATTGAATAGGGTAGCCGAGCGTAGACGCACCGGTTGCGGTGCGGCCCGTGTGTCGATGCACGGGCAGTTTGCTCAGTTGAGAAACACGCTGAATCGTCGAGCTCTCCGAGTCGCCACTTTCCATGCATTTGCAGACAATCTTCGATTGTCCATACGCAGGGAATCCTTCAACCCGTCTGGAACCTAATTTGCAGATATGGAAGTCGAGGGAGCGGATGGTCCGATCACCCTTGCTGCTTAAGGGAGGTTCACTGATGGCACAACATGTAGTCACGATGCTTCCAGGAGAAGGCACTGGGCCTGAGATCTGCGAAGCGGTTCGGCTGGTGATCGACGCAAGCGGCGTCGATATTAAATGGGAGTATGAAGAAATTGGATTGGAGTGTTTGGATAAATACGGGACGCTGCTCCCGGACAAGACCATCCAAAACATCGCCAAGAACAAAGTCGCGCTGAAAGGACCGACGACCACGCCGATCGGGACCGGGCACAAGAGCGCGAACGTCACGCTCCGCAAGGTGTTTGATCTGTTCGCGAACGTTCGACCGGCGAAACTGATCCCGGTGCTCAAGCGTCCGTGGGACAAGATCGACATCCTTAATTTCCGTGAGAACACGGAGGACTGCTATGCGGCCATCGAGCACATGGTGTCAGATGAAGTGGCCCAGTGCCTGAAAGTCATTACCTGGCCTGGTTCCTATCGGATTGCAGACTTCGCGTTTCAGTGGGCCAAGGCCCATGGCCGGAAGAAAGTGTACTGCGTGCACAAGGCCAACATCATGAAGATGACGGACGGCCTGTTTCTCGATGCCTTCCGGGAAGCCGCGAAGAAATATCCCGAGATCGAGATCGGCGATGTGATCGTTGACAACTGCTGCATGCAGTTGGTGAGAAACCCGGCCCAGTTCGACTGCCTGGTTCTGCCAAATCTCTACGGCGACATCCTCACGGATCTCTGCGCCGGATTGGTAGGAGGCTTGGGCTTCGCGCCGGGCGCCAACATCGGCGACAACTGCTCGATCTTTGAGGCGGTGCACGGGTCTGCCCCCAAGTATGCAGGGCTGAAGAAGGTCAACCCTTCGGCGGTGCTGGTCTCCGGAATCATGATGTTGCGGTGGCTGAAGGAAACGGCGGCGGCCGACCGGATCGAAAAGGCGATGTTCGCAGTGCTCGACGAACGGAAACACGTCACCTATGACGTGGGCGGAACCGCGACGACAGATCAATATGCCCAAGCCATCGTGGATAAAATGCAGGCGAAGGCCTGATACCCAGTCAACTTGCTGAAGAGAGAAGGAGACACCCATGGCAACAACGTTTTCGGAAACGGCCAAAGCGACAAGGAAGAAGAAAGACGTCAAGCTCGTCGGCGTCGACATGTACATCATTACCGAAGAGGGCATCCCGAAATTCACGGACGGCGAGTTCGGGCCGTTCAAGTGCGAATTCATCTCCAATCGCGGAACCAAAGTCTGGCCGGGCTTCGTGAGTCCCGACCTGATGATGGTGAACTGGTATCGCTGCCGGTTCATGGCAACCAAGGATGTTCAGGATGCCGACATCAATACATTCCTGGGTGCGCTGACTAAGAAAGGCTGGTGGTGGTCCTGCGCGCAGAAGCTCTGGAATTATAACGGCGAAGCCGGGTTCAGCAAGGCCTACTGAGCCTGTCTGTGGTCGGGGTTGCCGATGTGAGTCGGCAACCCCACCTGTGCAAGTGCGCCCCGACGTACCATTCCTTCAGGGAAAGGAGCAGGGAAATGACGGACAACACCCATGGAGAACTCCACAGGGAGTTCGTTCCCACACTCACCCGGACTTTCCGTTTCATGACGCGGTGTGTTTTACAGGCGAAGGTGGGACGGTGGCAGAGAAATCCTCATTGGCTGCAAAGGGAATCAATGGGATTCTTTCGTCTGAGGCAACCAGTGAGCGCACGTGATCTGTGGACCATGCTCGATCGCATCGGCTCCGAATGGACGCTCTCCCATTTCCTCCAGAGTCTGACGCATGTCGATATCCCCAGTCTCGTCCGACACAGGATCCTGGGTGACGTACTCACGCGCTCCACCCGTGCGGCTGTACAATTCTCCCGCACTGACTGGGGCAAAATCGATCAGCTGCTCGTTACGCTCGGAATTTCTCAAGATCGGCGCACGGATTACCTGGCCTGCCTCTACACCCAGTATGAAGGGTTGCTTGCAAGACAGTATGATTTCCCGCTCACTTTTCGAGAGTATTCTGCAGAGTGGCTGATCCACGAACAAGAGATGATGCGGAGATTCGTTCCCAGGTACTTCGGCGTGACCCCAAGCCTGGCCTCGATCCGTCACGCGGCGCTCTTGTTGTTCGGGAAGGATGAGGCCAAGCCGTGCCATGCCCCGTTAGTCTCTCACCTCTAGCTGCGACAGGTCACAAGGTTGTCGAAGCCAACCGGCTTGTGGGAGATGCCCAATGCCCAGCACTCGGAACAAAGCTGATATCGAATACGCCGTGATGTTGGCTGTGCTGAACTTCCAAAAGGAGTTCCTACACTCTCGCTATTCGCACCTCCAGGTTCGGCTCAGTGAGAATTTGATCGAGGTGGACCAGACTAGAACGGTGCACATTCCTGCGGAGAAACGGCTCGCGCAGACCCAGGAAGGGCGTGCGCAACTCAAACAGATGCACCAGTCGCTCTTCACTGCGGGACAAGACATCTTGAAGAAACAGCTTGAGGAAATACTCGGTGAAAAGATCTACGAGATGGCCACCGACCTGGAGCCACTTTCTGGAAAGAACACGCTTGTCATCAGGTTCAATGGCGCGATTGGCAGCCCACCATGATTGGTCCAAGGTGGGGCTAAGGGGCATCACGCTGGCGAGGTATATCCTGATCCGGTTTCTGGCGAGGAGAACTCGATGGCACGTTTCACGCAAAGCTTGGGAAACAGAGTCCGCTCCCTCGTCAGAGGGAACACCGGTCTGAATGAGATCGCGATCGACGACCTTGCGACCTCGGCAAAGCTTCAGTCCTGGGAAGCGGTCCAAATCCCCGAACGCCTTCGATTTTCCTCGCGCCTTGCCATCACGCTGGTGTTGCTGTTTCTGTTGATCATTGTCTTCGTGCCCTGGACCCAGACGATTACCGTCAGCGGACAGCTCTCCGCCTATACACCCAACGAACGTCCGCAAGATATCGAAGCGCAGATCACCGGACGGATCAAAAAGTGGCACGTCTTTGAGGGGGTGCGCGTCAAGCAAGGCGACCTTATTCTTGAATTGGACGACTACGATCCCAACTTCATGTCTCCGGACCTCCTGTCGTTGCTGGACCAACGGCGCAAGGCACTAGACCAATCTCGCAAGGCGGCCATGGCGCGCGCCGAACAATTAGATAAACGGATCCAGGAGATGCAGAACCTCGTCAAGTCTGCGGTCCCGTCCGCCCAGGCGCGCGTGGGCGAATCGGAAAACAAGGTGCGGGAAGCCTACCAGAAGGTCGAAGCGGCAAACATTACAGTCGCGACAGCCGAGTTGAACATGGACCGGCACAAACAGTTAGCGGAACAAGGTCTTGTCTCACAACGCGAACTTGAGTTGACCATCCAATCGGCGCTCGCGACCAAAGCCGATCTGGCAGGGGTACAGGCCAGCCTCAAAGGGGCAGAACAGGCCATGAAGGCCCTCAGCTTCGGACGCGACCAGGTCAGCGCCGAAGTCCTGCAACGATTGCTCGATGCCGAAGCGTCCCGTGACGCCGCCGTCGGCGACGCGGCGAAAGCCATCGATCAGCTCGCCGATATCTCATTGCGGATGTCCAACGCGGAACAACGCCGGCTCGCCGGCCGCATTCTCTCCCCGATCGATGGCACCGTAGTAAAGATGGCTCAAGCCGGGGCCGGTGAAACCGTCCGTCCAGGCGACAAACTCGTGAAAATTTCTCCGGCGAGTGCCGACAAAGCCCTTGAGATGGTGGCTGACGGGATCGATGCCCCCCTCCTCAACGTAGACCGCAAAGTCCGCGTGTTGTTCTACGGGATTCCCGCCATTCCTCTCCCGGCCTGGCCTGAGATCATGGCCGGCACCTATGGTGGTGTGGTCAAGGTCATCGACCAAGTCGACGACGGCAAGGGAAACTTTCGTTTCTGGGTGGTCCCGGATCCGGACGATCGGCCCTGGCCCCCCCAGGAACATGTCCGCCAGGGAACCAAAGCCATGGGATGGGTCATCTTGAACCGGGTCCCTCTCTGGTACGAGCTCTGGCGGCGCTTCAACCTCTTCCCGCCGGATTATCAAGAGGGCTCGCCAAGCCTCATCGACACCTTCTTGCCGAAAGCAGGGCGAGGTGCGAAGTAAGCGCGGCTCGGCACATTCTGTCTCGTTTCAATGTGCCTACACCACACCGACCTCGCTATGCCGCGCAGGGTCTAGCCCTCGCAGCGGCCGCTCGTCCATCTGACGAAAGGAGTGTGTCCCATGAATTCCAGTCGCTACCTCCCGGTCGTTCTGCTCCTGGGAATGATCGGGTTGTGTTCCCTCCCCGCCTCTGCGGGCGAGACGATGAAATCGAAATCTCTTCCCCCGATTCCCTTGAGTGTAGAAGAAATTCATGCCTGGATCGATCGCGCTCACCCGCTCCTCAGAGGAGCGAGTACAGAGAAAGTGATGGCACGCGGGAAAATGCTCAAAGCACTAGGCGCCTTTGAGCCAACCCTCATCAACGATACGGAACTTGAACGATTCATCTCGAATTCAAACCCGGGCAGAGGTACGCAAACTGTAGGATTCAACGACACGTTCGTCGAGGCCCGCCATCCCTGGGGATTTCGCTACAGCGCCGGGGTCCGTCAAGCCATCGGCGACGCGAAGATTCCTGACCTCTCATTCAATGGGGGCAACAATCAAGTCCTCCTCGGAGGCCTCTTTCCATTGCTCCGAGGCCTCATGATGAATCCTGAACATGCCGAACTCCAGCGATCCGAATTGGCGGATCCACGCGCGGAGGTGCAGGTCTCTCAAACGAGACAGGACCTGTTCCTGGCCGCCACTACACAGTTTTGGGATTGGGTCACCGCAGTGAAGCTCGCAGAAGTGCAGCGCCGGGCCGTGGGAGTTGCCGAAGATCGGTTGAGACAGGTCGAAGGCCGTGCCAAAGCAGGAGCCATCGCGCCGCTCGATGTCGTCGAGGCCAATCAGGAAGTCCAGCGCCGGCGCGAGGTGGCCATCACCGTGCAGCGTCTGGTGGAGCAAGAACAGCTGAAACTGTCCATGTTCCTCTGGGAGAATAACGCCCCTGTCACCCCGTCGCTGGAACGAGCCCCGGATTTCCCGTCACCCATGCTGGTGCCGATGCCTGACACCATCCAAGCCCATAAACATCAAGCCCAGGTCGATCGCCCGGAGGTCAAGGAGATCGGCATCGAGGCAAAGCTCAACGATATCGACTTGGAACTGGCCAAGAATAATCTGCTCCCGAGTCTGGATGCCGAGGTCGCGCCGGCCCGTGCGCCGGAGAAGTTCATATTGGGCCTCGGCTACCGCTTTGGGTTGGAACTCAAGATTCCGATCTTCCAGCGGAGGAGCCGCGGTGAGGTCCTGGAAGCGCAAGGCAAGGCGGATCGATTTGTCCTTCTGCAGCTGTTCCGTGAACAACAAGTGCTCGTTGATGTGGACAATGCCCTCTCTGCAATCGAACGAGCCAAAGAGCGCGTGGCAATAGCAGCCGAATCTCTCCGCCTGGCCAAGACGCTCGAAGAGGGGGAGCGCTTCCGGTTTAGCCTTGGGGCCACCAGCGTCCTCTTCGTCAACTTGCGGGAACGGAATTCTGTCGATTCAGAGAGCCAGGTCATCCGCGCCAAAGCGGACTATCAAAAAGCCCAGGCCTTGTACCAGTGGGCCATCGGAGCATGGGCGGCGAGGACGGTGCCGTTCGCAACCCCCGTCACGTATCGTGCAAGAGACTGATGGAGAAGAAGTGATGATAGCTTTCTACGCTTTGATCGCGGCAGAGAACTATGCGCCTGCCCCCTATGTGCTTCATCCTAACTTTGACCAGACGGTGCGACAAGATGCGAGGCCAAGCTGAGGAAGAAGGCGGAATCCGTGCAAAGTCAGACCAGTCACAGACCAAACTTGTTTCAGTCGATGCTCGGTTACCTGGGCGTCCTTTTTCGCCTGGAACGACGGATCCTTGCCCTGATCCTCTCCTATTCGCTTGCCATCGGACTCTTCTCGCTCATTGTCCCCCTCACCGTCCAAGAGCTTGTCAACACGTTTGCCTTCGCGATTCAGCCTATCACCATTGCGACACTCGCGGGGATGATGGTGGCCGGACTCCTGTTTGTCGGAGCATTTCGTGCCTTGCAGTTCTACGCCGCCGAGGTGCTACAGCGCCGAATTTTCACCCGCGTCGCCATCGGCATGGCTCAACAGTTGCCTCAACTGCAATTGTCAGGGTCCCAGCCTCACTATGCCAATTACTTCATGGAGGCAGTCTTTATACAACGGGCGCTCTCTGTGCTCCTTGTTGATCTGATCAATGTCATCGTGGGCGGCGCGGTAGGCATGACCATCCTCGTCTTTTATCATCCCTACTTCCTCCTGTATAACGCGTTGATACTGGCAGGATTCACCGTCGTCGTTTTTCTCATGTCGCATGGAGGACTCAAGGCCACCATCGACATGTCACATGCCAAGTATGAGACCCTCCACTGGTTGCAGGAGATCTTTCACAATCTGCTGCACTTCAAAGCCACGGATAGCCAAGCGTTGCTGATGGAAAAGACCGACGAATTGGTTCACTCGTACATCGAGACCAGACGGATTCGATTCAACATTCTGATTCGCCAGTACTTGGGATCGGTCGGCTGGCAAGCTGTCGCCCACAGCGGCTTGCTTGCCACCGCCGGCTGGCTGTTGTCCACCGGCCAGCTGACGCTCGGACAGCTGGTGGCTGCCGAGGTTGTCGTCGGCGGCCTCCTCTTGAGTTTCGATGTCGTCGTCAAAAACATGGGACACATTTATTTTTTCTTAACCGGTTTGAACGAGCTTGATCTTCTGTTCTCGCTTCCGAAGGACAAAGCCTCTGCCACCCTGTCCGTCCCACTGCCGGATCCCACCATTCACGGCGTTCGCGTGATCTGCAAAGACCTTGCGGTCATCTATCCAGGAATGCCACCGATCTTCGAACATTTCAATCTTGACGTCATCCCTGGTGAAAAGATCGGCGTCTACGCCAGCACCGCGGAAGCCAAAACGGCGCTCGCACGAGTCTTGGCAGGCCTGGAAGGGCCGACTGGCGGCGTCCTCCGCTACAACGATGTGGATCTTCGCCACCTCGACCTTCAGGCAATCAATCGTTGTCGAGGGTTCATGAGCGATTCCCAGCTCACACTTTTCGAGGGCACGATCGAGCAGAATATCGTCCTGGGACGATCCTATATTCCGTACAGCGACATCCGGTGGGCCCTGAGTTTCACCGAGCTGGAAGATGATGTCGACACGCTCCCACAGGGGCTTAAGACCCACGTTCGAGCTTCCGGAAAAATCCTTGCCCCGACGCAGATCATGCAGATCCTGCTCGCACGCGCGATTCTGTCGCGTCCGCACATTCTGATCTTTGACGGCATCTTCCACGACATGCAGTTGGCCCTGCGTGAGACCGTCTTGCGTCGACTCTGCTCGAAAGACGAACCCTGGTCAGTGATCTTTATCTCGAACGATCCGACTCTCACGCCGCACGTCGACCGGCGAATCATGCTCGCTTGAATGGGCGAATCCGCCGGCACTCACGGTGTTGGATCAATCCGTTCACCCGAGCTCGGCAACCTGGTCGTCAGCCTGCCGATCGCCGGCCTAGGTCGGCAGAACGGCCAACCCTTGAGCCGCTTGTCAGGAGAGCGGCAGCGAGTCCGAGACTACAGCAGAAGCATTCATGAATAATGTGGGTGAACAGGGTCCTGTTGCTGTGCGCAGCAGATGCGGGTATTATCCCGTCCATGAAACACACCTGGGCCCTCATCGGCCTGCTCGCCGGACTCTGCCTCATCGGAGCCAATACCATCCAACTCACACCGGCTGCGACGGAGGCAGGCCGAATCGGATGGATGCTCTATCTGATCGCATGCCCTCTCGCCCTCGCGGCCCTCATATGGATGGGATGGACCTGGACCGCCATGACTTGCGTCATCTATGGAACGGTGGGATTGGCATTAGACCTTGCCACAGTGACGAGCATCCTGAGCGGAAAGGACGAAACTGGAACCCTGCTCCTCTTCAGTGCAATGAGCGGGATCGTGAACTTTTTGCTGATCCTGTTCGGCGGGCGCGCGTTTTTCCATTCATTCCAGGGGACCGCGCTTCCAGAATCCCGTCCTCCCAGTCCTCCATCCCCTTCCTCATCCGCAAGACCTTGATCCGTTCAAATCCGGCATCTGTCAGCCATGCTTTCGTCTCGGCTGCCGAATAGGTATTGCCCTTCTCGGTGAACAGCAACATCGAAACCGCGAAGAGACTCGCCTCTTCGGGAAACAAGCCCTCTCGGTTGTGGAGAAGGGCATCCTGGATCAGTAACCGGCCTCCGGGATTCAATGAAGCGAATGCGCGCCGAAACAGCGCCTGATTGTCTTTCGGCCCATAGATGTGGAGCACGTTCGAATACCAGATGACATCGTAGGTGTCGGGAATGTCTTCTACCATCACGTCCAACGGCAGATAGGAGAGTCGCGCACCGGCCTTGTGAGTGGATGCAATCTCTTTCGCCACGTCGAGGGCCGCGGGGCGGTCACATACTGTGGCTCGGAGCGTGGGATTCTTTGCAAGGAAGGCCATCGCATAGGTGCCTGGACCGCCGCCAAGATCGAGCAGGTTCCGCGCGCCACGCAGGTTGATCTGGGCTGCAATCTTCGGAGCCGTCTCCAGGGTTCGGTGATGCATCGCCCACGTGAACCGACGACGATAGTCCAGCTCGTCCGGTTCATCGTGATCGAGCGGCAGGCCCGTCTTCACCGACTCCAGTAACCGTCCCCAGTCAGTCCAATGGCTCGTGATCAGCCGGAGATAGTCCCCTCGATAGGCCGGATGGTGTGCGTTCAACGCCGTGGCGCCCAACCGGCTGTTCGTATAGGTCTCGCCTTTTTTCTTTAGCAGGCCGGCCATCGCGAGATTCCGGCAGAGAATGGCCAGCCCCCGCTCACTGACCTTCACCTCACAAGCCAAGGCAGCAATCGTCCAGACGTTCGTACCGATAGCAGTGAAAATATTCAGCTCAAGAGCGGCGATCAGGACCCGTGGCAACCGGTATGCCGTAATCGCATCGCGCAAGTCATCGAACGTGGCGATCTGCTTTCTCACCTAGGAGCCTGTCTGAGTAATCCTTCGTTGCGAGGCGAAGGAGATGCTGGTAGATACGAGACCGCAGGCTCGAAAAAACCGGAGGCGTATTCCCGGGAATACGTCGAGGATTTTTTCGGGCCGAGAACGACGCAGATACCGGCAGATCGTTTGCCGCAGTAGAATGGCATTACTCAGATAGGCTCCTACACTACGCCGATCGTTCGTACGCACCAGCGCATCAAGTCCTGCACGGCTGTAGGATTTGTCACGTCCACACCCCGTTCAAAGCGAGCCGCGACGTACTCGTCGGTGATCTCGGATTGTTCTGAAAATCCTGATTTCAAGAGAATCGCCCGGTACTTTGAAACCGCCGGTTGAATGAAGTACTTGGCCTGCTTCGCAATCTCGTCGGCGCCAAGATCTTCCGGCGTCCCATCGGATAGAAGGCTCATCACATCGTCAATTGCCACTCCATACTGGCAGAGCAGCCGCCCGTCCGGCGTGAGTTCCAGGAGCCATCCATCGGGACCAAGGTCCATCGACAAGGCTCCGCCGGCTTCAAATTCTTGCAGTTGGGGAAATGTAGGGGCCAGCGAGGCCCTGAGCGCAGTCCACGCCGGAGAAACTTCTTCACTCATACGTGCGTCTTTCGATGAGACGGCGCCCCGCCCTGCCCCAGAAGGCCGGCGCGCAAGGCCGCCAACCGCTGGATATTCTCTTCAAGTTTCGGTAGCTGATATTTGCGATCCATCTGCACCACCAGTTCAAGAAGATCCGCTGCCTCGCGCAGCTTGCCAGTCTCTTCATAACATTGGACCAGCACATACCGAGCGCCGCCTGTCCTCAACTCATCGCGCGATCGCTCGGCAATCGACTGGCTAGTTTGGCAACAGGCAATGGCGTCGTCATGGCGCTGCTGGAGCAAAAACGTTCGACCGATCATGCGCCAAGCATCGGCGACGCCGCCATCATTTCCTAATCGCCGCATCAGGACCAGCGACTGTTCGTAGTATCCAATCGCCTGTTCGAACTCTTTCGTTTCGCGCGCCACCAAGCCAAGATCCGAAAACAACACCGCCTTGCCTGCCTCATCGTGAGTCTTAGACATGAGATCCAACGCTTCGAGATAGTAGGCCTTGGCACGATCCCATTCGCCTGCATCGGCTCTGAGATTCCCTAAATTGCCCAACGTCGTCCCGATCCCCTTCTCATCCCCGAGAATTTTCTGGAGTTCCAACACCTCTTGATAGTGGGTCTGGGCCGACTCCCGACGCCCACTGACCGCGCAAATGTTCCCGAGATTTCCGAGCGTGGCGGCCAACGCCCGCTGGTCCCCGGTCAGCCGGTCGCATTCCAACGCTTTCGCATAGCAGGTATAGGCATCAGTGTAGAGCCCGCGCGAAAAATGCTCGTTTCCCTGGCGATTGAGTTCTTCGGAGAGTCCGTTGCGTAGTGTCATGATGAGGGCTGGAGCAACCGTTCGACCGCCGGCTTGGCACCGGTGAGTATCGAGGCACCGTCGCCGACCAACAGACTATCGAAATTGTATTTGAGGAGACGACGCAATCCTTCTCGGGCCTTTTCCACATCGGCATATCTTTCAGCAGGCAACAGACTGACGGAGCCGGCCGGCTTTCCGATCAACGCGTCACCGACAATCAGTACCCCCTTCCCCTGCTGAATGAATAACGCCGACTCGCCGGGAGATTTCTGGTCTTTCAACTGGATCACCCAGATCCCGCCGGTGAGCAATTCTCCGTCTTTGAACGTTTTAGTCGGCTTGAGATCCATCTGCGGTGCGTCGGCCTCTGGCACATGCAGCTGGCAGCGAAACTCCTCCTGGTACTTCACCGCTTCTCGCGCATGGTCTCGATTCGTCACGATGATGTAATCGACGGGGCCGTTGCGAAGAATCACGGAACTCGCCTCGCCTGTCATCGGGGGAGGATCGATGAGAATCTTATGCTCCCCGACCGTGAGGAAAAGTCCGTTGAAATCGACCTGCTTCTCCTCAGAGAACCAGGACCATTGCCAGATGCCTGGAAGAAGGTTTTTCATGATACACAAGCGCGACTCGCGAGAGTGGCGCGACTCGCGAAACAAGGTAGAGAGATTTTCTTCATCTTGGGCTGTTTTTGCACTTCACGCCTTTCGCGCCTGTCCCGCTCGTCGCGCCGTATCACAACGCGCCGATGGCATCCTTCACGACTTTCGTAACTTTCGTCAGGATGCTGGCTTCGTTGGGCAGATCGATGATGTCATCTTCTGAGATCGTAATAAACTTTCGATTCGGCCCCTTCGTCAGAGAAATCAGAAACATACTATTCGAAGGTGTCACAGGGATCACCACCTGCACGGAGGCATCCGTCCCCTTTACCACCTCCAAAAACTTCTGCTTTCCCGCTTCCATCTCATCCATACTCTCCACCTTCCTCTTCCACCAGGCGGCGATTCTCTTCGCGGCGGTGGTCGGGTTGTCTCCTATTGCGCGCATCGACCGATCACCTTCTGAGGTGAGGGGTCTGCGAGCAGGGAGACAGCCCGACCGCCGCCGCTCTTACATTTTATTTCCGCCCGCCAACAGTTTTTCGACTTCCGCCACAATCACCTCTTCACCAGCCAGATCCATATTGCCGACACGCTGCCACCGGATCACGCCCTGCTGATCGATCACATACACGTTGGGAATAAACTTTCCTCCGCCATACAATCTGTCCGTCACCTTGTTCGGATCAAGCAGATAGGGATACGTGACTGTCACAGGAAAGGCGGACAAGAACTCGCCGACTTCTTTCTTCGAATTACCGGAAGAATTGACGCCGAGCACTGCCACATTTTTCCCCTTCGCCATCTCGGAAACTTTTTGGAGCGCCGAACCCTGAATCATACAGGGTTCGCAGATATGAAACAGTCCGAGTACCACGACCTTCCCCTTATAGGCATCCAATGCCACAGGCTCACCGGTGATGGCCATCAATGCAAACGATGGCGCCTTTTCACCGACCTTAAACAATCCCGCGGCAAGGACCAGATGGACCGCAAAAACCGGGAACAATAACACGCTCAGGATGAGGGCAATGCGTTTCATCATAGCCTCCTTCACTCACTGTTGAATGTTCAGTGAAGCGATCATTCAACAGTCACAATTCAACATCCCTCACTTCGTGAGGGCTATCCTATCACGCAGATTTTTTCAGGGGCAATGGCGACAGGACGCGTTGATCTGGTTTGTTTAGTTCATCTAGTTGGTCTTGTTCAAGCAAACGAGATAAACCAAATAACGGTCTTCATACGCTGGCGGACCTTTTCAGCAGCCTGCTAGAGGGAGGGCTCGAAGAGGCCTAACTGCCATTCCTCAGCGCGGGTCAGGGGAATGGGGTAGCGTTCGGTAAAGCAGGCATTGCAATACTGACCAGGTGAGCCGGGGGAGGCGTTCAGCATGCCATCGAGGCTTAAATACGCGAGGCTATCGGCCGTGATGTATTTTCGAATCTCTTCTGTCGTGTGGCTGGAAGCAATCAATTCCTTCCTGGTAGGCGTGTCGATGCCGTAGAAGCAGGGGGAGACGATCGGCGGCGAACTGATGCGCATATGCACCTCTGTGGCCCCCGCATTGCGAAGCATCTTCACAATTTTTCGGCTTGTCGTGCCCCGCACCAGCGAATCATCGACCACGACGACCCGTTTTCCCTCCAACACCTCCGGTACGGCATTGAGCTTCACCTTTACGCCGAAGTGGCGAATCGATTGCTCCGGTTCAATGAACGTGCGGCCGACATAGTGATTCCGAATCAGCCCCAGCTCGAAACGAATCCCCGCCCCTTCAGCATAGCCAAGCGCGGCAGGCACCCCGGAGTCCGGTACAGGAACGACAATATCCGCCGGCACCGGCGATTCCAACGCCAGTTGTCTGCCCAAAACCTTGCGCGTGACATAGACCGCGTTCGCACCGAAGATCTTGCTGTCCGGCCGAGCAAAGTATACATATTCAAAGACACACATAGCCGGACTGACCGGCGCAAACGGCTTGTGACTCGTCACGCCCTTGTCATTCAGCACGACCAACTCGCCAGGCTCGATCTCACGAACAACTTCAGCTCCGAGCAGATCGAACGCGCAGGTCTCCGAGGCCACGAGATAGGTATCGCCCAACCGCCCAAGACATAGAGGCCGGAACCCATGGGGGTCGCGTACCGCGATGATTCCGTCGTCCGTCTGCAAGACGACTGAAAATGCGCCACGGACCTGGCTCAATGCATCGATGATACGGGCCAGCAAGGTATCGGCACGAGAATGGGCGATGAGGTGGATGATGACTTCGCTGTCTGAGGTCGATTGAAAGATGGCGCCGTACGCTTCGAGTTCGTGACGCAGCACTTGGGCATTGATGAGGTTCCCGTTATGCGCAAGCGCCAGATTCCCGAATGCAAAGTTGACCGAGAGCGGCTGGACGTTCTTGAGATCGTTCCCCCCGGCTGTGGAGTAGCGATTGTGACCGATCGCCATCGAACCGGTTAATTGCTCGAGGACGCGGGTATTATAGATATCCGCGACAAGCCCCTTGCCCTTATGGACAAAAAACTGCTCGCCATCGCCCGAAACGATACCGGAAGCTTCCTGTCCACGATGCTGTAGGGCATATAATCCAAGATAGGTGAGGTTTGCCGCTTCCTTGTGGCCGTAAATGCCGAAGACGGCACATTCGTCGTGGAACTTATCTTGGCTCTCGCCTGAAAGATGAAAGGTGAAAGGTGAAACGACGGGAAGCTCTTTCATGGTTCGATGTTTATCCATGCTTTAACATTTCACGGTTTACGTTTCACGTCTGATTCAGCGCACGCTCGATTGAAAAGGCCCACCGGTCGTGAAGTTGATCGACAGGGAGGTCGATGCGGCACCCCTCGCTCCACTGACCCTTCTCCACATCAATAATGAAACGGTCGCCTCCCACTGTCCCGATCTTCATCGCTGGAATACCGGAGTCCCATGCGCGATTCAATACCTGATCGACTATCTCAGGCTTCACCGAAAGAACGACCCGTGATTGGCTCTCACCGAACAAGAGGGCATCTCGCCGTAATGTATCGAGAGGTAACTTTACCACAGCCCCTCGCCTGGTGTCTGGGGCAGAGACACAACATTCAGCCAATGCGACAGACAACCCGCCATCTGAGCAATCATGAGCAGATTGCACCACTCCCTCACGGATCATTTTCAGAATGAAATCATGAAGCGCCTTCTCCGTCTCTAGGCTGAGGAACGGTGGCGATCCCTGCTCCCGATGATGGAGCACTTTCAGATATTCACTGCCGCCCAGATCCTCCTTCGTCTTACCCAGGAGAAGAATCGCATCGCCGTCCTGCTTGAACCACTGCGTCATCGTCTTATCGGCTGAATCGATGAGGCCCACCATCCCCAACATCGGTGTGGGATAAATCGAGAGACCGTTGGTCTCATTGTAAAAACTCACATTGCCGCTGACGATGGGAATCGTGAAATGTTCGCAGGCATCCTTCATCCCTTCGATCGCCAACACGAACTGCCACATAATCTCAGGCCGCTCGGGGTTACCAAAGTTCAAACAGTCCGTCAGCCCGATCGGCTCTGCGCCGGAGCAGACCAGATTCCTCGCCGCCTCGGCCACCGCAATACGAGCCCCTTCGTACGGATGCAGCAGGCAGTACCGGCTATTACAATCCACCGTCATCGCGAGGGCCTTATTCGTTCCCTTGATCCGGACCACCGCCGCATCGGAGCCAGGCCTGACCATCGTGTTGGTCCGCACCATGTGGTCGTACTGTTCATAGACCCAGCGTTTGCTCGCAATCGTCGGTGATTCCAGCAGCGAGAGCAACGCCGCATTCGCATCCTTCACATCAGGAAGCGCATCGTAATTCAGGTTGGTCAGCATGTCCTGGTAGCCTGGCGGTGAATAGGGGCGATCATAGCGTGGTCCATCATCAGCCAGCGACTTCGCCGGAATCTCTGCCACCACCTTACCTTGATCCTTCACACGGAGAATCCCGTCACCCGTGACCCGTCCCACCACCGCCACATCGAGATCCCACTTCTTGCAGATCCTGATGCATTCGTCTTCCTTGCCCGCCTGGGCCACCATCAGCATGCGCTCTTGCGATTCCGACAACATCAATTCATAGGGCGTCATGCCAGGCTCACGCCGCGGCACATCGGTCAGGTCCAGATCGATCCCGTTACCGGCCCGCGACGCCATCTCGCAAGACGAACTGGTCAACCCCGCTGCCCCCATATCCTGAATGCCGACGAGCAAATCGCCGACCATCAGTTCGAGACAGGCTTCCAGCAACAGCTTCTCGGTAAAGGGATCGCCCACCTGCACGGTGGGCCGCTTCTGTTCCGACTGGTCGTCGAAAGAATCGGACGCCATCGTTGCCCCGTGAATTCCGTCGCGGCCCGTCTTCGAACCAAAATAGATCACCGGATTGCCGACCCCCGCCGCTGTTCCCAGAAAGATCTTGTCCTTGTGCGCAATGCCGAGACAAAACACATTCACGAGCGGATTCTGCGAATAAATATCGTTGAAGACGATTTCGCCTCCCACCGTCGGGACTCCCATGCAATTCCCATAGCCCGCGATACCCGCCACCACGCCCTTCATCAGGTGGCGATTCTTCGCCGTATCTAATTGACCGAAGCGAAGGGCGTTCAATAGCGCAATCGGTCGTGCCCCCATCGTAAAGATGTCGCGCAGAATCCCACCCACCCCAGTCGCCGCACCCTGATACGGCTCGATAAACGACGGGTGGTTGTGCGACTCCATTTTGAAGACCGCGCAGAGCCCATCGCCGATATCCACCGCGCCGGCATTTTCCCCAGGCCCCTGAACCACCCGCGGCCCCGTCGTCGGCAATTTCTTGAGGTGCACGCGCGAACTCTTATAGGAGCAATGCTCCGACCACATCACCGAGAACATGCCCAACTCAGTGATATTCGGCTCGCGCCCCAAAATCTCGACGATCTTCTTGTACTCATCGTCCGTCAGATTGTGCTGCGCAATGAGGTCTTTGGTAATCACTAGACTGGACGACTTCATTGGATTTTCCGTACTTCCCAGGGAACGATTTGTCCGCTTTCGAGCAGGTCAAACAACTTCTCGTGGCGTTGGTGGGTCATGAATTCTTGTAGAGCATTGAACCAAATGTTGACTCTTTGCTGAATAGGCAAGCTTTGCCGCACACGTGAAATAATAACCTGGCCTCTACAATCAAGGGCAATGTCCTCAAACTCAGTATCCTGCGTGAGAAGAATGATCTCCTCCCTCATGAGCCGTTTACGGAGTTCTGAGTCTTTGGTGCCACGCAGACCCAGCGCAATGATATGCTCAACAGAGGTGGCCCCAGTTGTTTGGACAGAATCTTCCATTCCTTAAGTGGCGCCTCGCGGTTTTCTGACTACGCGGCAGTGAGCCGTGTCGTCAGGTTGTCGCAGTACACCTGGTCTGGCGTCTTGCCGTCAAGCGCCCTGTGTGGTCGCTGCCGGTTGTAGAACGTCAGGTAGCGTTCCAATCCCTGTTGCGCTGCGCCGACGGTCTCGTAGGCGTGCAGATAGACCTCCTCGTATTTGATGCTCTTCCAGAGTCGTTCCACAAACACGTTGTCGCGCCAACAGCCTGTGCCGTCCATGCTGATTTGGATGCCGTGCTCTTTGAGAATCCCCGTGAACTCCAGGCTCGTGAACTGGCACCCTTGATCAGTGTTGAAGATCGTCGGTGCGCCATAGTTGGTCACGGCCTCCTGGACCGCCTCTGTACAGAAATCGGTCGTCAGTGTGTTGGACAGCCGCCACGCCAGCACGCGGCGACTCGCCCAGTCTAGGACCGCGAACAAATACACGAAGCCGCGCTGCATCGGGATGTAGGTGATGTCCGCCGCCCAGACGTGATTCGGGCGTGTGATCTCCAGT
>JAYTTD010000098.1:0-21227 GCA_043745235.1 Nitrospira sp. | reverse complement strand
ACTCATCGTCGGACACCAGGACCAGTTCCTTTTCCTTCTCCTTCAACGTAATCTCCGTCTTCGAGTCTTTGAAGTCGAAGCGCTGCTTGACCTCCTTCGTCGCCTGATCGACGACGTTCTTCATCTCTTGCATATCCACTTCCGAAACCACATCGAATGAAAACTGCTCAGCCACGATCCCCTCCTCTCATTACTTCAACCATTTCCTCTTTTTCAGAAGACCCCATATTTCAAGGGGCGGCTGGGTAGATCTCAACTGCGCGCGTCGAACGAGCACCTTCTGAGCGTGCGCGTTCCGCGAGCAAGGAGATCACCCAGCTGCCCCTCATTTCTCAACAGCACCCCCCACCGGGCAACTGCAATCGCGGCTCCTCATCCTGACGAATCGTCGTCCGCAGTCTTCCGGGCGAACTTCCACCGGCCATCACCACGACCTCGCTACTGGTGAAGGGCCGCCTCAAAACAAGATAGCCATACCACTGCCTGATACTATCGCCCAAGACGATCACCGCGAGCAAGGCCACCACCGCCACCAGCCCCGCATCCAAATACAACGCAAAGGCCTGCCCGCCATCGGCAAGGGACGAGGCCTTGGTCACAAACATGCCGAACATCTCGTAGCACCCCATCAACGTGATCGTGCCGACAAACAACATCGGCAACGTCGTGATCCAGAGATATTGCGCCTTCCGCATCTTGATGAGCACCGTCGTCCCGATGCAGAGGGCCAAGGTACCGAGCAACTGATTCGCCGCGCCAAACATCGGCCAGAGCGTCGAGATGCTGCCAGTGCCGATGAGGTAGCCCCAGGCTCCCACGATCAGCCCGCTGCTCACCGCCACACCAGGCCACCAATTCATCCGCCGCAACGGAGAGTAAAAACGCCCGCCCATCTCCTGGATGAGATAACGCCCCACGCGCGTGCCGGTGTCGATCGTCGTGAGAATGAACAGCGCCTCGAACACCAATGCAAACTGATACCAATAGGCCATCAAGCCGGCCATGCCAGGAAGCGCGGAAAAAATGGACGCCATGCCGACCGCCAGCGATACGGCCCCTCCAGGCCGGCCCGCCACATCCACCTCGACGAGTTGCGAGAGTTCCTGAATCCGCGAGACAGGAAAGCCCATCGCAGCCAGCGCATCGGGCGACAGCATGGTATTGATCGCCAGATAATCACCGGGAATCAACACCGACGCGGCAATGAGCGCCATCACACCGACAAAACTTTCCAGCAACATCGCCCCATAGCCGACCGTAGCCTGTGATTCCCGCTCGATCATCTTCGGCGTCGTCCCGGAAGAGACCAGCGAGTGAAAGCCCGATATGGCTCCACAGGCAATGGTGATAAAGAGAAAGGGAAAGAGCGTGCCGGGAATAATCGGCCCGCCTCCGCTGGCGAATATCGTGACGCGCGGCATCTCGATCGTCGGCGCCATGAGAATCACCCCCACCCCCAGCAACGCCACCACACCGAGCTTCATAAAGGTGGAGAGATATCCACGAGGAACCAAGAGCATCCAGCCCGGCAAAACAGACGCGAGAAACCCATAACCGGCCAGTCCCCACACCAGCGTCGTTCGCTCAAGCTCGAACCACCCCGCAATCGAAGACTGAGCGACCACCCGCCCGAAGATTACTGCCGCGACCAACAGCACCACACCGAGCAGGGAAACTTCCGCGACCTGGCCTGGCCGAAACCTTTGAAGATAGAAACCCATGAGGAGACCAATGGGAATCGTCATGGCAATCGTGAAGGTACCCCAAGCATTGAGATAGAGCGCATTCACGACGGCAAATCCCAGCCCGGCCAGCGCCACCACCACGATGAAGAGCACCGCCACCGCCGTCGCCGTGCCGGTGACAAGGCCCAATTCATCGCGCGCAATTTCAGGAAGTGAGCGGCCATTGCGCCGCATCGACGCCACCAGGATAATGAAATCCTGCACCGCCCCCGCCAATACCGCACCGATCACCAGCCAGAGGAACCCGGGTAAAAATCCAAACTGCGCCGCCAGCACTGGTCCAAGCAGCGGGCCTGCCCCGGCAATCGCCGCGAAGTGATGACCGAACAGCACGTACTTGTTGGTGGGATGAAAATTAACGCCGTCATTCAACCGCACAGCCGGCGTGACACGCTGATTGTTCAGCTCAATCACGCTCCGCGCAAGCCACCGGCCATAGAAGCGAAAAGCCAGCACATAGATGCAAGCCGCCGCCACGACCAGCCAGAGCCCGTTTACTTTTTCAGTGGGATTGACGACACCGACAACGTGAGCCAGAGCGACAGCACCAAGGATGGCAAGAAAGGCCCACAGGACCAGCTTTAACGCCGACATGCGCGGCATCGTAACATAAAAGGGGAAGGGGGCAACCTAGTCAATCTCTTGTGCTCGCGCAACGCGCGGCCTGAGAAAGACGGGAAGGGAGCCGCCAGACCATCCTTCTTGCTCGCAGAACGCGCACGATAAAACTGTGCTCGTCCGATGCGCGCAGTGAAGGACAGTCCAGCGGCTCCCTTGGAAGAGAAAGTGTGATGTTTCAGAGAAAGCAGCATGCCCGTGGGTAGGCAGCTGAGAGAGTTGCGCGCCGTGAGAGATCAAGCAAGCACCCCTAGAGGAACGGTAACGAGCCAGCTCGGAAAACCAATTGTAAATGGAACCATTCATGGTGCCATACAAGCTATGCCGTGGCACACTACGCAATACCAAAGACAGAATTATTGACACAGGTATCGGCCCACAGTAGCCTGTCCCAGCTTGACCATCATATAGGAGATTAATATGGGCGCTATCGATTGCTCTATTGACCAACTGTTGCTTAATTCTGAAAATCCTCGAAACGAGAGCGCAGCCAATCAAAGAGATGCGCTTCAAAAAATTCTCGACGATCAGGAGGAAAAGCTCTTTGTCCTCGCAGAAGACATTGTAGAAGCAGGCCTGAGCCCAATGGACCGCATGTTGGTTCTTCGTGAGAAGAAGGATTCTGAACGGTTCATCGTGCTAGAAGACAATCGACGAATTGCCGCACTCAAGATTCTGTTAAATCCGAGCGTATTAACGAGCCTACTGTAAAACCGCCGCTGCGAAAACGTTTCGAGGGACTATGCAAACGATTCGTTCGAGGTGAGATTGAACCTATCGCTTCTTATGAAGTCGCAGACCGCGAAGAAGGCAACCGATGGATCTTGCTCAGACACACCGGCGAGAATGAAGGCCGTGGAATAGTCCCATGGTCTGGGCTTGCAACCTCCCGCTTCAAAGGAGGAAATCCAGCCCTGCAGGCTCTTGAATTTGTACGTAACTATGGGAACCTCTCCGACACCCAGAAACACCTGTTGGTAAATTCGTTCCCAATTACCACGCTTGATCGTTTGCTCTCGACACGCGAAGTTAGGGACTTAATTGGCGTGGACGTGGTTGGAGGGAAACTGTCTACAGTGCTACCAGCCGAGGAAATCATTAAACCTTTAAGGCGAATGGTGCTAGACCTGGTTGAGAAGAAGATCAATGTCAGCCAGCTCAAGAACAAAGTTGCGCAAACTGCATATGTTCAAGGGTTTGACCGCGCTGACAAGCCAAACCTTTCCAAGAAAGGAGCATCGATTCCCATCGAGAACATTCGGGAAGGAGACTTCAAGCAGAAACCAGGCAAAGCACGTCAGACCAAGCAAAGAATCACGGACCCTTCCGATCGGAAAACAGTTATTCCTCCAAGATTAAGGCTGAATGTACAGGACCCAAAAGTAGCAACGATCTTTAAAGAACTCAAGGGAATCAAAGCTGAGGATTTTCGAAACGCTTGCGCTGTTCTGCTCCGGGTCTTTCTAGAGCTTTCAGTTGATGCCTATATGGCAACCAATGGGATACAACAAAAATTCAAGGACACGGGTGGTCAGTTGCGTGACAAGTCGTTAAAGACGAAAACCGAAGAGGTTATCAATCATCTGGTGAATGCGAAGGGTTGTGACAGGAAAGACTTCAGGAGTATTTCTCGAGGTCTCAGCGTCGCGCATGGCCCTTTCAACATCGACCTGCTTAATGATTACGTGCACAACCGTTTCGTGACTCCCCAAGCAAAATCCCTGATTGAAGCATGGAATGATGCTCAACCTTTTTTCGAAAAGGTTTGGCCGTGAGTCGCGCACCCGTCGCTGAGCCACCTCTTCCTACTCGCCTTATCCATTACACTCCCCTCCGGTATCCCGGAGGGAAAGCAAAGCTTGCCGGTTTCGCCAAAAGAATAATCGAGGAAAATAGGCTCAATGATGGGACATATGTCGAACCTTATGCTGGCGGAGCAGCAATTGCTCTGGAATTACTCTTTCACGAATACGTCTCTGAGGTCTACATCAACGATATCAGCCGACCTGTCTACGCATTCTGGAAAAGCACACTCGATCATACAGAAAAACTCCTTCGATTCATCCGTGATACCCCGCTTACCGTCCGCGCATGGGATAAACAGAAACAAATCTTAGCCCATCAGGCTGAATATGATGATCTTGCACTTGGCTCCGCCATGTTTTTCCTAAACCGGACCAACCGATCAGGCATTCTCAACGGAGGAATAATAGGAGGGCGCGACCAGACAGGACCATGGAAGATCGACGCCCGTTACAATAAACGCGAGCTAGGCTTCCGAATTGAATCAATCGCAAAACTCCGGAGAAGAATTCATCTATCCGGAATGGATGCACTATCCTTTATATGCTCGAACACCGCAAAATGGCCTGAGAACACTTTGATATACCTTGACCCACCTTACTACCAGAAAGGTAAGGACCTCTATCTCAACTACTATTCGCACGAAGATCACGCACACGTAGCCAGAACTATCACCGAGAAAATACGACGCCAGAAGTGGATGGTGTCATATGACGATGCGAGACCGATTCGTCGGATGTACGCATGTTATCGTCATCTCACATACAGAATTGGTTATAGCGCAAGGGAAGTACGTGCAGGGCGAGAGGTCATGTTCTTCAGCGATCATCTCCAGGTTCCATCGTTAAGCAGAGAAATGAAGGCCGTTAAGAGGCAGGTTCACGTTAAAGCCTAAACTCTGAGAAGAGAGCAGGTGCCAGGAGCCAATTCCTGGGTCGTGGGTACCACCTTCCTGAATTGCCGTTGCCGGCCCACCGACGATGCCAGGCACAGCAGCCCCAGCCCGGTCCAGACCAACTCCCGAAACCGCCTCAGCAACGCCAAGGTGATGCCGCCTAGAGTGTCGAGACTCCAGCGCACATCAAGCGAAGCCCTCTCTTCTTTTTCTCCCTTGAGGGCGGGCTAGATGGTCTCCCACTGCGCGTGTTCAACGAGGGTCTTCCGAGACCGCGCGTTGCACGAGCACAGGAGACCATCTAGCCCGCCCTCTTGTCTCTTTTTCAGTGCCTGCATCGAACGAGAGTTTTCCAATTCTCCATAGCTCTCTTAGAGGGAGTGGCCGAGGCTGCCCTTTACTGCGCGCATCGAACGAGCACAGTTTCATCGTGCGCGTTCTGCGAGCAAGAAGGGCACCTGGCCATTCCCTCCTTCCCCCTCGGAACCACGAGCAAATCCTGTCGCAGTGCCGTCTTTTGCCGTCGTTTTTGTCGAAATCCAAGGCTCGCGCAATTCCTTCCCACGCTCCCTGAGCCCACTCCACAAAAGCCTTCTGCATATCAATCAGTTCCACAGCCCCCTTCTTTCTGGTTATCCAGCTGGTCCTGGCATTGCACTTCTTCAAAGCATTACTCATGTCGAAAGGAGTCGACCATGTCGTACCTGATGATTCTGACGCTGATGAGCCTGTGCTCCCTCCCGGTTCTCAGAGCCATGGTACTCGTGGAACGAGTGAAGGGCTCAGCCAAGTAGGTTGGGCACAGGTCGGGTAGTGCCAGGCAGAGCAAGCCTAGCCCGATCCAGACCAACTCTCTGAATCGCCGGAGTAGCGCGAAGGTGATGCCGGTGGGTTAAGACTTGGCGTTTCGCCGGAAGAAGTCTGCGATGGCCGTTTTCTCCGTTCTCCCTTGCGCCACGGAAAGAACCATTTGAACCAGCGCCTGGTTAGGGATCTTCGTTTCAATTCCATTCATTACCAGAAACGTGAGTGCAGCGGCTGCACCAACCCGCTTGTTCCCATCCAAGAACGGATGGTTCTGCACGAGATGGAAAAGATAGGCTGAAGCCATTTCGAATAGATCGGCATGCAGGTAGTGACCACCGAACCCGGATTGAGGAGCCGCAAGAGCCGATTCCAGCAGGCCGTTGTCGCGAACCCCTAATGTTCCACCATACCGCTCAATCTGATCGCGGTGGACTTCCAGCGCGTCGTCCAGCGTAAGAAATTTCGGATCCATCGTCTACTCCGCAAGCTGCTTCAATGCAGGGCCATACTGCCGATTCACTTTGGCCAGCGCGGCACGGAACTTTCTCTGCCTCGCAGGATCCTGAGCCGGTGTCACAATGAGACACTTTCCGTCCGTCTTGATGTTGAGTGGAGTGTCGGCATCGATCTCCAGGAGATCGAGGACTCCGCGATCGAGCACGAGGGCCAGACTATTGCCATGCTTGGTCAATTTCTTAATCATGCGCGCACCTCCATACTGGTACTACAATGTAGCCACATCATAGCACCGACTATTCCATACCGTAAAGCACCATGTATGCATGCTTCCTTGGGAATGACCGCTGTGTTTCTGGAAAGTGAAAAAATGGGATATGTCAGGAATCAATTCCTGAGTCGTGCGTGTGGCTTTCTCGAATGGCCGCTGCTCGTCCACCGACGAGTGCCAGACACAGCAACCCCAGCCCGATCCAGACCAACTCTCTGAATCGCCGGAGCAGCGCGAAGGTGATGCCGGTGACTTCGCTATAGCCGAAGGCTGTGAGCAGCAACACATTCCCGCCGTCTTGGGCGCCGAGGCTGCCGGGGATGAAGAAGGTGCCGCCCTTGATGAAGACGGAGAGGGCACCGATGGAGATGGCAGAAAGGGCCATGGCAGGACCGCCGAGGTAATAGATGATGACGTACACTTCCAAGGCTTCCGCCATCCAACCAAGAAAAAAGAGCCCGGTGGAGGCACAAAAAGCGGGACGGTTATGGCGGTAGAAGTCCAAAATCGTTCGATCCAGCGATCGTAATTGTTCCTCGCGCGCTTCGAGATAGGCAATCTTCAGTCCGATCTTCCGCAGAAACTGCAACAGCCACGTAAAAAGTCCTTGCCGCTGCACGAAAACAAAGGCCGCAGTTCCGAAGGCCAGCAGGCCCACGCTCAAGAGTCCCGCCGCCACGGTCTGAGCGGATGAATCGTTCCCGCCTAATAACCACATACCCAGTGCGATGCCGAGCAGAATGAACAGGACTTCGGCAATCGTCATCGTCGTCTTCGCAATGATGACCGAGGCCAGCCCCTCCACCATCGGTACCTGATGTTTCTTGAGCAAATGAGCCTTGAGCGGCTCGCCCCCGACGTAGGCGGTCGGCGTGGTCATGTTCACGACTTCTCCGGCGGTCCGGATCGCGAGCAGACGCCAGAATGGAATATCCTTCGCCGACGGACCAAGCGTGACCTTCCATCCATACCCTTCGACGACGTACATGATAAGGGAAGGAATCAGCAGGACGAGGAGCGCAACCGGCCCGAGCTGCGCCGCCGCGTCGTAGATGGCCCCGGGGCCGATATGCCAGACGATGAGAACGAGAGTGAGGAGGCCGACAACAAGGAGGAATATCTTAAGCACGGGACGTGGCGGACGGTCTGATCACCCAGAGCATGAGGATCGAAAACACCACGGATCCGATCGCGGCCATCCAGAGGAACCAGTCGAGCTTGCCCAGCACCGCAAAAATCAGCACGACGACGGAAAAGTCGCGGCTCGCGACGTTCTTGAGCATGAAGTCCGACCAGGCAGCCTGCACCGGCGTCTTCCATCCGCTCGCGGCTTTGATCTTTTGTGCCCGGGTAACAAGCCAGAACGAGAGCCCATTCCCCAGGACCGCTGCCGCACCCAGGGCGAGAGGAACCCAGGCCCCGTCGCTTCCAGCCAGATGCAGGTAGGAGCCCACAGCTATGCCGGCAAAGATCGCCATGTGCACGACATTGTCCATGGCGATATCGAGCCAGGCCCCGAACGGCGATTCGGTGAACGTCAGTCTGGCCACTTCACCATCGCAGCAATCGATGATCGCCGCCAGTTGGAACAACAGCGCGGCGATCATCCCGGCGCTGTAGGTCCCGACACCAAAGCATGCGGCTGCGGCCAACCCAACCAGGCTTGCCACGATCGTAATGGCATTCGGCGAGAAGCCTGCGACGAGAAAGATACGGGTGAACCAGCGGGAGACCTTCCGATTGAAGAACCGGTCGACGAAACCTTCGAACTCGCCCTTGAGGGAATTGAAGAGCTTCTTCTCAGCGGCCTTCACATCGGCGGCATCGCGCACGTCCTGATACCAGTGGGACCGGTTTGCCTCCGTGGACAGCACCCGCACATGTCCGTCTACCGCGGCCCGTTCGAGCCATCGACGAATCGGCACCGTGCCGGCTTCCCCGACAGCTTGACCCACCACGCTCATGAAACTGGCCGGAAGCACCACCAGGTCTGCGACCACCAGTGTGGCGTCATCCTGTCTCGATGTGATCGAGAGCAACCGACCCGACCGCACCTTCGCGCACAAACTCGACCGGTGTGGCTGTCGATCTCGCCCGCTATCGGCCCGTGCCACGACGATCGCCTGTCCCTCCTGCACCTCCTGGCGCAGACTCTCGATCAAGGGGCTCCCAAACACAGCTTGCACGCCGGACAGGAGACAGAAGCCACGAACTTCAGCAGCCAGTGCTTCCCAGGTGCGGGGGTCATCCAGTGGAAACTCACGAATCGGCATCCAGCGCACAGGGATCGTCACACGTGGCCCTTTGCCCAACGCCTGTCTCAGCTGAGACTCCTCCGGCCCGACCAGCACCATGAGTTGCCGAATACCGGCTCGCTGCAGCGTCAACACCGCCCGCTGAAACAAGCCGATGCCCACGACACTGGTCAACGGACCTACCGCATCGGAATACAATTCAGCAGGCTCGCCAAACAGACTCACCGACGGCATGAGAATCGCCGTGCTCAATCCTTGAAGGCCTGTCTGTTTTTGAACGACACTCTCACTCATATTCTATTTCGTCTCTCGTATCTCGTCGTTCGTATCCTGCAAGACTGGTCAGCGCTTCACGAGGAACGTTTCACCACCGACGCGGCTACAGTTTCGGCAACACATCCTGTTCCGCTTTCGTCACATCCTCTACAAAATCGATTTCGGTCCAGGGAAGTCCACCGATCTTCTCATGTCCGACTTTCACGTCACGAAAAAATCCCACCAGTGCATCCTCGTATTCCATCTGCCAGGCCTCGCGATCCACATGGGTCTTGAGCGACGCCACCACATATGGCCCATCGGCATGCCGAACCTTGAGGAACCCCACGCCTTCTCCGGCATAGTCATAGTGCAACGGCATCTTTTTGGTCAGCGCAATGACGCGCCCACCTTCGACCACAACCATACACTCTTCCCCTGTCTGCTTAACGGTGTCGTCCATAAGCAGCGCGTTCTCATAGGGAGATTGTACCAAACGACGCAAGATCTCTTGGTGAAAAAGCACATCCGCATCCATGATAATCGCGTCATCATCCAACGCGACGCGCGCGATCCAGAGCGAGGAAATGCTGCCGCGGTGGAACTGCTCGTTCACGAGGAAATTCACGCGCACGCCACACGAATCCGCGGCCACAGCCGCGCGAATCATCTCCTGCTTGTAGCCCACGACCATGTCGGCGCAGTGAATACCGACGCTTCGAAGCGACGTGAGGTAGCGATGCAAGAGGGTCTGCCCGCCGATCTCGATGAGGCACTTGGGGCGATGTTGCGTGACCTGCCACAGGCGCTTTCCGACCCCGGCTGCAAGGATGATGGCTTTCATGCTGTGCCGCAAATCCGTTCAAATGCGTCGAGGAATCCGACCAACTGCGCCTCCGTGAGGGCGCCCATGTTCGCCACGCGGAAAATCTTGCTCTGGAGTTGGCCTTGGCCCGCATAGATCACGTAGCCCTCTTTCTTTAGTTGATCGTGCAACGACTGATAGGTCACGCCCTCGGGAAGAAAATAGGCGGTGATCGTGTTGGAATATTTGTCGGGAGTCAGGAGCGGCTTCACGCCAAGTTTCGCCATGCGGTCTCGGATTAAGGTCGCGACTTTCTTATATCGCTGGATCCGCTTGGCGACCCCTTCTTCCATGAGTTCGTTCAACGCTTCGTCGAACGCGTAATAGACTTGCACTGCCGGCGTGAAGGGAATCGTTCCGAGGCCCTGGTCATCTACATATTGAGTGATGTGGAGATAGACCGACCGTCTGGGGTAGGCGCGCATTCGCTCCAGAAATCCCTTGCGGACAAGCACGAAGGATAGGCCCGGAAATCCTTGAATACATTTTCCGGATGTACCCGCCACCATATAGATGTGAGACCCGGCAATATCCAGCGGCTCCCCCGCCAACGCACTGACCGCGTCCAGAATAAACACCCGGTTCTGGCTGTCGACGACATCCGCGATCTCCTTGACCGGATTGATGAGTCCGGTGGTCGTTTCATGATGGACCATGGCAACGGCATGTGCTTCCGGATGTTGTCGCAACGCGAGCCGCAACCGTTCAGGATCCGGCCTCGTCGTCCAATCGTATTTGAGTTCGGACACGCCCAGACGATACAGACCGGCCATCTGGGAAATACGCTCGCCATACACCCCGTTATTGAGGACCAGCATCCGTTTGCCGTGCGGAAGTGACGACATGACGGCCGACTCCACCGCCGCAGTCCCCGATCCGGTCAACACCACAGCAGCATAATCGGCTTCCGCTCCCGGCACAAAGAGCTTCAGCAGCTTGGCCTGAATCCCGTGCAAGAGTTCAGTAAATTCCGACTCCCGATGGCAGACATCCGGACGCAACAGCGCTTGTCGCACCCGCTCCGACACATTCACCGGTCCTGGATTCAATAAGATCATAAACCCCCGTTAGGTGTGAGGCGAAATCACCTGAAAAGATTAGGCCCGCCCCTCACCCCTTACGCCTTACCCCTCACGGAGTCATTGTATCGCATTCATGAACCGCTTCGTAATGTCCGGCGGATCAAGCATCACGCGTCCGACATCTTCCACCATCTCATTGACTTTCACCAGCAAGAAGCTCGGTCCGTCTTTCTTCAGCATGTCTTTGAACTCGTAGACGAGGTCTTCGCGTTCCCGCACCCGTTCGACGTTCACATACCCGGCCGCCTTCGCCACCTTCTCAAGCGGGACCACATTGGAAATCGTCGGTTGGTTCCCCGTCGTACCGTAGACTTCGTTGTCGAAGACCACATGGATAAAATTTTTCGGTTTCAACGCGCCGACCGTCGCCAACGTCCCCATGCCCATCAATACGTTGCCGTCCCCGTCGAACACGACCACCTGCTTGTTCGGCTTGGCCAGTGCCACGCCGAGCGCGATGGCCGGCGCATTTCCCATGGACCCGATCATATAGAAATGAGTCGGACGATCGGCAATCTTATAGGCCTCTCGCGAGGGAAACCCGTTGCAAATAATCACCGGCTGATCGGTGAGCAGTTCCAACAAGGCTGCCATGGCCATCGCCCGGCTCTGCATCGTTCCTTGCTCCGGCCTCATGGGTGCAACCCTTTCACGACACCTTTCGTGATATTCAGCGCTACGGGAATCCGTTTCTTCATAAACGTCTCGGCCACCCACTTTAGATCGTCGATGGCCGTCTTTTCCGTCAACGTCCGATGCGGGATCTTCATCGTATCCAGAAATTGTGGCATGACTTCGCCCATCACCAGATGCTCCGGCGCATCTTTGCCCCCTTGACCACGCCAGGACACGATCAGAATGCAGGGCTGCCGATAGATATAGTTGAGGGAGATGAGCGTATTCAGCGATGTCCCAAGCCCGGAGTTTTGCATCAAGACCGCGGGAATTTTGCCCGCCATATAGGCCCCGGCAGCCATGGCCACCGCTTCATCTTCCCGAACGGCCGGTGTATAGAGACGCCGCTCCATCAACTCGGCAATGATGCCGCCCAGGATCGAATCCGGGACTCCCGTAAAGAAATCCACTCCAATATCTTGTAGCGCTTGGACAAACGCATCGCTTTCAATCATCGTGTCGGTTCCTCGCCGCAACGCACATGGAAAAACCGGCGCATTATAAGCTATGCCTCAAGACATTCTCAACAAAACTGAGGGAGTTGCGCCATAGGAACGACCATGGTAGCGTTTCGACATGACCGGACAGCAAAACAATCACGCGGGCCGATACCTTGCCCTACTGGGGCTCTTGCTGTATATGAGCGGTCCCTTTCTCGCCCATGCGGTGCCGATGGTGAACGATCCGAATGGTTTTCAAAGCCTGGTCTGGGGTGCGGCCCTGACGACGAGGCCGGACTTGGAAGTCACCAAGGCAGGCCCACATGTGAACGAATACCAATTGAGAGAGAGCCAGCCGTTGTTTGCCGGGATTCCGGTCGAAAGCCTCCGCCTCTTGTCGGTCGATGAACAATTCGCCCGCGTGACCATCCGTTACCAGGGCAACGATCGGCACAAACACATCCTCACTCATCTGGAACAACAGTTCGGTTCTCTTGAGCGCGTCCCCGGGCAGATGATGCGAGGCCTCACTCAGCAGTATAATTGGCGGGGGGGCAATACCGAGATTAGCCTGACCTACCATGCGAACACGGAACGGGGATTCATTTTTATCGACAGCCGTACCCTGGCCCCTCGGTTCAACGACCTAATCACTGATTCCGCGGAGTAACATGCCTTGCCATCCCCGCACAGCCCCTTGGGTCCGTCGAACCTCCCTCCTCTGCCTCCTCTTCTCGACTATCCTATGGAACACCCTGGCCTTCGCCGTACCGATGCAGAACGATCCGAACGGGTTCGAGGGAATCCCCTGGGGCGCGACATTTTCGGAAACTGACACCTTCGTGAAAGTCGAGGACGCCGGCCGGTCACAAACCTATGAGTTGAAGACCGGGGTTCCTTCGCTTGGCCCGGTGAAGGTTGACTCCTTACGATTCGTGACATCTGAAGGCACATTTGCGCGTGTCACCGTCCGCTACCAAGGCAAGGCGACCCACGATCAAATTCTCGCCTATCTCCAATCCCTCTATGGCTCGCTCGATCGCACACCGGGGCAGATCGCCGGCGGCTCTGTCAAATTCTATAGCTGGACCGGCTTTGAGACCGATGTGACCCTCCGATACGAGACCGAAACCGATCGCGGCATTATCTTTTTCGAAAGCCAGGAGCTTCGCCGAAAAATCACCGAAGGCAATTCAGCCACCGTGTTTTGACAGTCGTCGCCCCACCTTTCGCCTAGCCTTTCCGAAACATTGAGCAAGGATGCTGGAAAAGCCCGCCAGTGCATTACGTGCGCGACGCGCAAACCCTGATTCCGCTTGTGTATCATGCCGACTCCCATGCCAGAAAACCCTTGCCAGCTAGGGCTCAGCACCAGCCCCCCCCTTCTGGTGGGACATCAATCCCCCCTCCTGAGGGATGGTCGAAATTCTTGGATGCGGTATTCTCAGGCTGTCGCGAAGGACAGGGGAACCTCGGCGGAAACTACTACGGAGACGCCCATGAAACTGGATCACACCGTTCTCAAGATCAACAACAAAAAAACGCATTCACTTTTGGACCGGCGCTATGCCGAACGAGTTCCAATTCGGTACCGCATCACCTATTCCGGAGAAGAAGGCGCGCGAATCGTTACAGGAGAGGGAGCCCTGAAAGACCTCTCCAAAACTGGTTGCAAGATTTTAGGCGCGGCCACGGTCTCGCTAGGTAGCCGCCTCACTCTGCTTCTCGACCTTGAGGATGGACAATCCCCCATGCGCCTCACCAACATCCTCGTCTCCTGGATCGCCAGTGACTCGTTTGCCGTCAGATTCCCCAAGCTGTCAGCAGAAGAAAGGAAGCGGCTGCAAGACGTGATCTTTAAAAATATCAGCCTGTCGTCCTTAGACGATCGGCGAACGGCATTCCGCATCGTCTAAACATCGACCAACGCCATGGAGTCAATCATGCGTAGTCACACCGCCACTCCCGTTACCACAGTAGCTGAACTCCCTGGTGAATCCGATCGTCGTCATGGCAGCCGCACCCCGGCACTCTTCTCATTACTTTACTCCGGCATGGACACTGGACGAATGCTGATCGGTGATGGCGTCGTCACCGATCTTTCACCTGGCGGGATCGGCATTCGCGGAAATCGATCGGTCACACCCGGCATGGCCATGGCCCTCTTTGTCGATCTTCCTGGAATCGAGGAACCAGTGTGTATTGCCCAGAGCCGGGTCTCCTGGGTTGCGGGGCGTCGTTTTGGAGTGGAATTGGGAACCCTGAAGCTAGAGGAGAAGAATCATCTGCAATTTTTCTTGGGAGATCGCATTACCCTCTCAGATCGCAGCGGCGGCATCTGAGACCGTAGCAGGAACAAGGAGGTGCCATCATGAAACGAACACAGGTCGCATCTGGAAACGGACATCAGTCTGTGGCCGAAGCGGTGAATCGGAGGCAAGCCCCCCGGCCGCCGGTAGAGTTCGGATTGATGTACTCGGCCCAAGACCGATCCGGCGAGATCATTATGGGCGACGGCATGGTCACGGATCTTTCGCATCACGGATTAGGCATTCGCGGCAACGCCTCGGTCGCGCAAGGGAGTGAACTCACGATTTTCCTCTACATCCCAGACGGACAAGACCCGCTGTTCGTGCTGGAAGCACGGGTAGCTTGGACATCAGGACGTCGGTTCGGAGTCGAGATCCTTAAGATGAACCTGCGGGAACGAAATCGACTCAATCATTTCTTGTGCTCGAATCTCGCGCATTCCCAATGAAGCGCCCCTCAGCAAGCTACGGGGTGTTCGGCGAAGGAGAATAAACTGACCGCTGCTGCACGGAGTGCTCAATGACAAGACAACGGGGGACAGGCAAATGCGTGACGGCCTACTCGCCTGTTCAGACTTCTGACCGCAGGTCGGCTCAGCGGGTCCCTGTTCAAATCATGGTCCGCTTTTCAGCAACAGATAGCTTCCAACATGTTGGCGATGGGGTGGCCCTTGACCTGTCCGAGAGCGGCTGCAAACTCTGCAGTACACAGACGTTGCCCATAGGAAGTTTCTGGGATCTCTACCTGACAATTCCTCAGACATCCCGTCCGATTCTCATCTCGGAAATTCGGGTGATCTGGGCTGTGGAACACGAGTACGGAATCGAGTTTCTTCTCGTCACGGCACGGGAACGGACCCGGCTACGGCATTTCATCTGGAAGCACATGAACCGCTCCACACTCAGAGGCTCGCTTCCCTTGTTCACCTTCGTCGACCATTCGAGGCCACGACGGCCACCGCTCACATCGCTGCCCTAGCCCACACTGCAGTTCCTGCACAATACTTGCCGCCTGAACACGCTGCATGCTAGGATTTAAGTGAGTAAGCACTTACTCACCATGAAGAAGCAGACCAACCAGACCACGAACGGAAACGGGCAGCGGGCGTCTGCGCGCGATCGTCAGGCCAGCCTCATTGTAGCCGCCGCTTCGCTCTTCGCCGCGAAAGGATTCAACGGCACCACCACAAAAGAAATTGCCAAAGCAGCGGGCGTGAGCGAGGCCTTGGTCTTCAAATACTTTCCGACGAAACGGACACTCTACGCGGCAATTCTGGCAGAAAAAGTGACCGTCAACGAACTGCTCGAAGCTGTGGAGGCGGCGGCCAAAACACACGACGACCATCGTGTGTTTACGATGATTGCCAGCTATCGCATTCGCCCCGGCGTCGATTCGACGCTCTTGCGACTCCTCTTGTTCAGCGCGCTGGAAGGGCACGAACTGTCCGAGATGTTCTTCGGCAAGCATCACAAAGTGTTCTATGACCACCTCGCCGCGTACATTTGCACAAGGATTGAAGCCGGCGCGTTCCGTCCTGTCGATCCCCTCCTGGCAGCCCGCGCCTTCATCGGCATGGTCGTCCATCACCGTCTACTCCATGAGATCTTCGGAGTCCCCATGCATCAATCCCATGAGGATACGGTGGCGACCTACGTCGACCTCTTCCTCGCCGGACTGATCAAAATGCCGGCCAGCCGTAAGACGCCGGGAGGGCACAGGCGATGAACCCCCTGAAACAACATCCGATTGTCACGCTCGGTGTCATTGTGTTCTTTGCGATCACGGCCCTCGTCGTATTTCGCCTCAGCAGCGGGGCCAAGAGCGACACCCGCAAGGCCCGGGCCATCACTGTCGCCACCGTGGCGCCGCTAAAACAGGACCTGGACATTCGACTCACCTATACCGCCGACATCAGCCCCAACCAAACGGTCAACCTATTCTCACGGGTTGACGGCTACATTGCCAAGATCTACGTCGATAAAGGCGACCTGGTCAAAGCCAACCAGCTTCTGATCGAAATCGATCACACGGATTATCAGCATGCCGTCAGCCAGGCCAAGGCAAACCTGGCTGCAGCCAGAGCGAGAGTCGCGCAGCAGGACGCGAGTGTCCGCAATGCCACCCTCACGCTCAATCGGATGCAGACGTTGATCAAAGACCAGTTTGTCTCGCAGCAGGATTTTGATAACGCCCAAGTCGCATACGACACGGCGGAGGCGGCGCTCGACTCGCTCCGCGCGCAGGTCCAGCAAATGGAGGTCGCCCAGGCACAGGCCGAGACGAATCTGGCCTATTCGTATATCCGTGCACCGTTCGTGGGCTACGTGGCCGAGCGCAACCTCGATCTCGGCGCCTATGTCAGCGGGGCAACCGCCGGCACCTCCACCATCTCGCGCGGGATTCTCACCCTTCATGAGATCCAGACGGTTCGTATTCTGATCGAGGTCGTCGAGAAGGACGTCCCGCTCATTCAAGTGGGCCAAAAGGCAGAAGTGCGCGCTGAGGCCTATCCCGATCGCGTCTTCGAGGGCACGGTCACCCGAATTGTCCAGGCACTGAACCGAGCCACCCGCACGATGACAATCGAGGTGGATCTCCCCAACAAAGATCATGTCTTGAAAGGCGGCATGTTCGCCCGCGTAGAAGTCCTAGTCGGCACGCATCGAAACACGATTCAGATCCCCATCGACGCAGTGAGTCGATTGGAAGACGCCCAATATGTCTACATTGTGCGAGAAGGAAAAGCCCAGAGGGTGCCGGTGGAAATCGGATTCCGCGACGAAAACCGGGTGGAGATTACCAAGGGTCTGGACGGGTCGGAACAAGTGATCGTCTCCGGAAAAGATCTCGTGCACGATGGCACCCCCGTACAGACGCAGCCTCTTCAACCGGTGAGGCGTGAAGGGTAAGGAGTGAGGAGTTGAACAAGACGAACGTCAGAAATCTCCTCAATCAAACCTCCGCCTATCATTCCTTACGGCTTACGCCTCACCCTTCACCCCTTACCCCTTACCAGCTATGTGGCTGACCATCCTCGCACTTCGCAATCGCATCGGCGTGCTGATGCTGTCCTTGGCCATGGTGATCTTGGGCGGCACCTCCGTGCAACGGTTACCGGTCGATCTCTTTCCGCAGATTCAAGTGCCCGTCGCCTTCGTCGGCGTCATCTATAAAGGCGCGCCACCGCTCGACATCGAACAGAGCGTCGTCTATCCCATCGAGAAAGCCGTCAGTTCTGCCTCCAACGTCGAGCATGTCGAGTCGTTCGCAAAACAAGGCATCGGCGGGGTGCAGATCTGGTTCAACTGGGGCACGGATATTAACGCCGGCCAGATGGAGGTGATGCAACGCGTCACCCAAATTCTCAACAGCCTCCCGCCCGGCATTCTGCAACCCTTTATCGTCAAATTCGACGTCTCCAATATCCCTGTCTCCCTGGTGACAGTCTCCAGCGACGATCTCGACGAACGGGCCCTGTACGACCTGGCTTCTAATACAATTGCGCCGCAGATCGAACAGATCGCCAACGTCGCCGCGGCTACCGTGGAAGGCGGGAAAATCCGCCAGATCAACATCAACCTGGACCCGGCACTGTTGAACGCCCGGAGCCTCTCAATCCTCGATGTCGTCAAATCCGTGAAGGCCGCCAACCTCATTCTCCCATCGGGCGACATCAAAGCCGGCAATTTGGACTACAACGTCTTCACCAATAATCAGTTCCGCAC
Organism: Nitrospira sp.; assembly: GCA_043745235.1. Lineage (GTDB taxonomy): Bacteria > Nitrospirota > Nitrospiria > Nitrospirales > Nitrospiraceae > Palsa-1315. Next base: position 3,025 of record JAYTTD010000098.1, on the reverse strand, counting down.
GGTCGACCCGATCCAGGACGTGATCGTGAAGGTCAACCAGCAAGGCAGCCCCGTGCGTGTACGGGATGTCGGGACTGTGACCGATTCGTCGGACATTCAGACCAATATCGTGAGGACAGACGGGGCTAGAGCTGTGTATCTGCGGGTGAACAAACAGCCCATCGCCAACACTGTGGCAGTGGTGGATGCGCTACGTACGGCCCTCCCAAAGATGGTCGGCATTCCGCCCAGCGTGAAGCTCGGCATTTCCTTCGATCAATCGGTCTACATCCGCCAGTCGATCAGCAACCTCATCGAACAGGCGCTGCACGGATCGCTGCTGGCTGCATTGGTCATTTTGATCTTCCTCCGTAATTTTATGAGCACGCTGATCATCTCCGTCGCCATTCCCCTCTCGATCATGGTGACCTTCATCGTGCTGTACTTCTCCGGACAAACCTTGAACGTCTTCACCTTGGGAGGCCTGGCCCTCGGAATCGGCCGGCTCGTCGACGATTCCATTGTCGAACTCGAAAACATTCAACGCCATCTCAACACCACGCCCCGTCGCTGGGATGCGATCTTGGAAGCGGCCCGCGAGGTGGCGATGCCCATTCTCGCCTCGACGATCACCACCGTCGTCGTCTTCCTCCCGATTTTCTTCGTCGCCGGAGTTGCCCGCTTGCTTCTCATTCCTCTGACCATCACGATCGCAATCTCACTGTTCACCTCCTTCTTCGTTTCCCGCACGGTGACCCCGGCGCTCTGCTACAAATTCCTCAAGCCGGAGCAGGAGTCTCACCGTTCGATGCCGAGATTGTTCGTGTGTCTGATGGATTGGAGCCGCGAACGATACGAGTCATTGGACAAAGGCTACGAGGAATCACTCCGCTGGGTCTTAGCCCATCGCCGGCTCTTCATCACCGGCGTCCTGCTCCTCTTCGCCACCTCGCTCGCGCTAGTACCCAAGATCGGGACGGAATTTTTGCCGGTATCGGATGAAAGCCAGTTCCGCATCGTCCTGCGCGGACCAGTCGGTCAGCGAGTGGAGAAAACCGAGCAGCAAGTGGCCGAGGTCGAACGGGTGCTGCGAGCACAGATTCCTGCCGAGGAGCTGGAAACCATCGTCTCCAGTACCGGCGTATTAGCCCAGGGCCGGTCCTCCCTATTCAATCCGAATACCGGCCCCCATACATCGTCCATCTCCGTCCATCTCGTCACGCCGGACAAACGGACACGAAACCAAGTGCAAATCATGAACGACGTGAGGCCCAAGGTCTTAGCCCTCTTTCCGGGTGTCGCGATGTTTTTCGATCCGGGCGGACTCATCAAACGCATCACCAGCTTTGGGTCGCAGAAGTCCGTCGACGTGGAAGTCTACGGCTACGATTTCGAGAACGCGCGCGGGGTCATCCGGCAGGTCGAAAGCATCATGCATCAAATACCAGGCTTGACCGACATCGAAGTCAGCCGCGAGGAGAACTATCCCGAGATCAATGTGGTGGTGGATCGAGAAAAGGCCGCGCTCCTCGGTATCAGCGAAACGGACGTGGCCACCGCCGTGCTCTTCTCACTCAACGGCAACGGCCAAACCGACCCCATCATCTACACTGACCCCCAAAACGGGAACGAGTATTACATCAGCGCCTGGCTCGCGGAGGAACACCGGAAGGATCTCAGCGCCATCGAGAACATCACGTTAATCACACGAGCCGGCACGCCAGTCCTCCTCAAGAACGTCGCCTCGCTCAAGCTCAATGCCGGCCCAGTCAAGATCGACCGCAAGTATTTTCAGCGAGTGGTCCATTTGACCGCCAACCCTGTGGACCGGGACCTCGGCGCCGTCGCCGCCGATCTGGAGGCAGCCTTGGCCAAGATCCAGCTTCCCTCCGGCTTCAGTATCCGGTTGGCCGGCCAGATTCAACAACAGAGAGAAACCTTTGAGGGCCTACTGTTTGCCACGGTCATGGCGCTAGTCCTCGTGTATATGGTCATGGCCGCTCAGTTCAAATCGTTGATCGATCCCTTCGTCATCATGTTTTCGGTCCCGATGGGCTTCCCGGGCGTGATCCTGATCCTCTTCCTAACCGATACCACCCTCTCCACCACGTCGATGATGGGCATCATTATGATGCTGGGCATCGTGGTCTCAAACGGCGTCCTGTTGGTGGATTATACGAACGTGCTGCGGCGGCGAGGGCGGGAGTTACACGACGCGGCGGTCACCGCCGCGCGGACGCGACTCCGGCCCATTCTGATGACCTCGCTCGCCACCGTCGTGGGGCTGCTTCCCATGGCCATCGGCTGGGGAACCGGCGGTGAAACAAATGCTCCGTTGGCGCGCGCGGTCGTTGGAGGACTCAGCGTCTCGACGATCCTCACGCTCTTTCTCGTCCCCACAATCTACGTGATCTTAGAGGAACGGTTCCCCCGCCATGCGGGCCAACCCCACCAGGACGCCGACTGGATACCGGCAGAGCCTGGACAAACACCGGCTGGTCGATAGCAAGATGCTGAAAAAACCAGACAGTCGGTCTCGTTCATCTAGTCTGTTCGGTCTGTCTCGTCTATTTGGTTGGTTAGATTCTCCAGGTCAAACAACGAAACAAACCAGATCAACCAGATGAGCGGGGGTATTAGCGGAGTTGGTCGGTTACCTGACAGTTGGAAAGAGCGCCTTCAGTCGCATCGCCAAGCCAATGTCCCCGCTGATCTTGAGTCGGCCCGACATGGCGACGGCTGTTCCACTCAACTGGCCCCGCAGAACCTTGATGCAATCCTCTCCCGCCATCGAAAACACGACATGCGGGTCTGCATGCATCCCCTCTGCAACCTGACAAGCCCTCTCCCGAATCGTAAGAATGTATTGCCCGCCCTGCGCGCCGCTCAGATCGAATTGGTAGACCGCATCAAGATCTTCTGCAGCATCTGCATTGAGCTGACCTGGGAGCAGCTGAAAAAACTCTTTGATGGTGGTGGGCTTCATGGCTCGTGGGAAGGCGAGGGCCTCTAACAGGATGCAGAAAAAGTCCGCCAGCAGCGTTCT
>JAYTTD010000097.1:0-21334 GCA_043745235.1 Nitrospira sp. | reverse complement strand
AGGGGCTGACCTGGTGAGCGAAGACCTCGAATCCGTGTTCCCCCATCTCGCCCGTTCTATTTACGCGATCACGAGCCCTTCAACCCCTGAGTACAATTGCATTGCCTGGGCAGCTGGGGATGTTGAGCGATGGTGGTGGCCCGTTGCCGGGTCTTTCGCATACTGGCCGCCAAACATTCCTTTGCGAGAATCCCTTGATGCCTTCATCAAAGCGTTCGGCTCGATTGGATTCACTCCATGCGGAGATGCGAACATTGAGCAAGGGTACGAGAAAATTGTCCTGTATGTGGATGAAAATGGGAAACCAACCCATGCGGCCCGCCAACTTTCTAACGGCCGCTGGACCAGCAAGCTTGGCAAAGTCGAAGATATCGAGCATGAGCTTGATGGCTTAACCGGCGCGGTGTATGGAGTAGTAGCGCAAGTTCTCAAACGACCAATCGACGAATAACTCCCTACGAAGTCTCTCAGCGCGTCGGCGACGACGCTGAACTAACTTATTGAAGAACTGAACGAGGCGTTAGCGGCGTAGCTATGCTGGACGACACCAAAACTAGGTGGCCACTGAAGCCATTGTCTGAAGTCGTGGACCTCAATCCACGCCTGGATAAGTCCGGCTATCGAGACGACCTCGACGTATCGTTCGTGCCTATGGCTGCGGTCGAGGCGGGCAGTGGGCGGATGGAAGGATCTCAGACGAAACACTTTTCTACTGTTAAGAAGGGCTACACACCGTTTAGGGAGAGCGATGTCCTGTTCGCCAAAATCACACCATGCATGGAAAACGGAAAAATGGCGGTCGTGCCGAAGCTGACAAACGGCTTAGGTTTCGGATCGACAGAGTTTCATGTTCTTCGCCCACATGAAGGAATTGATCCTCGCTTTGTGTACTACTTCATTTCGAGCCAAAACTTTCGGCGGGAAGCAGCACATCGCATGACTGGTGCAGTAGGTCAAAAGCGTGTACCGCAGTCTTTTCTGGAAGAGGCATTGATTCCAGTTCCACTCTTTGATGATCAGAAAGTCATCGTCGCGGAGATCGAAAAGCAATTCTCCTGCCTCGATGAAGCCGTCGCCAGCCTCAAGCGCGTCAAAGCCAACCTCAAACGCTACAAAGCTTCCGTCCTCAAAGCCGCCGTCGAAGGCAAACTCGCGCCCATCGAGAGACCATGGAGACAAGTCTTACTCGGTGATATTGCAACTTCCATCAGAAATGGCTACTCGAAAAAGCCGGATGCCGATCAGGGAACGAGGATATTTCGAATTAGCGCGGTTCGCCCGATGGAATTGGATGCGAATGATGTTCGCTACTTGTCAGGATCTCCAGCCGACTATCAGTCATTCCTCATTGAGACGGGAGACGTCCTATTTACACGATACAACGGAAGCCGGGACTATGTGGGAGTGTGCGCTCGAGTACCGGTAAGCCTACCGCCCACGGTTTATCCTGACAAACTCATACGAGTTCGCGTCCCAGGCTCAATGCTGCTTCCCGAGTTCCTGGTGACCCTTGCTTCGGCTGGCCGTGCGCGAGAGTACATTGAGTCGAAAATTCGGACCACGGCTGGACAATCGGGGATCTCAGGCGGTGACCTCAAATCGTTACCGCTAGATATTCCGAGCTTGGGAGAACAAGAGCAGATCGTCGCCGAAGTCGAGCGCCGCCTGTCAGTCATCGACGAACTCGAAGCCGCCGTCGAAGCCAACCTGACTCGCGCCGACCGCCTGCGACAGTCCATTCTTCAGCGGGCTTTTTCAGGCAAACTTGTCTCTTTCGAAAGAAGCGGCCATATCCATGATCAGCAGGAACTTCACATTGCAGCAGAATCTCCCGCCATTTACCGGACAAATCAATGACCGCCGACGATCGCTACGACGTGTCCGATCTCCCTGAGGCGCAGTTTGAGCCTGGCTCCAACGACCAGGTGCTCAAAAATCGTCTTGGCATCACCTTAAAGCAGGACATGGATGCCGCGGAGGCGAAGGCGCTTGAGCAGGCGATGGACGTACTGGTGAGGACATATGGCGAGACCCATCGGTTTACGGCCACGGATCTCCGTGACTGTCACCGCATCTGGCTCGGTGATATCTATGCATGGGCCGGCTACTATCGACGCGTGAACGTCAGTAAAGACGGCTTCCCCTTCGCGGCCGCCGCCCAGGTGTCTGCCTTGATGGATCAGTTTGAGCGGGATGTGTTGAGACGGTGTACTCCCTGTGTGTTCGCAGACCGTGCGGAGGTTGTCCGCGCGCTGGCGGAAACGCATGTCGAGCTGGTGCTGATTCATCTGTTTCGCGATGGGAATGGCCGTTTAGCTCGCGCGCGCTCAACCCTGATGGCGCTCCAGGCGGGACTACCGCTGTTGGACTTCAGCCTGATTGCGGGGAAGAGTAAAAACGCATACATTGCCGCGATTCAAGCAGGCCTCGATAAGCACTATGTGCCGATGGAGAGATTGTTAGAAGAGATTATCGAGCAGAGCCGCCCGTCTTCTTAAGCGCTGGCGTCTTCCTTGGTTCGGCTAGGATGCGGGCGATTGATTCGACTGAGGCGCCGGTTTCTATTGCAGTCGAACTGGCGACATTGGCAATGAGGGCTTTCCGGTATTGGGCCGGGGCCTTCAAGTGAGGATTCGTTTCAATGAGAGGTTTTTTGTTCATTGGGACTGGCTCTCTAATGTTTATATTATACGCCATGACTTGGATTGAGACCATCACAAAATGAGTCCCTCAGCCATCGTCCAAAAACTTTTGAACTACTGCAACGTCCTTCGCGCCGACCTGTCTGCGTGCGGCGCACAGGCAGGCGGCATGAGCTGCCGGCTTGTTTGCGCCTTTCGGGGATCGTTGCGACATGCCGACATGAACCGCGAGAGCGCCACATGATGATCGAGGTCTTCTCCCTCTCCACAATTAGAGAACGGTTTGGGACCGGTACTCCGAGGCGGCAGTTTCTGTATGAGCGGCTTCACGCAGTGGTCTCGGCTCTATGAGACCGGGAAAGTGAGACACATCTAGCAGGATGCTCAAAAAGTCCGCCAGCGGCGTTCTCGCCGCGCTCAGAGGCTCAACGTACCGAAGCGTACGCCCTCGCCTCTTCGCTCGCTGCGGCCTTGCTGGACGGCCTTTTTGAGCATCCTGCGCGGTGTACTCCTGTTATCCCAGACGTGCGACCAGGGAAATTCCGGCGTACCCACAGAGTTTTTCCGCAGCCTGCTATCTCTTCGGCAGTTTTCCCACTGAGGCTCCTATGCCGAATGATGTCGATCTGTTTGTCGTGATGGCCGCTGACTTTCGGACGACGGGGCTTACCGATGAAGTACTGGCTGTGTTTACACACGACACGTGTCGAATACGCTATAATGCCGACGTCTTTTGGGTCACTGAGTCGATCGGCGCTGAACACATCGCGGACGCGTTAACGGTATTCTCGCGGGACCGGCAGTTTCGTACTCAACCCATTGTCGAGGTGATTCCGTGATTTCCAACGATGAAGAACTCCAACAGGCCGAGACGGCTGTGCAGAAACTCTGGAGGTTTCTTGCGCAGGCGAGGCAGACGCATGCGCGTGCGGACTATGAACGTCTTGCCGCACCATACTTGCTTCAGATCCAGGACAGGCAGCAAGAGATCCTCGCCTATCTTTCAACCAGGCCGGAAGTGTTGCGCGCCTAATCTATGACGCAAGGCAAGCTATGAAATTAAAAGTTGATCACGAAGCCGATGCCCCCTACTTGACGTTGGATGACGCGGACGCGGTTGAGTCCAAGGAGGTGTCTTCCGGTATTATCGTGGACTATACGCGAAGGGCACGGTCGTCGGTATCGAGATGCTGCATCTCTCAAAAAGGACACCAAAGTTGGAATTCGAAACTGTTCCGGCTACCGTACCACGGTGACACCCTTGGCCGAAAAAGTAAAAGTCTGGTTTGATCCGGAAGCGGACTACCTCGAAGTGCAGTTCCGTGAGGCGCCAGGTTTCATGCGGGCCACGGCTCACGATGCTGTCATGGAACGGGTAGACGAACAGGGGCATGTGCTGGGGTTCAGCGTGCTCGGTGTTAGCCGATTTCGCAAAGGCCATCCGCTGGAAGCTGAACTCATGACTGGAACATGAAATATAGGGCGAGTCAGACTCGCCGATTGTTGTATCGGTCTTCCACTCCAGCGCTGCCCTCACGAAGTCTATCCGGTGTCCATCCTATTTCAACATGAGTCCATCGGCTATCGTTCAAAAGCTCTGGAACTACTGCAACGTCCTCCGCGACGACGGCATGAGCTACGGCGACTATGTCGAGCAGTTGACGTATTTGCTGTTCCTCAAGATGGCCGACGAGCGGACGAAGCCGCCTTACAACCAGCCTAGCCAAATCCCTGCGAAATATAGTTGGCCGAGCCTGCTCAAGAAGGATGGCGATGATCTGTTCGATCACTACCGGCATCTCTTGGAAGAGTTAGGCAAGGGGAAGGGAATGCTGGGCCTGATCTTCACGAAGGCCCAGAACAAGTTCCAGGACCCGGTCAAACTGCGCCGCCTGATTGTGGACCTTATCGACAAGGAAGATTGGTCCACAATGAGTGCCGATGTGAAAGGGGATGCCTATGAAGGATTGCTGGAGAAGAACGCGCAGGATACCAAGTCCGGTGCCGGTCAGTACTTTACCCCGCGCCCGCTGATCCAAGCGATGGTCGAGGCCATTGCCCCGAAGCCAGCCGACACCATCTGCGACCCGGCCTGCGGGACTGGCGGGTTCTTTCTGGCTGCGCACGACTACATCGTGACGCACTATCCCAACCTCACCAAGGATGAAAAGAAAGGGCTCAAGCAGACCACATTCAAAGGCTGGGAGTTGGTCCAGAGCACAGCCAGGCTCTGCGCCATGAACCTGATGCTCCACGGGATCGGGACCGACAAAAATCTGCCCATCGTTGTGGCCGACTCCTTGGCCGCTGATCCTGGCGATCGGTTCGACATCGTGATGACCAATCCACCGTTTGGGAAAAAGAGCAGTACGACGATCGTGGGCGAAGAGGGGCAAGTCTCGAAAGAGCGGGACATCGTCGAGCGTGACGACTTCTGGGCCACAACCTCTAACAAGCAACTCAATTTCGTCCAGCATGTGAAAACGTTACTCAAGCAGAATGGCCGTGCCGGGGTTGTTGTTCCTGACAACGTGCTCTTCGAAGGTGGGGCTGGTGAATCCGTCCGGCGCAAGCTCCTGCACGAATGCGACGTGCATACGCTGCTACGCCTTCCGACCGGCCTCTTCTACGCGCAAGGCGTGAAAGCCAACGTCCTTTTCTTCGACAAGAAGCCAGCCAGCGAAACTCCCTGGACTAAGAAGCTCTGGATCTACGACCTTCGTACCAACCAACACTTCACCCTCAAGACCGATCCACTCAAACGCGAAGATCTCGATGAGTTCGTGAAATGCTACAACGGCAATCACGACCGGCCCGACAAGCGGGCCGGGGGCAATCGCCACAATCGCAAAGCCACCTGGTCCGATAAGAAACCAGACGGCCGCTGGCGTGCTTACGACTATGACGAGCTGATCGCCCGCGACAAAGCCAGCCTCGACATCTTCTGGCTCAAAGACGACTCCTTAGAAGACTCTGCCAATCTGCCCAACCCAGACATCATCGCCCAAGAAATCGTCGATGACCTCGAAGCCGCCCTCGAACAGTTCCGGTTGATTGCGAATGATCTCACTCAGAAGGACCGGGAGCCCTGAGGGACGAACACGAAGCACATCATCGCGACGCTGATCTGTTTGACGGCCCTGCTGATTGCTGCGGGGACGGCTGTCAGTGAAGCTCTAATTCCTCTTGCTGCCGGGGAATCGATCACGCTCTACAATGGTGGTGGATCATCGTGAGTTGCCTCACTCAACTGCCTGCCTCAATACGTGATGCCGATTGTACCGAGACGTTACAGATTCTTGGGGTCGTGCTCGTTGTCGGCTTTTTCTTGTTGAAATGGCGTTACCGTAAGTGGGCGGAGAAGCGTTCCTATGCCTTGTACTTTGGTGAGGGCGATGACCAGGTGAATGTGAGCGCCGATTGTAAAACAGTGGAAATCGGAGAGCATGTGTTAGAGGTGATGATTCGGGCGAAGCGCACAGTCGAGGTTGAATCTGCCAATCTGCGTTTTACTGTCGATGCCACGCATGTACAACGCCCACGTTCAGACGTTGAGAAATCAGTGATCGCGATCGTCGAGGCGAAAGATCTTGAGATCGGCGCGCCTCAATTTTCCTCCAAGCATGATAAGGCTGGGGGATATGATCTTACCTATTCGCCTGCCTATCGGCGAGTCGCGGGAGATTTTCTGCGGATCAGGATACGGGTAAAAGCCAAGCAAGAATGGGAGGGCTATTTACGCTTCTGCGAAAGCAAGGCGTATTATACGCACCGGTTTCGGGTTGTGAAGAAGACAGCAATCAACAGCCCGAACTAACGACGTATTTCCCCTTCTGCGCCTTAAGATTCACTTTCATGAACGCCTTGGAGAAGCGAAAACAGTGGCCACGCCTATCGGCGTAGGAAGGCGACCCACCGCCACAGGTTGAGCAGACTCGCGAGAGAGGCCGCCACATAGGTCAGAGCGGCTGCGATGAGGATGCGGCGGGCCCCCTGCATGTCATCAGGCGACAGATAATTGCGTTGCTGGAGCACCGGAAGCGCGCGCCTGAAACTGGCGTCCCACTCGACTGGAAGCGTGACGAGGTGCACCAGTGTGGAGATCCCCATCGTCATCATCCCGGCCACCATGACGAGGACTCCTGCCGCAGGGGTTCGAGCTAACGCGGTCGCGATCGGAATGCCCATCATCACCACCGCACCGATCTTTTCCGCCCTGTGTCCGATTCGTATCAGCCGTGTGCGCTCCGCGAGCGGCTGGTAGCCGATATGGTCTTGAATCGCATGCCCGACCTCGTGCGCGGCAACCGTGACAGCCGTGAGGGATTTCTCACTGAAGTGATCGGACGTCAGGCGGACAGTTTTAGTCTCAGGATCATAATGGTCGCCCTTCTCAGTCGTCTCCACCTTGATGTGCTGCATGTCGAGCCGATCAAGTAGGTGTCGTGCCAACTCCCCCCCAGTTCCCGGATAGTCAGGACGAGGCTGACTATATTGGGCAAACACCCGCCTGGTCCAGAGTTGGGGACCGAAAATGACAATGCCGACAACGATCACCAGCAGGGCTATCAGCATCCTATCCCCTACCTTTTCCCTTGTCGGACGAGGCCCTCAGCCAAGGCCTTTGCCACACACAATGTTGAGATTCACCCCTTCTGCTCTCACGTTAACACAAGGGCGCATGGAACAGTGGAATGGGGAGCCTTCTCAACAGGATTCGTAGTGTCTGGAAGGTGAAACAGTGTAGGAACCGTTTTCAACTGTGCTACTTTCGCGTGATCGGTCCAGAATCTCCCCTCCATCCTGCAAACTTTTCTGATAGTGGTGCGCATGGCGTTGCGTCATGATGGGCGACGTATGCCCGAGCTGCTGCTGCACCCACTCACGTCATAGGCGTGACACTATCGGAGACCGACTCTTGGATCCTGCTATTGAACGAGCGTTGTCTGATCGCGAATCTGTTCGGGACCGCGCGAACATCGTGCGCGTCACATGTACGACCTTTCTCTTGACGCTGGTCCTCTCGTGGCACGCCTATATTCCTAGCCTGAGAATTTTTGCATTATCGCCGGTGATTGACATTCTAGGATCCACGCCCGTCTGGGCTGATTGGATCTTCCTGATCCTGAATATGGGGTGTCTGGGTTGGCTGATCATGAAGCCGTTGCAACGCGCGCCAGCCTTTGGAGTCTTGGTTTGCACGGTGTTTTGGGTATTGCAAGACCTTCTACGCTTTCAACCGTACACGTATATGTATGTCTTCACGATCGTGTTGGCAGTGTTGTTTACATCACGCAGCATGGATGCCCTGAAGATTATGGTGGCCAGCGTGTATTTCTGGGGAGGAGTTCACAAGATCAACGCGACGTTCTTTTTCACAACTTTTCCAGGGCTTATCGAGCCGTTCTACACCTTTCCCACAGAGCCGTCTCTGCTTGCCGCTCTGATCGCTCTCGTCATTTTTCTTGTGCCCGTATTCGAGGCCACGATTGGACTGTTGTTTCTGTTTGTTCCGCGGCAACGACGGCTTGCGACAGGTATGGCCTTCATCATGCTTGTCGTGGTGCTCGCCTGTCTCGGTCTGGACAGCGATTCATGGAACATCATCGTATGGCCATGGAACATCGACCTCTTCCTGCTCACAGTCATGCTGTTTTACAAGCCTGCCTCTGCCGATGATACGGTGCGGTTCCAGTTCGATATACCCACGCTGGCCACGATCGCGTTATTTGTCATCACACCCGCGTTTACCCTGTTCGGCTGGGGACACTCCTATCCGGCGTTTAAACTCTATTCCGGGAACACCAAACGAGCGGAAGTTATTTTTTCGCAGGATGAACAGATCTCGCGTCTACCGGACCATCTGGGGCAATTGGTCGGTCGCGCGCGCACACTCCCATTAGTCGACTGGACGGCCCATGAATTTGGGCTTGTCGTTTATCCGGAGTCATATGTGTTTCGACGAGGGGCGGCGGGATTGTGTCCGTATTTGAGCGATTGGCAACACGCAACATTGCGCATGTATGAGTCGCCGGTTTTTTATCGGATCGACACGACGCATCAGGATTTCCCGTTATGTGCGGATGAATCGAACTAAGTGTTCCCTCACAGGTGTATCTCTCATGACCACCGTCGATTGATCCGACACCTAGGCCTTGAATCATGCGGAATAGTCCGTCTTCAGCTACGATAGGTACTGAGCATACCCTGAAACAATCCCTAGAGGCCGTGATACCATTGAGGTCCTCTTGGGATTACGGGCGGGATGGCAGGGCCAGGGGAAGCGCATGCACGCAGAACTACGACGAGCTTACGACAGGGAGATGCAGGCGGCGACCACGCTTTATGATGGTGGCAATCTTGAGAAGGCGTTCTTCCACCTCGAGCGCGCGCATATCCTCGGCCAATCGTTTGCATTCTCGCATGCAAGAACACATTGGTGGATGCTGAAGGTCGGCTGGAAACGCCAGGACCTCACGGAGATCACCGGCCAAGTTGTCAGGATTCTTGGGGCAGCGCTCTTCTCACGAGTCTGGGTGCCGGTGGGAAATACCGGTGGAGCGCATGTGCCTCCCTTTACATCCATGCCCATCCCGGAAGAGTTTCAGTCCTTGTTGAAGAGACGTGGACGCAGCTGAAAACCATATCCACACGACAACACACCCTCGTGACAGAAACGGGCAGCATAGACTAGCGGGGCGGAAGGATTCGTCCGCCGTGGGAGTGACGGATACGGAAGTAACAGTTATATTGTAACTGAGAATGACACGCATCGGCTCCCGATGCTGTTCGTACTGTTGAAAGGTGGATGAACAATGCGGCGTTTCCTCTTTGCAGTCTTCTTGGTTGTGGCATATGCGACCGTTGCGGCAGCAAATTCGATTGAAGAGGCGGAATTTGTTTATGACCGTGGTGACTATACACAGGCAGCACGACTCTTCCGTCCCCTTGCGGAGCAAGGCATCGCATCGGCACAGTTCAATCTGGGTATGATGTATGCGAAGGGACAGGGCGTCCAACAGGACTACCAGGCGGCGCTGAAGTGGTACCGACGGGCAGCGGAGCAGGGACAGGCATCGGCACAGAGCAATCTGGGTCTCATGTATGAGAAGGGACGGGGCGCCCGGCAGGACTTCATTCGCGCATACATGTGGGACAGCCTCGCTGCCTCAGCGTTGAATAGCGATGTGGGACAGGCAGCCATGAAGCATCGAGACCATCTGGCGTCACAAATGACAGATGCGCAGATTGAAAGGGCGCAGGAGATGGCACGGCGCTGTCAGGACACGAAGCTCAAGGAGTGTGAGTAGGAGTCACGGTGAAGTGACCATCTCAACATGTGGGGGATCGCCGAGATTGTGGAGGTCCGATGCGGTATGTCGTGATGGCGATGTTGATGGCTTACGTCTGCCTTGATCTGAGCCTGGCTCACGCAGCGAGCCCTGATCAGCGTGAATCGTTGAGAGGCCTTCCAGGGGTGCAGGTGCTCATTGAGGACATTAGACCAGACGCGCAAGCGGATGGTTTGTCGCAAGAGGCGATTCGGACAGCCGTCGAACTCATCCTTCGGTCCAGCGGAATACGAGTCCTTACTCAATCAGAAAGATCAGAAACGCCCTCTAAACCGTATCTGTCCGTGCATGTGGGCACAGACAAAAACTCATCGGGCCAATATTCGTTCAATGCAAGAGTGGAGCTTCATCAAGCCGTATCATTGGCGCATCGACCGCAGCACATCATGCTTGCACCAACATGGTTCCATCCTGGCAAGCTCCGAACGGTCGCCCAACAAAATATGCGGTTGTGGGTCATCAATTCAATTGAGCCACTCGTCAGAGAATTTGCCAACGACTTTTTGTCCGTCAATCCTCGGTAACGTTGGTTCGGTACCATCCACGCCTGTGGCACGTGCCGTAAGGACGTGGCGCATTTCCCTCAGATGCGGAGGTACCTATGTCTATCCTTGTCAGTCTCCGGGTTGTCCTTTCCATAGGACTCCGTTCTTAAGGACAGGACACGGTGTAGAATCTCTCGTGTGCCGAGCGGTGGAGGGGGCGCGCTAACAGGGACCCTGAGGCAATGAGTTGGTTGAGGAGAGGGTTCAGGCCTTGCTCAGGACCTATCAAGAATGCAGGAGGGGATAACCAGTGAAACATAGCATGGCGGTATTCGGAGTCGGGCTCTGTCTCGCTCTGCTGGTCCCAGTCAACCTGACCATGGCAGCCGAGGTAACATTGCATATTCCTCCGCTGTTTCAGGAACGCCCGAGTTGGTGTTGGGCAGCCGTTGGAGAGATGGTCTTCAAATACTATGATATTCCGGCTCTCCATCGGACAGACTATCAATGCGGGATCGTGCAGAGTAGAAACCTGTGCATGGGGATACCGAATTGCGTGGACTGCGATCTCTCCGCTGTTGATGAAGCTGCCGTGGTGAACATGCTGGGACAGTATCCTGCACTGGCGACACAGGGTGGAAAGGCTGGAGACATCACGCTGACCGTTCAATTGAAAGACGGGAGTCTTTCCGAGGCAGAAGTGAAAAAGGAAATCGATGAGGGCCGCCCTATTATTGTTGGACTGTCACCGAGGGGGTTCAAGGTCGATGGGATTCGGCAACATATGGCCCTCATCGTGGGCTACGATAATAGCTCCGACGACCTGATGCTCACGGTGAATGATCCGTTCCCCTTCGAAGACATGGTCTTTCTCTGGATCGGGAGCCCCTATATCACCGCACACGCAGTAGAAGACGGTGAGGGTCGCTATGAGGTCGGGTACGACGCCTTTCGTTCAAAGCTCAAGTGGACCCAGACGCTGTACCGGATGACGTGCACAGGCCCTGGTTGTCCACCTGACGGCCACCACGTTGCAGATAGCTCCGCTGGAACAGACGACCGTGCAGTGATGCACACCGTTCTCGCGGCATCCTCTGGAGACTTCGCATCGTTGCGGACAGGACATAAAGCGGTCGATGCGGAGACCGGGACAACATGGCAGTCGACAGTGACTTTCTCCGGTGCCAAGCCGTGCCTGGTAAGGGACAAAGACGGTCATGGTGGAGCGACGTGGAGTTGCCTCTTCACATTTACAGACAGGTCAGATGCCGACAAGGCGGTCGTGGATATCGTGAAGCGATTGCGGAACAGCTTGCCTCAAGGTTGGGTCGGACGGGATCTCGATACGGATTCTGAAACGGAAATGTACACGAAGACCGACAAGTTTTCTGCATCGATACCCGGAAGTCATCAGGCTATCACCCTGTACCTCATCGACACCAAGAAGGATGGGCGGGTCAAAATTCATCTCTCCGTGGAACATCAATAATACTCTGGAACGGTCGGACGCAGCGGCATGAGAACCGAGGACAGAATCGTGGGCCGACCTGCATCCCGTGCGCCGCGGGAGTGCGAAAACAGCAGTGACGGGTATCGGATGGCGATGGATTTTCCGTCGAAATAAACCGACTTATCTAAGCTTTCGTCAAGGAGGAGCGCATGTCGACCATTGAGAAATCCATTGAAGTCAATGTGCCTGAGTATGTCGCCTACGGTCAATGGACGCGCTTTGCGGAATTCCCCCAGTTCATGGAAGGAGTAAAAGCCGTCACACAGCTGGGCCCTAAACATCTTCATTGGAAAGCAGCGATCGCTGGCCAGGACACAGAGTGGGATGCGGAGATCACAGAGCAGAAGGCGGACCAGCGCCTCGCGTTGACGTATCGAGGCGGCGCCATCACAGGATGGGTCGCGACATTTCACGCACTCCCGGATGCGAGGTCAACGGTCGTGCTACAAGTAGCGTATGCCCCTCAGGGTGTCGCCGAACATGGAGGAGAAACATTGGACGTGGTGTCTTCGCGCGTGCAGGGAGATCTAGAGCGATTTAAGGCACTCGTCGAAAAGCGTTGGGTCAGGCCAGGTCGCGAGACAATCTTCGATAATTTTCCCATGTAGATCAACAACGTGATCTGACGGATACCACTCCCCCTAGCAGGCTGTTGAAAAAGTTCGCCCGCATCGTTCTCGCCGCGCTCAGAGGCTCAACGTACTGAATAGGGTACACTTCGCATCGGCGCATCTCAATGTTCACTCCGCCGACTTCCAAGTCCAGACTATGACGCTCGGATACCCTCGACGATGCTGAGCGGGCCTTTGGTCGGCACAATTCTGGTGAGCTTCAACCGGGCTTCTGCGAACAACGCAGCGAATTCCTTCTTCGTGCGCTCGCGCCCTCCGATGATGAGCATTTGAATGTCCAGGAGCTTGCCCCAGCTGGGGTCGTTGCCGGGAGCAATCACATTGTCGACGACGAGGACCTTCCCCTTCTCGTTCATGGCGGCACGACAATTCGCGAGAATCTTCACGCATGCCTCATCGTTCCAGTCGTGGAGAATGTACTTCATGATGTAGGCATCGCCGCCCTGTGGCACGGATTCGAAGAAGTTCCCGGATTCGAGCTTACAGCGTTCCGCGATGCCTTTCGCGGTCACGTGCTGATCCTTTTCAGCCCGGACGATGACAGAGCGCTGATCGAAAAGCACACCCTTCAGCTTTGGATTTGCTTTGAGGATGGTGGCCAGGAGGCTGCCATGTCCACCAGCTACATCTACCAGCGTCCGGAACCCGGAGAACGTATACGCGCTTGCCACTGCGGGATTCTCGGTTCGGGAGAGACTGGTCATCGATTCGCCGAAGACCGCAAGGTTCTCGGGGTGTTTCTCGAAATACTCGAAGATCGGAACTCCGTGGGCCTTGAGAAACGGCACCTCGCCGGTCTTGACTCCGTAGAGAAGCTCCTTCCAAGCGTCCCACCCCCAGTTCTCGTTGATCATGAGCGCCCAGCCGTGCATGGAGGCAGGGACGCCTGTCTGAAGGGTTGCGCCGAGCGGCGTAAGCTTAAACCGTCGGCCCTTGGCCTCTGCAAAGACGCCGACGCTCGCCAGCGCGCGAAGGACGCGGTAGAGCGCCACTGGCTGAACGCCCGCGGCTGTCGCCAAATCTTCGACGGTGCGCGATCTGCCCTTGAGTAGGTCGGCCAGTCTGAGTTTCGCAGCCACGTGAATGAGGCGCGCGACCCAGTATCCGATGGTGAGGTTCTTCATGACATCTGATGGTGACAGCGTCTTGGCCATATGAGTCTCCTTGAGAATGAATGAGCTGTGCCACCCTGCCGAACTCGTGAGTCTGCTGCGGCTTGTCCGCGCAATATAGCACGGAAGGCTCGAACACGAGAGGCTGTGGAAACACTCGGTGGGCACCCTGGAATTTGATTGGTCTGTACGTCTGGGGCAAGCCTGGTCTATCTGGTTTCTCTGGTTAGCTGGTTCGTTTGGTTTCTTTCGTTCTTCGAACCAAACCAACTACACAGACAAGACAAACCAAATAAACGAGATTGACCACATGAACAAGACAGGCTGATAGACTGTTTCGGCATCCTGTGGGAGGTCTTCCTGGCTCAACATGTCGGCAGGGAACCAAGATGAGGTCTCAAAACGATAGCTGCCCCGATGGAATAAATACATGACCGCTTATGGTTGGCCGAATGACCGCACGTATCGCAACACCTGCCAGGCTTCTTCTTCCGTCAGGATGAGCGGAATAAAGGGAGCCATCGCGGTTCCCTTGCTGCCGTTCTTCATAATCCAGAATAGTTCTCCATCGGTTCGAGCCGCTTGCCACTTCTTATCGGTGAAATTTCTCGGTAAGGGGCCCTTCAGACTCTTCGGGTCAATATCTGCTCCAAGTCCCTTCCCGTCCGGCCCATGGCACACCTTGCAGAAGGCCTTCCCTTCATACAATGCTTTGCCCTTCACAATGACCTCGTCGTCGGCAGGGAGTGGATTGGTCACGGCGCGGGCAGCTTCGATCTGGTCTTGGGGCACGCGCTGGCGCAAGACAGCTCGATCAGCCGCCCACGCCAGGCCTTCGAGAAGCAGGAAGGCTCCGCACACCAGTACAGCAATTGATGGGATGCTGACTCGGCTGGTCATGGCGAAAGCCCCTTCTTCTGTCGAGATAGAGATACGACGGGGAGAACCTGTTGTCAGGCTCTCCCCCTATCCACAATTCTGAGTTTACTTCGTCCGGTGCTTGTGTCCAACCGATTGCGGATGGCCAACCACTCCGGTCGGCGCTTTGGCTCCATCCGGCCAGAGATGGAAGATGATCCCGTCTGTCTGTGCCGCAACCGCGGCGACTTCCTTGGCTTGGGCATCCGGCATATCGAGAACCTGGACGCGACCCGTGGCAATCTCGACCTCGTGGTCATGGTAGTACTTGTTCCAGGTTTTCAACGGGACATGTGCGCGCGAGACAGACTTGGACACAAAATACTCGACATCCGTGAGCCGTGCGTTGGGATCGGTCGATTCAAACAACAGACACTGCAGGACTTCCGGAGAGATTCCCTTGCAGTAATGATGATAGGGGCCATGGACTGTGCCATCTTCAAACTTGTGCGGGGCCATGACATGAATGTTAAAGCCATCGGCCGGGCCTGGCTTCTTCTCCGCTGCCGGAGCGGCTGGAGCAGGGGGGTGCTCCTGGGCTAACGCCGTTCCCATGGATAGCACAGCGAAACTTAATACAGATGCGATACTCAGCGCTCGAATCATGAGGACCTCCTGGTGTTTGGGTTGGGGTACGAGGGGCTTCAGCCTCGTGTATCTGGGCGACAACGATACGACATATCCGCCTGACTGTATGAGGCACAGCGTTTCAAAAGGATTCAACTGGTTTCTGCAGAGAATTACCGGACCACGGTCGATTTCATCAGGCTGTCTGCCTGAGGAGGCGAGAATCCCTGATAGCCTCGGTGGCGCTCCGTGAGTTCCAGGACAGAAAAAGGCTGACCGTCGATCATTTCAGGCAGCGTGAAGATTTGCCGTAACTGGCCACCGCGAGCGCCGATGATCTGACTGGCAAAGGCCACACCCTGTGTCTTCAACCGTTCAATCGCCTGCTCGATGTCTTCGACGCGCACCGCCACATGATGGAACACTTGATCGCCGAATGTCTTGACCCAACCAGGGATGATGCTGGTGCGACCCCGATCATCGGGATAGGCTTGATCCACGAAGAGCGCGGGATACCCGACCTTTCGATAGACCTTCGCGTACCAATCTTCATACTCGATCGTTTCGCTGTATCCATACCCAAGCCTCGTGTACTCCTTCGCACGCCGGTCGATATTCTGCGTCCGCAGCGTCAGATGGTCTGCAACCGGGTAGAAGCCGACTCCCGCCTCGTTCAACGAATCCCGCAGCACCTTGGCTGCCCGATTGCGCGACACATAGTCCTCAATCATTCTGGCGATCAGTGTATCCAACTCAACGCCTGGTTCCATAGTATGACTCCTTTTCAACAGATGTGAGTCATCAGTCACTCACTGATCAGGTCAGCGCTAACAGGAGAAACTGTGCAGGATGCTCAAAAAGGCCGTCAGCAAGGCCGCAGCGAGCGAAGTGGCGAGGTGTACGCTTCGGTACGTTGAGCCTCTGAGCGATGCGAGAACGCCGCTGACGGACTTTCTCAGCATCCTGCTAGGAGCCAAACTGAATGCCCTGTGCCAACGGCAGATCGTCTCCCCAATTGGTCGTGTTCGTCTGCCGCCGCATGTAGGCTTTCCAGGCATCCGAGCCGGCCTCGCGTCCTCCACCGGTTTCCTTTTCGCCTCCAAAGGCGCCGCCGATCTCCGCCCCTGACGTACCGATATTCACATTGGCGATCCCGCAATCACTGCCGACCGTGGAGATAAACCGCTCGCTGCTCCGCACGTCGGACGTGAAAATCGAAGAAGACAAGCCTTGCGGTACCGCATTCTGTAACGCGATGGCATCGTCAAGCACCGTGAAGGGCATGACATAGAGAATGGGGGCAAAGGTCTCACGCTGGACGATGGGCCACTGGTTCTCCGCTTTCACGATGGCCGGTTCCACGAAATTGCCCGGCCGATCCAGCACCTGCCCCCCATAGAGAACTTTCCCTCCCAACTGCTTCACCTCTTCGAGGGCCTTCCGATAGGCCTCGACCGCTCCTCGATCGATTAGGGGACCCATCAATACGCCTGACTCCAAGGGATTGCCGATGCGGATTTGTTTGTACGCAGAGAGAAGCTTCGCGACCACGTCATCGTAACGAGACGCATGGACGAACAGCCGTCTGGTCGTCGTGCAACGTTGGCCGGCTGTGCCGACCGCACCAAACACGATGGCGCGAATCGCCAGGGAGAGGTCCGCCGTCTGATCCACGATGATCGCGTTGTTTCCGCTCAGTTCCAAAAGCGTCCGCCCCAGCCGCTGCGCAACGGTCGAGGCTACAGCCCGACCGACCGGCACAGATCCCGTGAACGAAATCAACGGGAATCGATTGTCCCGAACCATCGTCTCTGCGATGGTTTTCTCGGCCGTCACGATCAGCGAGAAGATTCCCCGGTAGCCCTGTTGCTCCATCACTCGATTGCAGAGATGCTGCACCGCAATCGCGCAGAGCGGCGCTTTTGGCGAAGGCTTCCACACCACCGTATCTCCGGCAATTGCCGCCAAAAAGGCGTTCCAGGCCCAGACCGCGACAGGAAAATTGAAGGCGGTGATCACGCCGACCGGTCCGAGCGGATGCCATTGCTCCGACATCCGATGCTGCGCCCGCTCGGAATGCATCGTCGTGCCATACAACATGCGCGACTGGCCTACGGCAAAGTCCGCCATATCGATCATTTCCTGCACTTCGCCGTCCCCCTCCGCTTTAATCTTGCCGACTTCGAGAGACACCAGCGAACCGAGCAGGTCCTTGTGTTCCCGCAACGCGGCGCCGATCAACCGGACGAGTTCTCCCCGCTTGGGAGCTGGGACGAGCCGCCATTGCTGAAATGCTGCGACCGACTCCCGCACGATGTGCTCATAGTCATCGGCTGAACAGGCATGAATGTGCGCAATCATTTCGCCGGTCGCCGGATTCACGGATTCCAGCAGCGATGTGTGTTCACCGGAGGCCCACCAATGGCTCCCGGTGCTGCCACCGGCATTGACGGCGCCCAAGCCCAATCCCTTCAGGATCTCCGCAATGGACATCATCGATAGCAGGCTCCAAACCGATTGTTGAGCACGTCTTGTAACGGAAACGATTCCTGGGTCACGAATCCCCTGTACTGTGTGGGCGCGGCAAGCACGAGATCCACCACCGCACAGAGGCCTGACGCAGTCGTCACTTGAATGGCGGACCACAGCTTCCCTTTAATGCATTGGGGATAGATCTTCTTCACATAGTTCTCCTCGAACAAGGCGCCTTCCCTCGTCCCCATTACGGAGGCATAGATTAGCACCACATCTTGCAGTGTCTGAGGAACCGCCCGTTCGAGAATTCGTTTGAGCGTCTCACGATCCTCATTCAGCTTGAGATCGTTCATCAAGAGATGTATTTTTTCGCAATGGCCTGGATACCGTAGCGTCTTGTAGTTCATGGTCCGGACTTTCCCCGCATAGGTATCCGACAATGTTCCCAACCCTCCGGAGGTGTTGAACGCTTCGTACAGGAGTCCATCGACCTCGACCGTCTCATACCCTTCAAGAGGCAGGAGAGACACCTTCTGTCCCCCTTCAATTCCGTAACAGAGGTTGCCGTACTCGTTGATCAACCCGTCTGTGGACCACGTTAGCGAATACTTGAGGGCGTTACTGGGATGAACCGGCAAGGCTCCGACCCGCATTTTGACCGTATCCACTGTGTCGAAATGGGTGATCAAGTCGTTCGCCGCAATGCTGATGAAACCGGGGGCCAGACCACACTGCGGCACAAAGGCTTTGGCTGAGTCGATGCTCAGAACTTTGACCTGATTGGTGACTTCGACATCCTCCGTCAGGTCAAAATAGTGAAGCCGATGTTCCCGGGCCAATCCGGCGACAACGGGGTTGCAGAAATACGGGAGGCCAGACAGGACTGCATCGAATCGATGCGCCTTCAAATGGGCGCTGATGGCGTCGGGATGTCGGGCATCGAGAAGCAAGGGAGTCACACGAGAGAGGCCGAGGTCTTCGACGAACCGTTTGGAGGCGTCGAGGCTGATGTCACCGAGAGAAACCTCGTAGTCCTCGCTTTCCGACAAGAGGCAGGCAACCAGGGAGCCAATCTTTCCAGCACCAAGAACGAGCACACGATACATATAGCCCTCACTCCATATTAGTATACTCCTGCTCTAGCAGGATGCGAAAAAACTCTATGGCACGCGAGAACTTCGATAGTTCGCCTGGCGAAGATTCGAGGTTCGAGGTTTTGGGAACGCCGAGCCACGAGCTTCGGATCGCGCACGCCGACAGTTGGCGAAGGTCTTCCCCTCAATATGAGAAACCAGCATCGACGAGAGAACTCAAGGCCCGGCCACGCCGGGAATAGCCTGGACATTCCGACAAGGGCAGACCGTAAAAGCGCAGAATTCTTGAGTGAGAAATCTTGCAACTCATTGATCTCACTTAACACGTCCCCCATGAAGCGGGGAAGGACTTTGTGATACGCTAACAGCTAAACAGGAGCAGCGGTGATGTTGCGTATGCCTTCTCGAGTCGTGTTTCCGTTCGGTTATCGAATTTCCGTGCGTCAACTGTCCGATACCGACATGGATCGTCGAGACCCGAATGCCGACGGCATCTGGGACGACGCCACGAAGACAATTTATCTTCGTAAGCGCTTGCCCGTGACCAGGCGGCGCTATATCCTTGCCCACGAACTTGGCCATGCCTGGCTCGACTGGCAACACCGGCATCTTGATAACGGCAAGGCCAAGACCTAGCAGGATGCTGAAAAATGCTGCCAGCTTCATTCTCGCATCGTTCAGACCCTCCACGTACCCCAAGGGTACGCGTCGGCCCTTCACTCGCTGCGGCCTTGCAGGACGGACTTTTTGAGCATCCTACGATGATCCCGTCCTCAGTCCGGAACGTGCAGGCCGTCAAATTCTCCACGTGAAATATAGTTTTCCCGCAGCTTGCTAAACCCCTGCTAGCTTCAGCACCGTGGCCCATTCAGCTTCTGTCACTGGCTGGACGGAGAGGCGGGAACCTTTT
This sequence comes from Nitrospira sp., assembly GCA_043745235.1. Taxonomy (GTDB): domain Bacteria; phylum Nitrospirota; class Nitrospiria; order Nitrospirales; family Nitrospiraceae; genus Palsa-1315. The sequence continues at coordinate 1,637 of JAYTTD010000097.1, read as the reverse complement.
CGCAACAAGACCATGCTCTTCAGCTGAGGTTCCTGCCTCAATCGGTCTAATGACAGACTGGTCTTGAACGTCTGACGATACCGGATGTCCACCATATCCCACCGTGGTGCAGAGCGAACGCTGGCCGGATCATAGTGGTGGCTGGTCTTGTCGAACTGCGTCTCGTCTGGGTAGGCTATCCCCACAACCTCCGCAATCCCCACCACAGCCGGCGGCTCGGCATTACTATGATAAAAAAGCACTGGGTCGCCGACGGCCATTGCGCGCATGAAGTTACGCGCCTGATAGTTCCGCACGCCATCCCAATGTGTAATCTGTTTCGGGGATCGCGCAAGATCGTCGATCGAGAAGGCTCCCGGTTCCGATTTCATCAGCCAATAGCAGCGCCCTGGTATCATCGCATCACCTCCACCTGCTTAGTCATTCGGCTTACTCCATAAGATGCTGTCGGAGATGCCTCGTGTTTGATTGAGCTCTGCCGATGGAACTCACCCCATTCTTCTTTGGTCTGTATACGTTCGTCAAATACGGCCCCTATCCACTGACGTGGGTGGTGCTGACGGGGGAAGATGCCCGAGCCTGCGGCACCGGCCCCCAAGAAGCGGTCACAAAGATGGCCTGCATGGCAATCTATTGGTTGGCGGGAAAGCCTAGCCTGAGGTCTCGATAGCAGCGAGCAGCGCGCGATAGGTCAACTCTCGAACCCTGGCCTTCGATGACGGCTGGTCGCTGCTATTCATATCCAACCACACGCGTTCCGTCACCTGAGCCCGGGCGTCGTTGCAGAGCCCCCACATCTGGTGGAGAAACCCGTCCGGCAATCCGACTTGCATCCCTTCAGATTCAATGCGATCGTCCAGAATGGCCAACAAATCAGACAGCGCCTGGTCAGACCGATAGGGCGTAGCGGAAAAACCAAAGGAGGCATGGGCCGCCATCTCTTGCTCTGCCTGCACGACCAGGTCCCCCATGTATTCTTTAAGCAAGCCGACTACGTGACCGGACAACCCCATACCATTCTCCTTCGCTCACATTATGCGGATGTGCCGGAGAGGGAGCAAGAACCGCATGAATGTGGGACGAATGGCTCACCACTTACGCCATCTGGCGAATTAGATAGCCGATCTTCGACTCAGAAAGCATCGGCTATTTCATCAGTTGATACTTTTCTCCGAGACCCCCTAAAGCGGTCACAGGACTCTCATTATTCACTGCTATCATTTTCCAACGAAACGTCGCTGACAGACGCCATTCTATTGACAACGTTCCTCGAGTTATATAGGCTGCCGTCAATGCTGGTTCTCTGAGTTTTCTCCGAGAACAAGAAGGAAACCCGGTAAGAATCCGGGGCTGCCCCGCAGCGGTAAGCGAAAACGATTCCACGATACGTACTGGCCCTAGTGGAGCCGGGAAATAGTGGATAGTAGAAACGCGGTGAAAGCCGAAGTGCTCGCAAGCCCGAACACCTACCAGCATCTGACTCTGGAGAGACAACCGGAGTTAGTTCGACCGGGAAGCCTCGAAGGAGGTCAGTAGGTCTGAGCTGGTTCGGATTTCAGTCCCCTCTTCCGTTCTAGGTTCACGACCAGCCCTCCCATATGGTTTTGCAGTCACCCGCGGAGGAGAAGTTGTCAGCC
>JAYTTD010000096.1:0-1541 GCA_043745235.1 Nitrospira sp. | reverse complement strand
GGCCAAGTGAAGGAGCCCCGGTCTTCAGTTCATAGGTTTGAGATTTACCGGTGTCTTCGATTTTGATGAAGGTGTCAGTTTCCGAAAATGTCGCGCCCCAGGGTATCCCCTCGAACCCGTTAGGATCGTTCTGCATCGGCACAGCGAATGCCAGGGTGCTCTGGAGAATGAGGGAGAAGCATATGCAGATGAGGGAGGCGCCATGGATCCAAGGGTTCGTGAGTGACCGGCGAGGCATCTTACTCCGCTGAGTCAGTGATGCGGTCATTGAATCGAGGAGCGAGGGTGCGGCTGTCGATGAAAATATAGCCTCGCTCTGTATTCGCGTGGTAGGTCAGGTTGATTTCCGTATCGGTTCCGCGCCATGTATATTGCTGATTGAGGCCTCGCATCATCTGCCCAGGGATGCGCTCAAGGGAACCGAACTGTTGTTCGAGATAGGCGAGGATCTGTTTGTGTTGATCGGTGCCTTGATAGCGGATGGTCACACGGGCAAATTGGTCATCGACCGACAAGTAGCGGACGCTCTCAACCGGGATACCGCCATACGACGGCGCACCGTCCCTCGATTGGAACTCGTTCACATGCGGACCTGGCGTGGTGACTTCCAAGTCGGGCTTCGCGGTCAGGGCAACACCCCAGGTCATGCCCTGGAATCCGTTCGGATCGTTCACCAGCGGCACCGCATGGGCGAGAAAGGGGCGGCTCATACAGAGAAGGAGTCCCAGCAGGGCAAGGTATCGGCCTGCGTAATTTCTCTGCCGTCCGATCATGTCCAAACGCTACCATGGTGGGTCGTATGGCGCAACTCCCTCAGTTTTGTTGAGAATGCACAAAGGCATAGCTTATAATGCGCGCGATTTTCCATGTGAAGAGAGACGAGGAATCGACTCGATGATTGAAAGTGATGCATTTGTCCAAGCACTCCAAGATATCGGGGTAGATTTCTTTACAGGGGTCCCGGATTCGATCCTGGGGGGTATCATCGCCGAGTTGATGGCGCGGCGGCTCTATACTCCGGCCGTTCGGGAAGATGAAGCGGTTGCCATGGCCGCCGGGGCCTATATGGCCGGGAAGATTCCGGCTGTCTTGATGCAAAACTCCGGACTTGGAACTTCGCTAAATACGCTCATCTCCCTCAACTATATCTATCACCAGCCCTGCATCCTGATCGTGTCCTGGCGGGGTCAAGGTGGCAACGATGCGCCGGAGCATCTGGTGATGGGCGAAGTCATGCCGCAGTTTCTCGATACGATGAAGATCCCTCATCGGACGCTGACGGAAAAGACCGCTCTCGACGATCTCAAGTGGGTGGCCGAGACGTTTATGAAGAAACGGATTCCCGTGGCGCTGAATATCACAAAGGGTGTCGTGAAGGGATTGCATCCATGAGGCCGGAGCAGGGGACCATGCAGAGCCGGGCCATGGCGATGGCCGCGTTATTGGAATTGCTCACCGACCAGCCTGTCATCATTTGTAATGGATTTCCGTCTCGCGAGGCGCAGAAAATTGCCGACCGGCCGACTCATTTTTATATGATC
>JAYTTD010000095.1:0-1559 GCA_043745235.1 Nitrospira sp. | reverse complement strand
CCGGCGTGCTGGCGAAGCTGATGCCCGCGACCTTGTCTCCCGCTGCGGGAACGGGTTTAAAATCCGCTTCTTCTCGTTGTGTCCGTAAATGGGCGCCTTCAATGCAGGCGTCGGCAATGCGAGACGTGATGAGCTTGATGGAACGAATGGCGTCGTCGTTTCCAGGGATCGGGTAGGTGATGTGATCCGGGTCGCAGTTCGAGTCCAGGATCGCGATCATTGGAATCTCCAACCGCTTCGCTTCCTGTACGGCAAGGTGTTCGATGCGAGTGTCGAGGACGAAGACGGCTCCTGGTACGCCTCGCATATCCTTGATGCCGCTCAGATACTTCTGAAGCTTGACGATCTCTTTCTGCATTTTCATAATTTCTTTTTTCTTCAGGCCGTATTGGCTGGGGTCCGCCAGCTTGGTCTCCATCTTCTTCATCTTATCGATGCTCTTCCGGATGGTCTGGAAGTTCGTGAGCATCCCACCGAGCCAGCGTTGATTCACGAAGAACATATTGGCGCGCACGGCTTCCTCTTGAAGAATTTCGGCGGCCTGCCGTTTGGTTCCGACAAACAGGACCGATTGGCCGGCGGCGACGGTGTCGCGGACGAAGGCATAGGCCTGCTCCATGCGAGCCAGCGTTTGCTGAAGGTCGATGATGTAGATGCCGTTACGTTCTCCAAAGAGAAACTTCTTCATCTTTGGGTTCCAGCGGTTCGTCTGGTGCCCGAAATGGACACCCGCCTCTAGCAATTCCTTGATCGAAACCACTCCCATGCCTTCACCTCCCCTCAAGACTTGCAGATCACCTAACGTAGCGCAGGCGAGGGGGACTGGCCCCCTTATTCTCAAGTCGAGCGACGTCCGTGACGTCGATATGAATTTGATACTGTCCTTTCACGTACAAAATTATACGAGAAAGGGATTGCCCCTAGCGTTTGAATCTTGGCACGGTATCATGCTGGCAGTCAGCTTGCAAGACCATCCGCAGGCCATCGCCCCCACGTCCACTCGCTTGCTGCCCCAATCGAGTGGGTGTTAAGATCGCGCAGCTCATGGAGGGAGTCGGTGCCAAATATTTTGCTGTTAGTTTCGCCGAGCTGTGGGGCCTGTCCGTCGGCGAAGAGTCTGTGGAAACAATTGCGGGTGAAGTACAGCTTCAGCTATCGCGAGGTGGATATCACCACGGAAGATGGACGGAGCCTCGCCGATCGGCATTCGGTGAGGGCAGTGCCGGCGACTATTATCGATGGGCGGCTGACGTTCGTCGGTGTGCCGAGCAGAGAGAGTGCCGAGAAGGCCCTGTTGCTCAAAATGAAACCGCGTGAGTAGAAAAGAAGGGGTGCTCCATGGCCGACGACGACGGTTTCGAACTACCCGAACTTCTTATCATCGACAAGGGGCCTCCGCCCGAGTGCCCGATGTGCGGCGACCCGATGGGATTCATCGATGGCGACTGGGGCTGTATGGATTGTAACGGCGAGCTGATGGGGCCGGAAACAGGCTAGGCTCTGCAATGTTACATTATGAATGTTGAAGGGTAAATTGTCCGTCATTCAACATTCGGAAT
>JAYTTD010000094.1:0-22071 GCA_043745235.1 Nitrospira sp. | reverse complement strand
GCCGGGGTGAGATTGACGACGTCCTTGGTGTGCGTCACGAAGAATCCGTCGCAGCACAGCGCCAAGGGGAGGTGCACATCAGGCTCTTCCGACACCATATAGCCTTTGAGGATCCAATCGAAGAAGTCCTGTGCGGTTTCCGCATGCCAGACGAGCATGCCGGTATTCAGAAGATATGCAATCTCGAGTGTGTCCGGCTGAATCGACAGCGGCGAGTTGATGCCGCGGCAGGTGACGATCATTTGAATCGGCAGTCGCGCACCGGACCACATCGGAAAGTTTTCCATCGCGCGCATCGTGCCGGGTCCCGCGGTTGTCGTAAATACGCGAGCCCCGCCGAAGGCTGCTCCTGCGCATTGCGACATGACGGCGAATTCGCTCTCGCCGCGGAAGTAGTCGCCGATATAACCCTCGGCAAAGAGCTCGCCGCACAAGGCGGCCGCTTCACTCTGCGGTGTAATCGGGTAGGCGATCATCACGTCACAGCTGGCCCGCCGGACTGCTTCCTTGATGACCTCGCTGCCCGTATAGAACGACGGCGTGCGCGGCGCTTCGTTCATCATCTTCCAGGTGTCGGTGAAGGTCTGCCCTTTTTTATTTTTTGTGCCGATGACTGAGTGTGTGTCTGCCATGGTCAGGCTCCTTTCACTGTCTTCAGAGACTCAAACAGCTTAGTTTGAGGCTCCGCTCTTGGCTGGCGTCAGCCGTGGTTGGACTGTCCCTTTCAACTTCCTTACCCACTCGGCCAGTCTCATGATTTTTTCGACCGATGCATCGCGAAACGATAGCATCGCATCTTCATGGCCAGCTTGAGCGCACATAGCGATCGTGTAGCAGGAGGTGCCACCCCGAATGATTTTGAGCGACAAGTTCGCTTGATGGCAATGGACCCCGATGAACATGCAACAATCGATTTTATTATGCCAGATGGTCAGATTCGGATGGTTGGGATTGATCTCAACTTCAGGGTTGATCTTCGGGTATTTGGGGCGGTAGTCCGGCATCGGGATCAGCATGGGCGTTTGCCCCGCTTGCACACACTCCTTGAGCGTGTTGTACAAGTAGCGGATGGCCGTGGCTTTCTTTGCTGCTTTCTCGTTCCAGGCCCACAGGACTAAGGGGCCAGGGAAGAGGGTTGGCACCTTGGCCATGAGAAATTGTCTCGCCGCTTCCTCATAAGCTTTTTCTTCTGGGACGATGACACCATTGATATGAGCTTCCCCAGGGTTCGGCAAACAAATGCCCATGCTCGCCGCTGATGGAGGAAGAAAATGTTCCGGGCCTGGAAGGACACGATACTGAGTCATTACAGCTTATTCTCCGGCAAGGGGTTAAAGAACGAAAAACGCAATTTTCCCAATGAACTCAGTCATCCTCACTCTAAGCTTTTTCCATGCCCCCTGCAACCTGGCAGAAGGCCCACCCCCAAGAAATTTGGGGCTATTGAACGAGGAAGACTTAGGCCTTTTGTCCTAAGATGCGAGCGTTGCAACATGTAGCTACTAGCACCCGTCTAAATCGCATTTTACAGTTCGCATTATAGGGTTGGCCTATCCAGTCTGTCAAACTAATCGGTAGGCATCAGACCGCTAGAGCTTGGCTTGCGCGTGATTGAGACGCGAACATGAATTCAATAGATTGATGGTGTTACGGCAATTGTTCACAGGCTGGATTGGATCCGAGGGCACAGGCTCGCTCAAAGTCATCCCTGGCGAGGCGACCTTGTAACCGTTCTCGATAAAGTTTTGCTCTGGCCACCAGGGCTATAGCATCGGTGGGGTCGACCCGAATAACAGTGGACAGATCTTCAATCGCCTGTTCCGGTTGATTCAGCTTGACATAGATTTCGCTCCGCAGTGCATAGGCTTCTTTTTGATAGGAGATCCAACTTTCTGGGGTTTGTGCGTTGAGGAGCTTTTTCAGCGTCGCCAACGCCTGGTGCCAAGATTTGGTGTCCGCTTGGCGGCGGGCTTGTGTCGTGTATACGTTGATGAGGGGCTGGCGAGCGATATCGGCAAATGGATCGAGCTCGAGGGCTTGCTCGTAGGCTGCGGCAGCCTCATCCCATTGTTTCAGCCATGTGAGTGCCTCTCCTTTTCCAACCCATGCCCATACGTTCTTGGCGTCGAGTGTGATGGCGCGATCGAAGTCTATCTTGGCTTTGTCCAGATAGTCTAAATAGTTCGATGCCGGAGGTTGTTGGGAAAAGGTCAGTGAAACCAGCCGAAGATAGGTTTGGCCTCGCACAATCAGTGGATCGACGTAGCGATCGTCAAGGGTGGCGGCATCGGTGCTGAGCTGGATCTTGTCCCACAGATTTGAGGTGTGGAGCGCAGTCTTGAGCATTGCGCGAGCCCGTTGGTGTGCGGTGGACTTCCCGCTCGGATCGATTGCCAGCATTCGGACGCCGCTCGGCTGCCGTTGAAGTTCTTGCAGTTGCGAGCGCAATTGGTGATTTTCCTGCTGGAGTTGGCGAAAGTGCTGCGCAAGTTGCTGGTCGGATTGAAGCCGGCGTATCGCCTCCGCCAGACTGGCCATATTGACCGTGGCACGAATGCGTATGAAGAAGACGGGACGGTCTAGTTTGAAGGAGCGCCTGGTTTCGAGAGTTTCTGTTTCCGTGACAGCGGCGGCAATGGTTCTGATTTCCAAAGAACTGGTTTGCGTGCTTCTCCCACCGGACTCTTTCTCCACATCGTGGAATGTAGATTCGAGATACATACCGGCTTCTTCCACTGCCCTGCGTTGGGCTCGTTGGAGAACTTTTTCTTCTGCGCCGGCTAAGGTGTCGCCATCCGCCATCACATATTCGGCATCGGCGATGACAGTTTTCGTGGAAGCGCTGAGCGCAGGGGCTCCACCTAGAAGGAGCACGATAAGAGAGGGATAGATCAATATTCGGCACAGTTCCATTCAGATAACTATACCGCTCGATAGCTGGAGGGGCAATGCAACCAACAGGGGGGATAGGGTTGGGCTGGAGAGGATGGGACAGGTCTTCGCCTATCGCTCCTTCGGGAAGACCTGAGTAAATGGATGGACTTCAACCCGCTCAAATACACCGTGGACTGTATAGGGGTCTTCGCGAGCAAACCGTTGCGCGTCTTCCAGCGAGTCTGCTTCGATGACGATAAGACTTCCTGTCTTATCCGTGAGCGGACCGGCCAGCACAACTCGGCCTTGCGCATCAAGGGGTTCCATCTTGGCAAGATGCGCTGGGCGATAGACTTTTCGCTTGGCCTCTCCATCGGGACCGTCGAATCCGAGTATGACAAATTTCATGATTGTCTCGCGAGTTGAGGATTAAGACTCTGACCTCAGGCTAGGCCTCTAGTGGACAGCGGTTTTTATAGCCGGTGGTTGTTTCATGCCACCAGCGAACTTCTTGTTCTCCGAGCTTCCAGCAGAGATAGACCACACGGCCGTCACGAAGATGGGGAAAGTCACAGAGGCCGAGATCCAGGTCCTTCACCAGGATGCCGAGTTCCTGAATCGCCTGAAGATTTGTACTGACTCGTTGAAGAGCAGCGATGTAGAGGTGTCCAACGGTACTGCCCCCGCCATACTCGGCTTGGGCGCTGGCTTTCTTGATATCTTCCTTCGTGCGTGACAAGACCGCCTTGGCTTGCTGAATCGATGTCAACGTGGTATTCAGCTGGGGTATGAGGCGATTGGCCTCAGACAAAGTAAATAATCGCTCGTGATGTCCCTGTTCGTCGTCATGCGCCAATGATATGCCTCCGCGAAGTCCCTCCTTTAACACACCACTCTTTTATGCTGCAACCGTAGGCCTCGGAGCAGTGCTGTCGTGTTGTAAGGAAGATCCGGGCCGGCTGGACTGACTCCGCGCGAAGTGGGTAGCGTGAAAAAGAGATATCCCTGTTGACAAGGCACATCACTCGCGTTATTATTCGTGTACTATATCAGGTCGATCTGTAGCTACCTCCACACACAAGACTTCCGGTGCGTATTTCGACGCAAGTCCTATATTATTCAGGGAACAGAGGCGAATCAATTCGGCATGAGCTCCGGCCTGCAACAATTCCGCAACCATATAGCAACGGGCGAAAACAGGTAAGTCCCTCACGGGTCACCCTCTTTTAGCTGTTACACACGACACAATCATCAGCGCATTACTATTACCATCACTAATTCAGTCCGTGGACAATTTCCCATGGTTCACCACGTGCGATCGCTGTCAATAACAATGCAGCCGGGGGCTTGAGAGGATACTCATGACACAAACGAAGGGGGAGGTTATGCATCTCGCGGAGCTAAAGCAGAAGTCCATCGCCGATCTCAATGAGGTGGCGCGCGATTTGAAGATCGATGGTGCACCCAATCTGCGGAAGCAGGAATTGATTTTTGCGATTCTGCAGGCGCAGACCGCGAACAACGGCGTGGTCTTCGGCGAAGGAGTGCTCGAAACGCTCCCTGATGGGTTTGGATTTCTGCGCGCTCCAGATTCGAATTATCTTCCCGGTCCTGACGACATCTATATCTCGCCTTCTCAAATCCGGCGTTTCAATCTACGCACCGGCGACATTGTGTCAGGGCAGATCCGTCCGCCGAAAGAGAGCGAACGGTATTTTGCGCTGCTCAAAGTCGAGAAGGTCAATTACGAAGATCCTGAAGTGTCTCGCGACAAAATTCTCTTCGATAACCTGACGCCACTTTATCCGGAAGAACGTCTGGTCCTCGAGTTTGACCGTGAAGAATATTGCACCCGCGTGATGGATCTCACAACCCCGATTGGCAAAGGCCAGCGTGGGTTGATCGTCGCGGCTCCCCGAACCGGGAAGACGATGTTGCTGCAGGCTATCGCTCGGGCCATTCTTAAAAACCACAAGGAAGTGACTTTGATTGTGCTGCTCATCGACGAACGGCCGGAAGAAGTCACCGACTGGCAGCGGCAGGTGAAGGCTGAAGTCATCAGCTCCACCTTCGATGAGCCGGCCCAGCGCCATGCTCAGGTGGCTGAAATGGTACTCGAAAAAGCCAAGCGACTGGTCGAACACAAGAAAGATGTCGTCGTGCTGCTGGACAGCGTTACTCGTCTGGCGCGTGCGTACAATACGATAGCGCCGCCAAGCGGCAAGGTGTTGTCTGGAGGATTGGACTCGAACGCGCTCCAGCGGCCGAAGCGGTTCTTTGGGGCGGCTCGCAATATCGAAAACGGCGGCAGTCTCACCATCATGGCGACGGCCCTTGTCGATACCGGTAGCCGGATGGATGATGTTATTTTTGAAGAGTTCAAAGGGACGGGCAACATGGAAGTCCATCTTGATCGCCGTCTGGCCGATAAGCGGCTCTTCCCGGCCATCGATATCAGCCAGTCTGGGACGAGAAAAGAAGAGTTGTTGGTGGATAAGGATCGTCTGAACAAGATGTGGATTCTGCGCAAGGTATTGAGTCCGCTTGGGACGATGGAAGCTATGGAGTTCCTGATGGACAAGCTGCATGGCACCAAGACCAATCAGGAATTCCTGCAGTCGATGAATCGATAACATCCGACTTGTATCTGGTCGCTGAGACAGGCTACAGTGGCAGGCCTTCGAATGGGCGAAGGTCGATGATTGTGATGTCAGGGGAGTGGGAATTATGAAGAAGGGTATTCATCCCGTGTATCGGGAAGTTGGGGTGCATTGCGCCTGCGGCAATAAATATAAGACACGATCGACGGGCGGCGATATCAATGTTGATATTTGTTCAAACTGCCATCCTTTTTTTACGGGGACGCAGAAGATTATTGATACCGAAGGGCGCGTTGAACGGTTCAAGAAGAAGTACGCGAAGAAAGACAAGTAGCTCGAGAAGAGGCCATAGGAGGGACCCTGCTTCGCTGAGGGGCAGGGTCCCTTTGTTTTTGTGCGTTAAGGGGGCTGAGAGCGAATCAGAGGGAAGTGGAGTTATGGAAGCAGCCTTACTGAAGAAATGGGAAGCATTGGCAGCCCGATATGATGAGTTGACGAATCAGCTCATGGACCCGTCTATGATGAGCCAGCCTTCGCAGCTTCACAAAGTCAATAAGGAGCGGACGGATATCGAACCGGCGGCCAAGCTTCTTGCCACCTATCGAGACAATGCCAAACAGTTGGAAGAGGCCGCTCAAATTCTTACAGATCCCAGGGCCGGGGTCGAGTTGTATGAGATGGCGACGGAGGAGAGCGACACGCTCGACCGCCAGCAGCGTGAGATCGAGCAGCAAGCCCAAGAGTTGCTCATTCCCAAGGACCTACGAGACGAGAAGAGTTTGCTCCTCGAAATCCGCGCCGGGACCGGTGGTGATGAGGCGGCACTTTTTGCCGGAGCGCTGTTCCGAATGTACAGCAAATACGCTGAGGTCAAAGGCTTCAAGGTCGATATCGTCGAAGCCACAGAAATCGGGGGCGGGGGCTACAAGGGGGTTGTCGCGCTCATAGAAGGCAAGGGCGCCTATAGCCACTTCAAGTTCGAGGCCGGGGTCCACCGTGTACAGCGTGTTCCCGTCACCGAAGCCAGTGGCCGGATTCATACCTCGACTGTCACCGTCGCGGTTATGCCTGAGGTGGACGAGGTCGATGTGCATATTGATCCCATGGATCTCCGGATCGATACCTTCTGTTCATCCGGTGCCGGAGGCCAGAGCGTCAATACGACAAAATCGGCGGTGCGGATCACCCATATTCCGACTGGTGTGGTGGTGAGCTGCCAGGACGAACGGTCGCAGCTGAAGAATCGCAATAAGGCGATGCGGACCCTGCGGGCCAGAATCGTCGAGGCGGAGCGGGAGAGGCAGGACGCGGAGATTGCGCAGAATCGCAAGGCTCAGGTGGGCACGGGCGAGCGAAGCGAGAAGATTCGCACTTACAACTTCCCACAGAATCGTGTGACAGATCATCGCGTCGGTGTGACCTTGCATAAGTTGGAACAGGTACTTGAAGGCGACCTCGACGAATTTGTCCAGGCTCTGAAGGCGCAGCGTCAGCAAGAAGTGGGAGCCGCGTAATTAATATGGATGCAGTTGCCCCGATCCCGCAGTCGGCAGGCCAGGCGACGTTCGGTGAGATGATTGCCGAGGCGCGATGGATGTTGGAACAGGCCGGTATCGAGAGCGCGGGGCAGGAAGCGTTGTGGATCGTGGAGCATGTGCTCAGTCTTCCCGCACATCATGTTGTCGCCGATCGAGATCGTCTGCTGTCTCACGCCGAGCTGTTGGCCGTGAGAGGGCTGATTGAGCGGCGGGTTGGTCGTGAGCCCTTGCAATATATTCTGGGAACCCAGGAATTTTGTGGATTGGAGTTTGACGTGAATCCGGCGGTGCTCATCCCGAGGCCGGAGACCGAGTTGCTGGTGGAGTATGTCGCGCAACGGATTCCCGTCGAGCGACAGGCGACTATCGTTGATGTCTGCACGGGATCTGGGTGCATTGCCGTGGCGATTGCGCGGCTGAGACCTTGTGCGCGGGTGATCGCGACTGATCTCTCGGCCCCTTCGCTTGATGTCGCCAGGCAGAATGCGACCCGCCATGCAGTAGCCGAGCGCATCACATGGTTGGAAGGCGACTTACTGGGGCCATTGGCAAAGCAGGGGCTGGAAGGGCGCATTGATATCATCGTCTCGAACCCTCCCTATATTGCGGAGGCCGATTGGGCGATGCTTCAACCGGAAGTGCGGCTGTTCGAGCCGCGGGGTGCGCTGGTGGCAGGGCCTCAAGGGACGGAGTTGCACGAACGGTTGCTGCAAGAGGGCGTTCGATACCTGTCTCCTGGTGGCGCACTGATCATGGAAATTGGTGCCGGTCAGGCTCGCGCGATGCGCCGGATTGTCGAAGCGATACCCGGGTACAGATTTCATCGGCTGGTCTACGATGCGGCAGGGCTTGAACGTGTGGTGATTGTGGAGCGAGTAGGGATCTAGGGGCAGAGACGATGGATCGCACTGTCATTACCGGCGGGGTGCCGTTGCGAGGTGAGGTCGAGATTAGCGGGGCGAAGAATGCCACGTTGCCGATCTTGGCTTCCACCATTCTTGGCGGTGGCGAGTGCGTCATTACCAACGTGCCCCGCGTCGTGGATGTCCTCACCATGGGCAAGTTGCTGGGCATCTTGGGCGCGAAGGTGCACCATGAGGGGAATCGTGCGGTCATTAACGCCGAGGTGATCACTTCGACCCAGGCTCCATATGATCTTGTGAAGACCATGCGGGCTTCTGTGCTCGTGTTAGGACCGCTGTTGGCGCGATGGGGAGAAGCAACGGTGTCGATGCCCGGTGGCTGTGCGATTGGGTCACGGCCCGTCAATCTCCATCTTGCCGGACTTGCCAAAATGGGCGCGGAAGTTTCGATGGAACACGGGTATATTCATGCCAAAGCGAAGCGGCTGACGGGCGCACAGATCTACTGCGACACGCCGACGGTCACTGGAACAGAAAATTTGATGATGGCCGCGTCGCTCGCCCAGGGGACCACGGTCATTGAAAATGCCGCGAAGGAACCGGAGATCGTGGACCTCGCGAATTTTCTCGTGAAGCGAGGGGCTCGCATCGTCGGTGCCGGGTCGGATGTCATCACGATTGAAGGCGTTCGTGAATTGCATGGGAGCGATCACGAGGTCATTCCAGATCGCATCGAAACAGGAACGTATCTGGTGGCGGGAGCCATCACGCGGGGAGCCGTGACGCTTAATCGCTGCCGTCCGAATCACCTGGATGCGTTGCTGATGAAGCTGCAGGAGGCCGGCGTCGAGATGCAGGTGGAGAAGGAACGGATTCACCTCAATGCGGCATCGCGGCTCAAAGGGATCGACATTCGAACGTTGCCATATCCCGGGTTTCCCACCGACATGCAGGCGCAGATGGTGGCCTTGATGACGGCGGCTGAAGGCACGAGTGTGATTACAGAGACGGTATTCGAAAGCCGCTTCATGCATGTCGAGGAATTGCGACGGATGGGTGCCGAGATTAAGGTCGAAGGCAATCGGGCGGTGGTAACCGGTCCGACCAGGTTGGCCGGGGCTCCGGTGATGGCGTCCGATCTTCGTGCGAGCGCGGGATTGGTTTTGGCTGGTCTTGCGGCGGAAGGCACGACAGAGATTCTCCGGGTCTACCATCTGGATCGTGGCTATGAGCGGATGGAGGAGAAACTGCGCGGGTTGGGTGCGACGATCACCCGCTACAAAGAGGGAGCGGTTCCGGCCGAGACGTGCTGACACCATGCTAACAATTGCCTTGTCGAAGGGGAAAATGTTGGAGCTTACGCTGGAGGTCTTTCGCCGAGCGGGGTATGCACTGGGCAGCCTCGCCACCGAGAGTCGCAGGCTGGTGTTCCCCTGTCCCGAGATTGGAATGACCTTCCTGATCGTACGGCCGACCGATGTGCCGACCTATGTCGAATATGGCGCGGCGGATGTCGGGATTGTCGGAAAAGACGTCTTGATGGAGCAGGACAGCGACGTATATGAGCCATTGGATTTAGGGTTCGGAGCGTGTAGAATCGCCGTCGCTGCGCTCAAGGGACAGGCCTCACGCGACCGGCTGTCCTCGAAAATTCGGGTAGCGACCAAGTATCCGAAGATCACCGAGCGGTATTTCAATCAGCGCGGCGTGCCGGTCGAAATCGTCAAGTTGTACGGCTCGATTGAACTGGCGCCGCTGGTCGGTCTGGCCGATCGGATCGTCGATCTCGTCGAGACAGGCAACACGCTGAAGGCGCATCACCTCGTCGAAGTGGAGTGCATTGCGCGGTCCACGGCTCGGCTGGTCGTCAATCGAGCGAGTTTGAAGTTAAAGCATGCGGTGGTCACAGCGCTGATCACAAAGCTTCGGGCCGTCAGCCGCACACCAACTGTGACTCGAACATCCACTCCGCGCAAGTCCTTGCGTGGGGCACGTCGAACGGTCAGACGGACGCGCAAATGAAGATTGTGGCCTCCACCGAGCGAGCCTTTCTCCCCGCACTCAAAAAAGTGGCGTCGCGTGCCCGCGTGCAGGGAGCAGCCGTCGAGAAGACGGTCAAGTCTATTTTACAAGCCGTGGAACGGGGCGGCGATAAGGCCGTCCTCCGCTATACGAAACAATTCGACCGCGTTTCCATGAAAGATACGGAGCTGCGCGTCACTCCCGAAGAGATCAAAGAGGCCTACTTCCATATCCGGAAAGACGAGGGCGACGCACTCCGGTTCGCGGCCCAGCGGATCACGGCGTTCCACGAACGCCAGCGCATCAAGACCTGGATGTATCAGGACAACGAGGCGACGCTGGGGCAGGTGGTCACGCCGGTCGATGCAGTCGGGGTGTATGTCCCGGGCGGCAAGGCCGTCTATCCCTCGTCGGTCTTGATGTGCGCGATTCCGGCCAAGGTCGCGGGCGTCTCCCGTGTGGTGATGTGTACGCCGCCACAAAAAGGCCCGATCAATCCCTATTTGCTGGTCGCAGCCGATATCTCCGGGGTCACGGAGATCTATCGCGTCGGGGGCGTGCAAGCCGTCGGAGCGATGGCCTATGGGACAAAGACGATCCAACGCGTCGACAAAATTGTGGGCCCCGGCAATATTTATGTTGCGACGGCCAAGCGGCTCCTCTACGGCACGGTCGGGATCGATATGGTGGCAGGCCCGAGCGAACTGCTCGTCGTTGCAGATGGCGACGCCAAGCCGGCCCATGTCGCGGCCGATCTTCTCTGTGAGGCGGAGCATGACGAAGATGCGCAGGTCTACCTCGTCACCACGTCGGCTCAGCTGGCGAAAGATGTCGTGCGGCTCATCGGCATCCAGTTGAAGGGACTACAACGGGAAAAAATCGCGGCGAAGTCCATTGCGCGTCACTCGGTGGCCTTCGTGGTCGCCACGATGGATGAAGCCATTGATGTGGCCAACGAGATTGCTCCGGAACATTTGAGCCTCTCGGTCGATGAGCCATTTGAATATTTAGAGAAAATCCGTCACGCGGGGGCGCTCTTCTTGGGTCGGTATACTCCCCCCTCGGTCGCGGATTATGTTGCAGGACCGAATCACGTCTTGCCGACCGGCGGGACGGCGCGCTTTTTTTCGGCACTCTCTGTACATGATTACATCAAGGTGAGCAATATCGTGCACTATACGCGACAGGAATTAAGCAGGGTGAAAGATCATCTCGTTCGGTTGGCCCATATCGAAGGATTCGACGCGCATGCCAAGTCGGCACAAAGCAGGTTCTCATGAAGAAGAACGGATCTGCACCTCGACAGTCGTCGATTCACCGCGCCACGAAAGAAACAGATATCTCAGTTGACTGGACGCTGGATGGCAGCGGGCAGGGAAAGATCGACACCGGGATTCGCTTCTTCGATCACATGCTGGAGCTGTTGTCCAAGCACGGGTTCTTCGACATCACGGTCAAAGCCAAGGGCGACATCGACATTGATGAACACCATACAGTGGAGGATGTCGGCATCGTCATGGGCAAGGCCTTACATCAGGCATTGGGCGAGAAGGCAGGGATCAAGCGATTTGGATTTGCCTCAGCCCCGCTCGATGAAACGCTGGCGCAGGTGACAGTCGATCTCAGTGGCCGGCCCTATCTCGTCTACAACGTGAATCTGCCGGATCGGAAGATCAAGTCGTTCGACCTCGGTCTGTTCGAAGACTTCTTCCAGGCCTTCGTCACCCACGGTGGCTTGAATCTCCACGTGAATTTGATGTACGGCCGCAACCCGCACCACATCATGGAAGCCATCTTCAAAGCGCTGGCCAAAGCGTTGGATCAGGCCACGATGTTGGAAGAGCGATTGGCAGGAAAGGTGCTGTCAACGAAGGGGATGCTGTAGGATACCGCGGGTCCTGTCACCGAATCATCCCAACCGTCCTCGCACCCTGCCCGGTGTAGGGACCCCGCTGCGGGCGGTTGGGTGCCCAGATCGGTGCCACCCGCGATATCCGGGGAAAGGGATAATAGTAAAGCTGGTAGGAGTATTGAAATCACGTTGGCTTACCGGGCAGGCTTCTAAGAAGGAGCCTGCCCTTTGCGTTTTATTGGCAAGGTATCTTGCGATTGTATGACGATTGTATGATCTGAGGGCAGCCTGTCTTTTCTATGGATAAAAAACGTCATCACTACGTCCCCAAGGCTTATCTAAGGTCTTTCTGTGACGATACCGGGAAAGTCCTCGTCTATCGGAAGGATGATCCATCCAAGGCTATTCCGTTGTCACCAGACAACACAGCTTTTCACAAGTATTACTATTCTCAGCCGACACCTGAAGGTGGGAAAGATCACAATGCTCTCGAAGACCTCTTCTCTAAAGTAGAAGATAAATGGCCAGGGATTGTCGATCGACTTCATCGGCACGAGGACGTCAACGATTCCCTGGAGGACATTTTCCAGTTCATAGCTTTGCAGCGTGCGCGTGTGCCCGCAAGTCGTGATGTTGCTGAAAGGATACTTGCGGAAACTGTGAAGATGGAAGCTCGCGTCCTGGATGCGGCAGGACAGTTGCCACCAAAGCCGGAAGGTTTTGAGGACATACTTGACCACATTGAAGTATCGATTGACCCACATCAGTCCATTCACGCCATGGTTCACATGATACAAGGATTCGGTCAGGTGTTTGACCAGATGGGCCTCATTGCATTGCAGAACAAGACCAATGTGACATTTCTAACCAGTGATAATCCTGTCATCTGGTTCGATCCTTCGGCTCAAGATGCAAATTTACGACCGTACGTTCTTCGGGCTGGAGGGCCAGTTATGTTGCTTTTCCCTGTAAGTCCGTCACTTGTCATTGTTGGGGATTCGTCTGCACGGGATGAGTTTGTGGCGGATGGTATGGGCATGGCGGACCTGTCGGATACTCATTTGGCCAAGGTAATCAATAGGCAGGTTTGTCGGTTCTCGTATGAGGCGGTATTTGCCCAGAAAACCGGGTACGAAAAGCTAATACAAAAGCATGCTGCCCTTTCCCCTGTTCCACAATTCGAGAGAGTTTCAATGAGGAAAGGTGAGATCGTCGCATTTCAGATGGTCTTCGGAAAGCGAGAGCGTAAGCCAAAGTGGGGCGGATGATGAGGAGAACTGCCAATAGCAGGATTCGCGGATGTCCGAGAGAGGTCTCAGGTTGAAGAGAGAGTAAGGGGGGCGTTGCTTGACTTTGTACTTCGCGGCCAATGGAAATAGTAGCCCTGTTGGCAACTTTGGATGCGAACTTGTTGGGGCGGAGCTAGGCGAAGGCCTTCACGATCGTCGAGGAGAACGTGCGGAAGTCGTCCAACTGTTTGGTGATGATGGCATGGACCACATCTAGATTCAGACGGGTGTATTCATGCACGGCCACGTTACGGAAGCCGACCATCCGTTGCATGTGGGTCGCCAACTTGGCCGGCAGAATCCCGGCAGTCTGCAAGAGGGTAAAGGCGTCACGGCTGTCTTGCGGAATACCGAGACGCCGTCGGCTGATGACGTACATGGCTAGGTCGATAGAGGTTTCACAGGCCCGCTGGAGATTGAGGACGATCGCATCTTGCTTCGTCTGATTCGCCACGAGATTCTGCTTGTCGCCGGCATACTCTTCGAGAATCCGCTGGAGGCATCGTTCGATACTGGCGGCTTTGTTGAGGACGACGTCGTCAGCCATAGACCAGCCCGCGCTCGGTGATCCCTTTCACGATCTCCCGCCGCTCCTCGTTGAGCCTGGCATAGTCTGAATACGCATACATTTCGAATTCTCGGCGTGCTTGTTCATCCTGTGAATCGAGACAGGCTCCAGTGGAAAGCACTTGCATCCGCATCACCGTTGACGCTGTGCGCAAATCCACAAGATCGACATCGCGATGGAGTTGAGTGGCCAATTCCTGGGCAAGTTCAAATCGGTGTATGCTAGGAATCGGGTCACGCGCGAGCACGGCGAGATCCACGTCGCTTTCCTGACGAGCGGTTCCCTTCGCCTGCGAGCCAAAACGATATAGGGCAATGAGGCTGGGTACTGACTTTCTGATGTGTTCAATCAGTGCGTCATCGTCCATGTCTGCCACCATGTTTCATACTGGCTCAGGCTACTGGTTCACCCACGTCCTGTCAATCTTCGGCCGCTGATATTCATTATGGCTAATGGATTGTCTGCTGCGACTGGTCATGTCGTTTGCTAGTGGCAGGATCATTCCAGTTGCGGTATTGTTACGGCCTTACGGCTAGGCTAGGGGCAAGAGGCGTGAGGCACTGGGTGAGCGCAGGACCAGGAGTTTTTCTCCTCGCCGCTAGAACATGGATATGATCGCGATTATCGACTACGGCATGGGTAACTTGCGCAGTGTCTCCAAAGCCTTCGAGGCGGTGGGGCATCAGGCGGTGGTTACGCGTGACGCAACGGTCATCGGAAATGCGAGTCATGTCGTGCTGCCTGGCGTTGGTGCCTTTGGGGATTGCATGGCCAATGTTGAGCGCTATGGGTTGGTGGAACCGATTCGTGCAGCGATTCAATCGGGCAAACCTTTTCTAGGAATCTGTTTGGGGCTCCAATTGCTGTTTGAGGAGAGCGAGGAATTTGGGACCCACAAGGGTCTCGGCATTATTCCCGGCAAGGTCAGACGATTTGTTGCCGATTCGGGCTTGAAGGTGCCGCACATGGGTTGGAATAACGTCACGCTTGAGCGGCCTTGTCCCCTGTTCGAAGGGATTGCCGACGGGTCGTACTGGTATTTTGTGCATTCGTTCTATGTCGATCCCTCTGACAAGACCGTTGCGGCAACCACGACGGACTATGGGACGACGTTTGTGTCGAGTATCTGGCGGGACAATGTGGTGGCCTGTCAGTTCCATCCTGAAAAGAGTCAGGCCGTCGGGTTACGGTTGATCAAAAAATTTGGATCTTGGCATGCATAGCCGTCAGGGGTTAGGCGTGAGGGGTGAGATGATGAAAATGCGAAACAAGCGAACCGTTGCCTTACGCCTGACGCCTCACGCGCTCACGCTGATGGTTTTCGTGCTAACCGTAGTCGGCTGCAGCGGGTCGAAAGTCACGACAAAGGCGTCCGCGGAATTGCCGCGCTATCAGATTCGTACGATTGCGCTGGTCCCGTTCACAACCCTCGCGACGCCACAGGTGCGTGATGTCGTTGATCAGACCTTATCGGCGCCGGCGGGAGCTCGCCGCTCTGATATGGCAATAGCGGTGTCGCCGAATACCGAACAGCTTCTTCGGCAAACAGTCACGGTGCCGCCTGGCGCAGGGGACATCGTCACACAGCTATTGTGGAGCCGGTTGAAGACAAGGCAGGGCGTGATGGTGCTGGCACCGAGTGAATCAGCCAAAGTGCTTGGGTCTCGCGTGACGACTCAACCTGCCGCCGGTCAGCCACCGGCGATGACAGTGGCGAAACAGCTTAAGGTCGATGCTTCGTTGATCGGCCAAGTCTTGGTGTACCAGGAACGAGTCGGTGGTCGTTTTGGTGCTAGCCCGCCGGCAACGGTGGGTTTTGAAGCCAAGGTTGTCGCGGCTGATGGGCAAGTTCTGTGGGAAGGGAATTACTACGAGAAGCAGCGGCCATTGACGGAAGACCTGATGGGGTTCATTCAGCGGCATGGGGTGTTTGTCACGGCGGAGGAGCTGGCGGCGTATGGGGTCGATCATCTGCTACTTGAATTTCCGTTTGGAACGGGAGAGGAACGCTAGCAGGTATGCTCGTTATTCCTGCGATTGATCTGAAGGATGGCCGCTGTGTGCGGTTGCGTCAAGGCGACATGGCGGCCGAGACGGTCTATTCCGACGACGTGCCAGCTATCGCGAGGCAATGGCAACACGGTGGTGCGACGCTGATTCATGTGGTGGATCTGAACGGAGCTGTGGACGGAGAGCCGCGCAACCTTCCCCAGATCGAAGCGATTATTCGTACCGTGACGGTGAAGGTACAGGTCGGAGGAGGGATCCGGTCGATCGAGACGGTGCGTCGCTATCTCAGCGCGGGTGTGAGTAGGGTTGTGCTCGGCACTGCCGCATTGACCGATCGATCTTTCTTGGAGAAGGCCTGTCAGGAGTTTCCTCGTCAGATTCTGCTGGGACTGGATGCTCGGGATGGGAACGTGGCGGTGAAAGGTTGGACGGCGGTATCGGAGACGAAGGCGACCGATCTACTCAAGGAGCTGGCAGGCCATGCCTTGGGCGCCGTGATTTATACGGACATTGCCCGCGATGGGATGTTGGGCGGGCCGAATCTGGCGGCGTTGCGGGAGGTGGTTGAGTTATCGCCTTTCCCCGTGATCGCCTCAGGCGGGATTTCGCGCATCGAAGACTTACGAGCCGTGCAGGCGCTCGGTCCACGGGTTGAAGGTGCGATTGTGGGGAAGGCGCTCTACGACGGCAAGTTGGATTATCGCGACGCTGTTGCATCGCTCAGTAAGGGGTGAGGTAAAGATTAGGAAATGCTGACCAAACGCATTATCCCTTGCCTTGATGTCAAAGACGGTCGTGTCGTCAAAGGTGTGAGCTTTATAAACTTACGCGACGCAGGAGATCCGGTCGAAGTGGCAACCGTCTACGATCGCGAAGGAGCCGATGAACTCTGTTTCCTGGATATCACGGCTTCTCATGAGAATCGTAAGACCATCGTGGACGTGGTCGAGCAGACGGCGGCGCGGGTGTTCATGCCGCTGACGGTCGGCGGAGGAGTGAGAACTCTCGAGGACATCCGGGCGCTGTTGAGTGCGGGCGCGGACAAAGTGAGCATCAATACGGCTGCAGTCCAACGGCCTGAATTTGTGAAGGAAGCGGCGGAGCGATTCGGGACGCAATGTATCGTCGTGGCGATTGACGCTAAGCGTCGCGCTGCGCCGGCGGCAGGGTGGGACGTATTCACCCATGGTGGCCGACAATCGACCGGTCTCGACGTCGTTGAATGGGCGAAGGCGATGGCGCAGTATGGAGCAGGTGAGATATTGCTCACGAGCATGGATCAAGATGGGCAACAGCAGGGCTACGACCTTGCGTTGACGGCCACCGTGTCAGAGGCTGTGTCGATTCCGGTCATTGCGTCGGGCGGCGTGGGGAATTTGGACCACCTCTATGACGGATTCGTCAGGGGAAAGGCCGATGCAGTGCTGGCCGCATCTATTTTCCATTTCCGCACTCACACGATTCCGGAGGCGAAAGCCTACCTTCGTCAGAAGGGAGTGGCGGTCCGATAATGGATGTAGGACAATTGAAATTCGATGCGCAGGGGCTGATTACGGCAGTCGTGCAGGATTGGCGGGATGGCACGGTGTTGATGGTGGCCTTTATGAATCAAGAGGCTCTGCAGAAGACAGTCGAAACCAAGTCCGTGCACTTTTGGAGCCGTTCGCGCCAGACGTTATGGGAAAAGGGTGAGACCTCCGGTCACAGGCTGCAGCTCAAGGATCTGTTTCTAGATTGTGACGGCGATGCGCTTCTCCTAAAGGTCGAGCCGGTTGGCCCGACGTGTCATACGGGGGAGCGGGCCTGCTTCTTTTCGCGTCTGGACTCACCGGAGACGAAGACGTCCGAGTCCTGGGGTGGAATTCTCGAACGCCTCTACCAGATGATTCAAGAGCGGAAGCGTCAGCCCTCGAATGAGTCATACACCTCTAAACTACTGGAAGGCGGTGTCGATCGTATTCTGAAGAAAGTCGTCGAGGAAGCCGGCGAGGTGGCAATTGCGGGGAAGGGCGGAAAGAAGGACGAAATTGTCTACGAAACGGCGGATCTGCTGTTCCATACCTTGGTGGTGTTGGGGTACCACGGCATCACGCCGCAAGAGATCTATCAGGAATTGGCAACTCGGTTCGGGAAGTCTGGCTTGAGAAAAGAAACCACCTCATGAGCGAGTGTCTCTTTTGCAAAATTGTCGCGAGGACCATTCCTGCAGCGCTCGTCTATGAGGACGATTTGGTAGTCGCGTTCGACGATATCAATCCCCAGGCGCCGACGCATACGCTCGTCATCCCCCGAAAACATGTGGCTTCGATTGCCGAACTTCAGGATTCGGATGTCGGGCTACTCGGGCGTCTGATGCTGGCTGGGAATACGATCGCAACACAGAAGGGGATCGCCGATGCCGGGTACCGCTTCGTCGTCAATACTGGTATCCATGGCGGCCAGAGCGTATTTCATCTTCATCTCCATGTTCTAGGCGGGCGCCATCTCTCTTGGCCACCTGGTTAACGTCTTTTCACGACGTTGACAGATTTCTCATCTATCTGTTAGTTTTACCGGTCTATTTTCGACCACTTACGTTTATCTTTCTCACCGGCGCCAGGTGGGGAAATAGGAGCCGCGACTCCCGTGGGCCGAGGCCTGATTTCTGAAGACGTGATCAATCAAGTCAGAGATCGGGTCGATATCGCCGAGGTCGTGGGGCATCACGTGAGCCTGACTCGAGCCGGCCAGAACCTGAAAGGCCTCTGTCCCTTCCATCAGGAAAAATCGCCCTCCTTTACGGTCAGTCCTTCCCGCCAGATCTTCCATTGTTTTGGATGCGGCGCGGGCGGCAACGTGTTTACGTTTTTGATGCGGATCACTGGCGCGAATTTTCCTGAGACGGTCCGTGATCTCGGACAGAAACTCGGGATTGACGTGCCGGATAGTGGCCCAAGCGCTGGGCCTCACGCGGCACAGGCGAGTCGGCTTGAACCGCTCAATCGGGCAGTAACGGGGTGGTTTCAACAGAACTTGCGGGATAGAATGATCGGCGCGACGGCGCGGGATTATTTGGCCAGCCGGGGCATTCAGGCGGGGACGATCGATCGATTTGAAATCGGTTGCGCGCCGGCTGAGTGGGACGGGCTCATCAAGGCGCTGAGCAAGCAGGGTTTTTCACAGAGCGATTTGGCCGTCGCGGGACTGACAGTGGCGCGCGAACATGCGTCTGGGGCCTACGATCGTTTTCGCGACCGTGCGATGTTTCCTATCACAGATTTGCGTAAACGGGTCGTCGGTTTTGGAGGGCGTATTCTCGGCGAGGGGACTCCGAAGTACCTGAACTCGCCGGATACTCCTTTATTCAAGAAGGGGCAGACGCTCTATGCGTTGGATCTTGCGCGGGAAGCGGTCGCCCGGCTGAAGACCGTGATCGTGGTGGAAGGGTATTTCGATGCAGTCGCGCTTCACCAAGCCGGACTGACCCACACGGTTGCGACGCTGGGGACCGCACTGACGGCGGAGCATATTCAGGTATTGAGACGGTTTGCCTCGAAGGTCGTGCTGTTGTTCGATCCGGATCAGGCCGGGGTTCGTGCCGCACTGCGAGGGCTCGATCTGTTTGTGAACAGCGGGATCGGTGTGAAAGTCGTTACATTGCCGGCTGGAGAGGATCCCGATACCTATGTGCGGAAGGAAGGGCCGGACGCCTTCGCACGGTTGGAAGAGCAGTCTCCGAGCCTCTTGGATTTTTCCCTCGAGCATTGTTTGAGCACGGCGGAGTCCGGTACGATTGAAGGGCGTATCCGTAGTGTCGACGATGTGCTGCGGATTCTACAAAAGAGCGAGCATCCGATCGAGCGAGAGGAACGGATTCGCGTCGTCGCTGAACGACTAGGGATTAGCCAGCAACGATTGATCGAGCGGTATCCGGCGTTGGTCCAGTCGGAAGGACGCCGACCGACGGTTACTCAATCGGTAGGCACGATATCAGCGACGTTCAAGGGTGCGAGTGAAGAGCGGGATCTGGTGTATTTGCTGCTTCATGGGCACCTGACCCCCGCAGATGTGCAACGACTGAGGCCCGAGTCCTTCTCGGTTTCGGCCTGTCGGTTCCTCGTCGAGGCGGCGCTGACTCACCGTGATCGAGACGGTCGTGTCGGGCTCAGGCTGTTGCTTGACGAGGTGGTCGATCATCAGGATTGCGGGTCGCTGGCGACCGAGCTGTCCATGAGAGAAGACCATTTCGACGATGTGCAGGCCCATATTGCGGGCTGTTTAGAGACGTTGGAGCGGAAGCGGGCCGAGGCCGCGTTTCGAGATCTGATCGCGCAACTCAAAACTGCAGAACGGGAAGGTCGTGGGGAGGATGCGCAGAGACTGAATGGACAACTGAACGAATTGCGAATGCACAAGGCCGGTCGGCCCTCCACCGGTCTATTGTCTTTAGTGAAGGAGTAGTCATGGCGAAACCAGAGTTGCTCGGTGAAGTGAAGAAGCTGATCTCGCTTGGGAAAGAGAAAGGCTTTTTGACTTATGACGAGTTGAATAGCACCTTGCCAGCGGAAGTGGTGTCGTCCGAGCAGTTCGGCAGCATCATGACGATGTTCGGCGAAATGGACATTGAGATTGTTGATGCGCCGGAGGGCGAACGGATTAGGAAAGCCCGGGACACTGAGGAGGCGAGTGAGGAAGCCGAGGAGGCCGAGGTCGACGCCGGTGCTGGCGCGGGGGAGGAAGAGAAGGAAGAGAAGGAGATCGATTTAACTCCCGGCGCACTCAGCCGGACTGACGACCCGGTCCGACTCTATCTCAAAGAGATGGGCAGTGTGGCGTTGTTGAGTCGCGAGGGAGAAATCGAGATCGCGAAACGTATTGAAGAGGGAAAGAAGGACATTGCCTCGGTTATCTATGGGATGCCGATGACGATTGAGTTTGTCCTCGCACTGTACGATCAGCTCAAGAACGGGACCATCGATGTGCGTGAGATTGTCCCGATCGTCGAGACCGAGGAGGAATTCGAGGAAGAACAAATTCAGCGGGACTATGAAGAGCTTCGAGTCAAGACGCTCGAAGGGCTGAACTCTGTCCGAAAAATCTCGACCTCACTCAAGAGTCTCTATGAAGTGGCCCGGCATGCTGACAGTGATCCCGTGAAACAGAAGAAGATTAAGAAGCAGATCGATACGATTCGTGATCAGGTCGTGGAGAAGATGGAGTCCGTCAACCTGCATGGCGTGCTGAAGGACCGGATGGTGCAGCGTGTGCGGGAGCTGGCGATTCAGATCCGGACAGCGGAACGTGAGATTGTCAGTTGTCAGCGGCGGCTTGGGATCAGCGGCGAGGCCGGTGCTGAGGCCCTTAAGAAGCTCTGCCGCGAACGGAAAGACTTCCTTGCCGTCAAACGCAAGACCAGCTGTTCTGAAGAGGCCCTCAACGATATTAAGAAGCTATACCAAACGGCGAAGGGCCGGATTCGAATACTCGAAACCGAAGAGGCCCTCGTGTCCGCGGAAGAGATCAAAGATGCGGTCAAGCATCTGGATGTGGCGGAGGACAAGGTCAAGCGTGGGAAAGCCGAGCTGGTCGAGGCGAATCTTCGTCTCGTCGTCAGTATTGCCAAGAAATATACGAACCGCGGTCTCCAGTTTCTTGACTTGATCCAGGAAGGCAATATCGGCCTGATGAAGGCGGTCGATAAGTTCGAGTACAAGCGCGGCTACAAGTTCAGTACCTATGCCACCTGGTGGATCCGCCAGGCGATTACCCGCGCGATTGCCGATCAGGCCAGGACAATCCGTATTCCCGTGCATATGATCGAGACGATCAACAAGCTGATCCGAACCTCCCGCCATCTGGTCCAGAAACTCGGACGCGAACCGACGCCGGAGGAAATTGCCGAGCGTATGGATTTGCCGCTCGATAAAGTGCGGAAGATCTTGAAGATCGCGCGTGAGCCGATTTCTCTGGAGACCCCGATCGGTGAGGAAGAAGACAGCCATTTAGGCGACTTTATCGAGGACAAGAAGGCGGTGTCTCCTCTGGAGGCGGCGATCCGGTACGATCTCCAGCGCCAGATCAACAGCGCATTGGAAACACTGACGCCGCGGGAAGAAAAGGTCTTGCGGAAGCGGTTCGGCATCGGCGAAGCCACCGACCATACGCTCGAAGAGGTCGGTCAGGACTTCGAAGTGACTCGTGAGCGTATCCGGCAGATCGAAGCCAAGGCCTTGCGCAAGCTGCGTCATCCGAGTCGGAGCAAAAAGCTACGCAGCTTCGTGGAAACTCTGTGATGCGCCACGGTGCGTTCCCTTCCGGATTTGACTCCCCTCCCTGGGCAGCCTAAAATCGGCTGGTGGTGTCTGCGGGGTAGGCATGAGAGAGTCATCCGCCTGATCGGGCCCATAGCTCAGGTGGTTAGAGCGGCTGACTCATAATCAGCTGGTCCTAGGTTCAAGTCCTAGTGGGCCCACCAG
>JAYTTD010000093.1:0-5796 GCA_043745235.1 Nitrospira sp. | reverse complement strand
CATCCCGATAGAGCGCGAACGTTTCTCCGAAATTCGCTGAGCCGGTTTCTGTCGGCTCATTCCCGGCCTGGATACGACGGTACGCAGCGGAAAAATGCGGCCACCGCGGATCGGCATGGAACGGAGCGAACAAAAGGCCGCGAGGAAGAAATTTCGACTCGGGCTTGGGCGTGTATTGTTTGACGGCCTGTGACGGAGACGGCGTGGAGGCTTCGGTGGCGGCCGGTCCCTCTCGGATCTCCACTCGTACCACACCGGGAATACTTTCCAGCGCTGTTTGGACCTTGGTCCGGTCCACGGAGCCGAGCGACTCGGCCTCGACCGTCACGACTCCATTTTGTACCAGCCACGATGCCTTTGCGGCATTGAACTCGTGCCGAAGCACGGCGGCGGCATAGCCGGCGATGTAGGCATCGTCAGCCGCGATCGTCGCCGATACGAATCCCAGAAAAAGACAGAGCACGACGACTACGCTCCCCATCGCGATTCGTATGGCGTTACAAACGGAAAACTGACGGTCGGGCACGACATCTTTTACGCCGAAAGTTTCAAGCATGACACAGTCTCCCTCAAGTGACGAAGGCAGGAGCCTCATTGCGGAATGGTGATATGGCAGAAAGAGTGATGCGCTTCCCACCTGGACGTATCCGTGAGCGCTTCATACTATGAAGCAAGGGCCTTGCTAAACGAGTCCGCAAACAGAGCAGGACAATATCCTTGCCGCATCATGTGATCGACAAATCCGTCAAGGAGGGAGAGATTCTCCGGTGTCATGCCCTGCATATTCCATTTGGACATATTGCTCGGGAAGGATTGCCGATGGGCATGTACGAATTCATGGGGGTGGCAGTAGAACACCAGCCGTGAGGATCGCCGGGAGATCCGACCGATCATCCACTGCATCACCGGCAGGCCGAGCACACGGAGCGTGGCCATGTTGATGGGAAATAGGAACGCCGAGGGGGCCATTTCAATGATCGAGCTGTGTCCCGGTACGCAGAGGTCGCTTGATGAGAGGCGATAGGGCTCACTCGGGGCACGAAAGTATTTCAGGTAATGCACCCGGCCGAAGCCGCAATCGAAGCGCCGCGCAGGAACAGATGAATCGTAGCGGTATCCCTCGTCTTCGAGCGCGCGCACGGTTGTTTCGCCGACCCATAAACTTGGCGCGCGAAAGACGACCGGACGAACACCTGAGGCTCTCTCCACAGCTTCTGTGGCCAGCCGGATCCATGTTCGCTGCTGGTCATAACTGGCTGACCTGAAATCCTCGTCGTGCTCGAGACCGCCGTGTTCCCAGCCATGCGTGCCGAGTTCGTGCCCTCGCCGCCCACACTCTCTGATCAGATCCGCATAGGTTTCCGCAAACCGCCCGGCAACAAAAATCGTGGCTTTGAGCTTCCGTCGATCACAGAAATCCAGCAGGCCTTCCAGCCCGACCTCTGACCCAGGGACCCAGTCCACATCGATGGTGAAGTGCCATGGTATGTGAGTAGGTGGGTGCATGTGATGTCGAGTCGAGATCAATCCTGAGGCTCAGAGAGAATGTGGGACAGAGTCCGGTGAGGACACGATCCTGAAGCTATCCGGCTGCACATGCTGGAATGTCGGAGACTGTTGGAGGCGAACACGGGGCGGCGACTCCGTTTGGTTTAGGTCGATGGTCTTTTCTTGGCCCAGGATGCCTTCGATCTCCAGTAATAACTCGCTTCGGCACATTTCTCCTTGAAGATACAGAACTTGAGTGTGAGAAGGCAGCTGCTCCTTGAGGATGTCGCGGACCGTCGCGAAATGTTCCGGGTGTCGAATATAAATCTTGAAGAGGGCCTGCCCACACCACTGCCCGCGAGTAACCCCGTGGAGCTGCTCAGTATGTGTGATCAGTGCATTCAGGTTGTGGATGATTTCCAGGGTCTGCTTATGCGGCTCGCCGATGTGCTCACTCACATGACCGACCACGCTCGCCGTACCGGCGATGAGTAAGTGGGACCCGGAGATGGATGGCTGCAGGGTGGCTCTTGCGAATGAGGGGCTGCGCGGACCATAGGCACGAGGATACTCGTACGCGCGCACCTGCCTTGGATTTTCAACGTGTATGCCAGGCTGCCTCGCCGCGAGGAAATGGATGTTCAGCGGGCCAGACATCGTCCCAACGGCAGTCCCTGCAGGCAGGGTTCGCGGGAAGTCTGAAAGGCCCTCGGCCAGGGCCTGGTGCCGTCCGGCGCAAAAGCGTTGGTACCGTTCCAGCCCGTCGGATTCACGGTTGATGTGGGGGAAGTAATTCCACACCCGCAACAGATGAGGGTAGCCCAGGGTGCGCGCTTCCACGAGCAGGCGTCGATAGGCGCGGTAGGTTAGGACATCCAGCAACGCGCCCGGGCGTTCTTCCAATTGCAACGCGCCAAAGAGCACCTCATCGTTCATGGCGCAATGGATTCTCTCGGCCTGTTGATAGGTGACCGGCAGGGTGCTTGTCCATACCTCGGCCAACGGAGGCTCGTTGAGTTGCGGCATATCGAGGCAGACAACCGGACAGGCACCTAAGCCACTAGGCTCCCCGGAATGTTGGTCATGTCGGACGATACCCAGGAAGTTGGACGGCGAGGTCTTTAGAAGCGATTCGAGCCGTGCAGTCTCCACGTACCCCATTCGGAGAGCAGGGAGATTGGAGATTGGGTTACGTTGCGCGGACCTCACCGGGGGCCAGGCCCCCGGATCCACAACCCATCGGTTTGACTGTGCTTGGCTCACTCCTCAATCTCCATTTGTGGCCGCTATTGTATCCCAAAGCCACCGAGCCCACCGCGTCATTCCTGACTGTGGTCACCGCTCAGCAGGCATTCCTTTGCCTGTGTCTCGACAGACCACCGTTATCGCTTTTCCGGAGGTGTTCGTGAAACCGGGCCTGCCCGATGGACTCCTGCGCTAGGGGAGAAGCGCATCTCCCGCGACGTTCGTGGCAACCGGGGTGAAAATGAACCCCAAGACCGGGATGAGGTACCACATTGTGGCTTCGTCCGACTGTACGATTCTCACCTTCGTGGCACCGACTTTTTTGGCCTCATCGGCGAAACTCTGGACCGTATTGTGCAGTGTGGCGTTTCCCCAGATCGGTTTGGTCATGAAGAGGTGGATCGCGTAGTTCCTTGTGTTGATGTGCGTCAGCTTGTCGCCGTCCACCCCTTTTATGCCGCGCAAATCAGTAGCTGTGCTGGATATTGAACAGCCAGCGGCAACTCCCATTAACAACGCGAGCATCGTCATAGCGGAATATCTCATGGTTTCCTCCTTTGGACACACGCCCATTCGTGTGTATATGTGGGTTCAATCTATCCGACGAGACAGACTGCAATCTGTTCAAAATTGCTCACATTTAAAAAACTCAATCGACGGACAGCGCCACGTTCACAGGCTCGAAAATACTCTTGCGGAATAACTGTGCCAGACATGCAGGACTGGCGGGAAAGGCGAGACATGCGGAATCAACTGGCGCGTCGGGCTTGCCTCGCGCGCTCGAGAGAATGTTTGTTGCAGACGTCTGTTATTCTATTCCATCCGGCATAAATGTGTTGTCCGTCACTTTGTTTTTCCGTCCGCTAGGAGCACAGCTAGGCGCATAGAGCTTCTTACACCATAAAGTCTTCTTGTATTTGTCAGAATTTCAACGCAGTACTCATATGACGCGACGGCCAATTTATATGGCAGGGCGTTACGATTATCCGTGTGCTTCAAAGATTTTTCCGCAACCGCACGACTCGGCCCCAGATTCGGTGCTTCGTCACGGGGAGGTCTGTATACTGCCGGTTGAGCGGATGAAGCATCGCGTGCCCGCCGATGTCCTTGAGCTGCCGCACGAGGGTCCCCTCGGGGCGGCCGTCTTCACTCTCGACTACCACGTAATGACCAGGCTCGCTGGGAAGATCAGGATCGACGAAAATGATTTCGCCGTTGCTGATGAGGGGCTGCATGGAATTGTCTCGCATCTGCACGGCGAAGGTGCGCTTCCCTGGCACATCTGTTTCAAGCAGCGTTTCAGCGTGGATGAGACGAGGCGGCTCTTCGCGCGTGACCATCTGGTCAATCTGATTCCACTTCAGGAGGGGCACCTTCCTCATTTGGCCGAGGGGGGAGGGATGGGCGCTCTCTGTGAGGTCGAAGAGTCCCTCTGCGTGTGGTGGACCACCGGATCGCAAGGTATCCGCATCCATGCGAAAGTACAGCGCAAATTGTGTCCAAATGGTGGAATCTTGCGGGAGCTCGTTGACCTGAATCTCGGCAATCGTCTGTACGGAGACCCCGACAGCAGAGGCCAGCTCCTCTTCAGTCAGACCCTCACTGAGTTCTCGATGCACCAGATCTTTCAAACTCACAACAGGACTCCTCCTCGAACCCGTGCCGACTTCTGGGGTTGCGCCTTCCCGTCAGCGAGAAACTGTTTCATTCCCAGATCGGTCAATGGGTGTTGATCCGCCTGGAAATCGAAAAGGACTTAGTACTGATATGGCCACTGGCCTGAGCCGCCTCGACCGCGTGCTGTGGGTATCGGACACTGGCCACCACACACAGGCCTTGACGTCGTAGTTCTGATAGATGATCACCATCTGACGGATCAACTCCATCCCGCTCGCGCTAAAAAACAGGCGTGCCTATAAATTTTTCCGCAGCCTGGTAGTGATGATGACCGCTATCGGACTCTGTTGCCGCGGCATCGTCTCCCTGCAGGAACTGGCCCAACGCGGCATGTTCTTTCAGATCATTCCTCGTCTTAGGGTTGAGCGCCTTCATCTGGTCGAGCTCATCCGGCGTCAGTTGTGGGAGATGGCGAATGACGTGGACCAGCTTCCAACTGTCCTTGTCCTGCGCTGGGTCACCCTCTCCCCAGGCCGGCATCGCAGTGAAGCGAATGCCATGGTGAATGACCCAGAAAATCTCACCATCCGACATCGATTGAGTACCGGGCAATCGGAGGTCCGGCGCTTTGGGGTAGACATTCTTCCCGATCGGCGTTTGGCCGCTGCCGTCGTTGGCATGGCAGGTCGCGCAGTGGTCGGCGAAGTGCGCGATCCCTTGCTTCAATAAGTCGGAACTGAGCGGGACGGGATTGGGTGTATTGCGCTGCTCGATGGGAATGGCCAGATGGCGAATCTGCCGCGCAAGGAACACCTCAATCGCATGGGGCTCCGTCTTTGCGCTAAAGCCGGTTGTGAACAATTGATACCCCACCCACCCGAAGGCACCGACGATTCCGAGGCCCACTACGATAATGAAGGCGATCAGTTTGGTTCGCATGGCTACGTCCGAATTCGAGCAAACAGAGTACCGGGCATCGGTCCGGGTCAGGCAGAAAGGGAACCGTCCAGCATTGAAGTCGAACTGACCTGGCCTGTGAGCGGTAGTATGTCAAGAATACAGCGTGCGGTCTGGTCAAAGTTGCTCACATCCAGGACAGAGTGACGCGAGGCGTTTGACGCTACCTGGGGTAATGGTCAGCGGAAAGAATAGGGATAAGCTGGGTTTCCTTTTTGAATGTACGGCTGAGTAACAGGCACCGCTATACCAAGCCACCTTCGTTGGAACTGAGCGCCCCGGTTTCAGTCCTGAGTATGTTCGGCCACAGAGGAAGGGGTTTGGATCCGTTCCAGTTCTATCTTCGCAACAGACAACCTTTTCGACAATGCGCAGACAAATACGTCAATAGTCATGCCGAACCATCTTTTTCTCTCATGGCAGCGCCTTCCGAGGCGTATGAGATTCTGGGTGAGGAAAAACTGAAACTGCGACCCGGGCAAGGCCCGG
>JAYTTD010000092.1:0-22243 GCA_043745235.1 Nitrospira sp. | reverse complement strand
TGACGTCACAAGGCGCTTCGGATCAAACTGGCCCCTTGGAATAGCTTCCAAAGTTTCAACCGGGCGATACTTTGTTGCACCCTCATCGCCGGGCTCCTTTTGGCGATACAACTGACGATACTTGATCCTTTCCAAGTCTCTGGCATACCAAACGATAAAATCAGCTATTGAAGAAATGGTCTTGCCAGAGAAACCCGTTGTCTTGGAAAATGCGATCACCGCAACAAAATTCTCCGCCCCAAACACTTCATCCATAACTTCCCGCACATGGTGCAGGTTTTCGTCGCTGATCTGGACGAAGATGCTGCCGCTAGGCGTCAAGAGATCGCGGGCAAGCAAGAGTCGATCACGTAAATAGGTTAGGTACGAATGTAGGCCAAGTTCCCACGTATCTCGATAGGCCTGGACCATCTCGGGCTCACGTGTCATGTCCTCGTCGTCGTTGTGGCTGACATCGCGCTTGCGAACGAAGGGCTGGAAGTTGCTGCCGAACTTCACCCCATACGGAGGGTCCATATAGATCATCTGCACTTGCCCGCCGAGCCCTTCATAGTGCAGCAGCGAGTTCATGACGACGAGCGAATCGCCCAGCACCATCCGGTTCGTCCAGTTATCCTGATACTCGTAGGCCTTCAGCACCTGATCAGCGATTGAGTGCTGCGGATCGCCAAACAGCGCGAACATATCTTCTTGCTTGTCCGTCTTATGTCCAGCCAGCGTTTCGATGATGGCTTTCGTGGAAAGGCGCTCGTGAATGAAGAGAGGAAGCGTCGGCACATCAAACGACAACCGCTCGGCTTTGCCTGCCCAGTTCAGGAAAGGCTTGCTCAGACTTTTGAGTTTAGAAGCGGCTGCCTTTGCCTCTTCTAGAGTCTTGGCATCGAGGACTTGTTTGATGAGAGTCTCGCCCTGCTCGCGCGCAGGATTCTTGGCATCCCAATCGAGCGCGGGCGAGAGCGACGAATCGTAGCGGTAGGTCTTCGGCGGTTTCTTCTTCTTAAACTGCGCCTGTGTCCCCACCTCCGGCCGCATGAGGTTCTTCGCCTCGGGATGCTTATACGGAGCAGTCTGAGCGTTCTTCGTGACGGGCTTCGCTTTTTTTGCCATGCGAATGATCCTGATGTCATGGGGCAGACAATCGCCGCCGAAGCTTACCTGTTTTCCTTGTGTAAATCACGTCCTCCAAAGGGATGCCTTTGGGTTTTGCGAACATGGCCGGAGGAGTGAGGTATCCGCCGAGGCTAAGCCGGGAAGGAATGCTGGAACTGACCAAGGCACCACGGTCGCAAGACCGTGGCTGCGGCAATTTCAGAAGGCTTCCGCCCGGCGAAACCCGAGCGGATCGCTCCGGGAGGTCTATGAGTGAAACCCGAAGGCATCCCACCCTCCCCCCTTTCCCCCGCGAGAAATCACGCCCCTCTTAGGGGGAAGGGAAGTGCTGAGTGCTTAGTTATGGAGAGCGAGACGGGCGGGAAAGGCGAGAGGAGGGGCTGGTTTATCCGGTTGGTCTGGTCTATCTGGTTTGTCTTGTTGGCCGGATAGCAAACCCACCAGGCGAACTAAAGAAACAAGAGAAACCAAATGAACCAGACGAACAAGAGCGACGTGCGCGTATCAATGGAAAATCGTGAGCGCTAATCTTTTTGTGGGCGTTTGGTCACAGGCTTGAGGATGGCGCTGATTTGCTTCTTCAGTGCCGGTAGATCCCGCTCCACCACAGCCCAGACTTCTCCAAGATCGATGCCGAAATAGTCGTGGACCAAGACATGGCGCATTTTGATGATCTGAGGCCAGGGTATGTCGTGGTGGGTTTTCCGAAAGGAAGGGGTGAGCTTGCTGGCTGCTTCGCCGATGATTTGGATGTGGTGGATCATCCAGGTATGGACGAGTTCGTCTTCTTCAAATGCTCGACGGCCCCGCTTCACATACCGTTCAATCCGCTTAATGGCATCAACGATATCCTGCAGGCGTCCCCGATCATCCCTCATAGATTGATCGCGTCTTTTAAGACTTCTCTTCGCACCAGCGGACGGAGTCCTCGCTCAGAGGCCACATCAACAGGCCGTTTGAGCAAACGTTCCAGATCAAGAATCAGGGCGGCATGATCGAGCAGACTTCGGCCTTCTTCCATATCCACCAAGAAGTCCACGTCACTTCCTCGTCGTGCCTCTCCCCGCGCGACTGATCCAAAGATACGCACGTTTCGCGCCCCGTGGCGTGCGGCAATCTGTAGAATCTTTGCTCGCTTGGATTGCAGTAGTTGACGGATACTCATTGTTTGCCTCGTTGGATAGTCTAGCCAAGTCATGGGTAGAACGCCAGTATGGCACGGATGGCGGCATGTGGCGAGAGGCCTCGCCATGTTTATCTTGCTGGCGAGACCAGAAAACCTGGGCATGCTATATTTCCACCAGCTTCTGTGGCCTCATGGAATCTCAGAACAGATACGCTAACCGGCAGGAACTCTTGGAAGAAGAGCATGTCGCGGTTCCGGGTCCTCCTCAGCACACAGGACTCAGCACCTCGGGATGGCCCTCGCTATTCAGCCTCCTCCGCCTCATCCCGCGCCGAGGGAATGCCGTAGCGCTTGCACTTTTCCCAGAGGGATTTTCGCGAGAGACCGAGAATTTTCGAGGCCGTGGTGCGGCTGCCCTCTACCCGCCCGAGAACCGACACAATATACTCACGCTCGAACTGTTCACGCGCCGTCGCCAGCGAGGTCAGTGGACGCTCCTCGCGCTTCTGCCCCGTCAGCCCTTCGCTACAGAATCCACACGATTCTTGCGGTATCCCGCCTGTAAACGGACAGGACTGGAACCCGCACAGATCGGACGGTTGGATGGCTTCACGATCCCGCCCCAACGCCACGGCACGCTCGATCATGTTCTCCAACTCCCGCACGTTGCCGGGGAACGAATAGCGCAAGAGCACCTCCCGCGACTGCGGGGAAAATCCTTTGAGTTGTTTGTTCATCTTGGTGGAGCAGGTCTTGAGCACATGCTCGCCAATCACCATGATGTCTTCCTGCCGCTGACGCAACGGCGGAATGACGACCTGCACGACGTTGAGCCGATAGAACAAATCTTCACGAAACCGTCCTTGCGCGACTTCTTTCCGCAAGTCTTTCTGGGTGGCACAGACCAGGCGGACATCGACATCGATCCTGTCGTTCCCCCCGACACGCTCAAACTGCCGCTCCTGGAGCACCCGCAATAATTTCACCTGGATGATCGGCGAGATTTCACCGATCTCATCAAGGAACAGCGTGCCTCGATGCGCCAACTCAAATCGCCCTCGCCGCTGACGGAGCGCGCCCGTGAAGGCGCCTTTCTCGTGGCCGAACAGTTCTGCTTCGAGCAACGTCTCCGGCAAGGCGGCGCAACTGACCTTGATCAGCGGGTGATGGCTGCGCGGGCTGTTTTGGTGAATCGCGTTCGCGACGAGTTCTTTGCCGGTCCCGCTTTCTCCCAGAATCAAAATCGTCGAGTCTGTCCCCGCCACCATCTTGATCTTGTCCAGCACCGCTCGCATTTGACTATTCGTTCCGAGAATGCCTCCGAAGCTGAACTTGTCCTCCAACACTTCTTTGAGGTCCCGATTCTCGCGCCGCAATGCCACCACACGGCCCACCCGCTCGACGATGAGCAGCAATTCGTCCATCTGGAACGGTTTCGTGATGTAGTCGGTGGCCCCGAGCTTCATCGCGCCGACCGCCGTTTCTACCGATCCGTGGGCGGTAATCATGAGAACCTCGGTGTCGGGCGACCGCTCTTTGGTCGCTGCGAGCACTGTGAGCCCGTCCGCGCCTGGCAGCCGTAGATCGGTGATCACCAGATCGAATGGCCGTTGGCGAATGGCTTCGAGTCCTTCCGTCCCGGATGCGGACGCTTCGACGTCATGGCCGATCGTCTCCAATGCATCGACCATCGACAGCCGCATCAGCGGCTCATCATCGACCAATAGAATTCTGAGCCCCTTCATGACACCCTCTCCATCGACGAACGGTCACGGGACACAGGAAGACAGAGGGTAAAGGTCGTCCCCTTTCCGACCTCACTGTCCACCAAAATTTTCCCGCCGTGGCGCTCGACGATGCCCAGACTGACCGACAGGCCGAGCCCGGTTCCTTCGCCTTCACGATTGGTCGTAAAGAAGGGGTCGAAGATCCTCGGCAGGACCGCCGACGGGATCCCAGATCCCGTATCGCACACCTCGATCACGCAGACCCCTTCGACCACGGATGTTCGAATCGTGAGCACCCCTCCGTCTTTCATCGCGTGCACCGCATTCAAGACCAGGTTCATCAACACCTGCTCAATCATGTGCCGATCGACCATGACATTCGGCAACCCCTGACCGAATCCCGTTTCCAACACGATTCGCTTCGGGGCAAAGAGATGGGTCGTCAAAACCAACACCCGATCGACGACGTGATTGATGTCCGTCAGCGCAAACTCCGGCACATGCTGCTGGGAAAAATCGAGGAGCTGCCGAACAATCTTCTGCACACGTCGCACCCCGTCTTCCATCGACACCCGATATTCTTCCTGCCGGCTCGGCGACAGTGCCCCCTTCCGTAAGTTGTAGAGGCAGTTGAGGATGCCTCCGAGGGGATTGTTGATTTCGTGGGCTACCCCTGCGGCAAGCCGTCCGACCGAGACCAGCTTCTCGGAATTCCTAATCTGCTGCTCCAGTTTCTTGGTCTCGGTCATGTCACGAGCGATGCCCAGCACACCCAAGATCTCTCCCCCAGCCGTATGCAGCGGGGACACACTGACCATCACCGCCCTCGGCTCCCCCGTGCGAGTCATCACTTCGACCTCGTAGACCTGCTTCGCGCCGATATCCAAGGTACTCTTGAGACGCTTCCCTCGATGGCGCTTGGAGAGAAGGGCGAGATACGGGCGCCCGAGCAGGTCGTCTTTCCGGTAACCCCATGCTTCGATCTTACTGTTGACGTAGGTAAACCGTTGCTCAATGTCGAGGGTGTAAATAACATCGTTGGCGTTTTCGAGAAGATTCTCCAGATACTGCTTGGTCTCTTCAATCTCCCGCGTGCGCTCTCGTACCTTATCTTCCAATTCTTCTCGGTACGTCTCGAGCTGCCGTTCGAGCCGCTTTCGGCCGGTAATGTCTCGTAACTGCACCATCACCGATGGTTGGTCTGCCGCTCCCACCAGGATCAAATCCATCTCGGCCGGAGTTTCCCGTCCGTCTGCATGGCGCACCATGATCTCCTGGGTGGACACGCTTCGCTGCCCTGAGATGATGTCGCTCAGCCATTCGCGCAACGAATTGTGATAATCGGAAAGAACCACTTCGAGCAGACTGCGGCCGACCACGCTCGCCTCTGCATACCCCAACGCTTGCTCCTCACGTTTATTGACGGCAACAATCAGACCGCCCGAATTCACCATAAATACCGAGTCCGCCACCAAGTCGAACAACGCCTTGTACCGCGCCTGCGAGGCCATGAGCTGTTGCGTCCGCTCCAATACGGCCTGTTCAAGTGTCGTCGTGTATTCCTGCAGTTGTTGTGCAAGCCTATGCCGTTCGGTCACGTCGCGCACAAACGCGCGCGAGTGGACCAGCCCGCCTCGCTCTTGATCGATCAGTGCCGTGGCATGAATCTCCACGTCGATCGGGTGACCGTCCTTGGCCAGAAACACCGTTTCCATCGAACTACGCCCTTGCGCCACCAATCGTTCCAGGTATTGTAAGACAAGTGCCTCCTGACCGCGCGGCACAAGGTCCCAGAGCCGCATCGATAGCATCTCATTGAGCGTGTATTTTAACTTCTCGAGCCCCGTCCTATTCACATGGACGAATCGGCCGTTCCGATTCAATTGATAGATCATCTCCGGAGAATGCTCGATTAAGTCGCGGTACTTTTCTTCCAGACGGCGCACATCCACCACGCGTTGTTCGATCTGCGCAAACGATTGTTGTAAATTTGTCGCCATCTGATTGAACGCCTCGGCGAGCCCTTCAATTTCATCGCCGGTCTTCAGCTCCAATCGCTGGTCCAATCGTCCGCTTCCGATTTCACGCACCCCGTCGTGTAACAACTGAATGGGACGGGCAATCCGACGCGCGACGACCACCCCTGTCCCCCACAGCACGGCGAGCACAAGCAACCCATAGAGCAGCACTTTCGCCATGAGTTCGGCGAGCGGCGCATAGGTCTCCTGGGGATCTTGCCGCACCACGGTGATCCACTGATGTCCTCCGAGGCTCCCTGGAGCTAAGCTCTCGCCGAATCGAACCGGAGCGAATCCGATCAAGGCGTTCCGGCTCCCGTGGGAATCATCTGCAGCAACGGTCCAACCAGCTGGCAACCCTCCGAGGGCACTGATCATCTCAGGTCGTACCGTATGCTCTTCAGGGGCCAGGACCGGACAGATCACAGGCACACCATCGGAACTGAACAGCATCGCATGACCGGTTGCTCCGATGGTAACCTCACCAATGGCATGAAAAATCGTATCTCGGCGTAATAAAATGGTGACCGCCCCGATTGCCGTCCCCTTTGTATCGTCCAGAATGGGCTCCGACACCACGACCGCATGAGTCCCGAAAGCGGGATCGAAGGCGATCTCGCTCACATAACCCCTAAGGCTGCCACCTTTTACCACTGCTTGCCACCACGGCGTATTCCCGTAAAAGTACTCCACTTGTGGAATGGAACTGAGCACCAGCGCCCCCTGCTGGTCGGTCACCAAAATCCCGACATAGTCTGATTTTCGGATATCGTGCCACCGGATGAGGTAGTTCGTGACGATACGATTGATGAAGAGGGGAAACTCGCTTTGCTTATCCCGCTGACGCCACCGCTGCTGCCAATCCTTGATCATGCCCTGGATGCGTTGCGCATCCTTTCCCTCGTACGTGCGGTTGGCTTCGGTCACGGCGGTGCGGAGAAAGGGAGTCGTGGCGAGTTGCTGAGCCTCGTTCATTCCACGACTGACCTGCATTTCGATGCGGCGAGCAGCTTCTACGGCGGCTTCCTTGAAGTTGGCGCCGGTCAATTCACGAAGCGCACGCCACTCCTCGACGTAGGTGAGCGCAAGCAGAAGAGTCAGAGGCAGAAGTCCGACCAACACGATCGCCGTGATGATCTTGCGCTGGAGACTGTGAGAATGACTCCAGAATGCCATGGATGTGTCCCAAGCAGGATGCGACAACCCGTCTGCGTGAAGCGTTCGAAAGGGTCTTCCGAGACGAACGACGGACGGTCATTTCACCATCCGGCTAACTTCGCTTCAACAGCCGCCCTGACGCTCCAGGCCAGAGCAACAGCAAGGGACTCGCGACGAAGACAGACGAATAGGTCCCGAAGATCACGCCCCACAACAGGGCAAGAGAAAAATCGTGCAAGACCTCTCCGCCGGCCAGCGTCAGAGGAATCAGCACCAACACGACAGTCAAACTGGTCACGATCGTGCGGCTCAAGACTTGGTTGACCGCATTGTTGATGATGGTGTCTTCAGTTTCCCGCCGCCGCATCCGGAGGTTTTCCCTGATACGGTCGAACACGACAACCGTATCCGTCATCGAATAGCCTGCTAACGTGAGCAATGCCGTCACGACGAGCAAGGTAATTTCCTTGTCCAGGATATAAAAGGCGCCCAACACCGCTAACACGTCATGGAAGGTCGCCAAGGCTGCGGCGACGCCGAAGCGAAGCTCGAATCGCGCCGCCACGTAGAGAATGATTCCGGCAAAGGAAATGATAATCGCAATGAGGGCATCCTGCTGAAGTTTCTGCCCGATGGTCGGTCCGATTTCCGTGCTGGAGTCGACCACAAAATGGTTCGAGGAGAATTCCTTTGTAAAAATCGCCACGACCCGGTCAGCGACCTTCTCCTCGATGGTCGTCGAGGCCTTCAGACGGACCAGAAGTTTGTTCTCCTGACCGAATTCCTGCAGCTCGGCATTGCCCAGGCCGTTTGCCTCCAAGACTTTTCTCGCTTCGTCGATCCGGATCGCTTGATCGAATTTCAACTGGACCGCAGTCCCGCCAGCGAAATCGATACCGAGGTTCGCCGCCCCCCGGGAAATCTGAACGACCGCCACAAGCCCCAGCACCACCATGATGCCGGAAAACAGAAAGGCCCAACGGCGCTTTCCCATGAAATCGATATTGGTTTTTCCAAGAATCTCTAACATTCCGGCTCCTTCGAACTAGATGCTTAACTGTCCCACTTTCTGTCGTTGATTCAAGAGGTCGAAGATGACCTTGGTGCCAATCAGGGCCGTAAACAGGTTGATCCCGATACCGAGACACAAGGTCACGGCAAATCCCTTGATCGGCCCCGTGCCGAAGAGAAACAGCGCCACCCCCGTGATGAGGGTGGTCACGTGAGAGTCGACAATCGTCAGCAGTGCCTTGTCGTATCCCCCGTCCACCGCCAACCGAACCGCTTTCCCCAGTCGCAGCTCTTCCCGAATACGCTCGAAAATCAAGACATTCGAATCGACGCCCATCCCGATCGTGAGCACAATTCCAGCGATCCCCGGCAAGGTCAGCGTTGCGTTCAGGGCAGAAAGGGCTCCGATCAAACAGAGCAAGTTCAGCATCAACGCAAAGTCTGCAATCACCCCGGACATCCGGTAATACACGATCATAAATACCACCACCAGGGCGCCGGCAAACAGCGTGGCCTGATAACCTTTCTCGATGGAATCCTTCCCCAGCGACGGTCCGACCGTGAGGTCTTGAATGATCTTGAGCGGAGCCGGTAAGGCGCCGGCCCGAAGCACGATGGCCAAGTCGTTCGCCTCCTGCATGGAAAAAGTCCCGGTGATTTGCGCGCGCCCCCCGGTAATGCGGTCCTGAATCACCGGCGCCGAGTAGATCATGTTGTCGAGCACGACGGCCATTCGCTTCTTAATATTCTCGCCCGTAATCCGTTCGAATTCCCGTCCACCCTTGGAGTCAAATGTCATCGACACGTAGGGATCGTTGAATTGACCGATCGAGACCCGCGCATCGCTCAACACATCGCCGGTCAACATGACCCGCTTTTTCACGAGAAAGGGAACCCGATATTCCCGGCCGGTATCTTTATCGACTCCTCGCTCGAAAAGGATCTCATCGCCTACGGGCAGCTTCGCCTCCGCCTGTTTCAGAAGCTCCGCCTCGCCGCCTTTTGGAATGCTGGCGGGCAGATCAAGCTTCGGCTGGTTGTCCTCATCGAGCATCTTAAACTCAAGCAACGCCGTCTCTTTGATCAGATCCCTGGCGCGCTTGGGCTCTTTGACGCCGGGCAACTGTACGACGATCTGCTTCAACCCCTGCCGCTG
This sequence comes from Nitrospira sp., assembly GCA_043745235.1. Classification (GTDB taxonomy): domain Bacteria; phylum Nitrospirota; class Nitrospiria; order Nitrospirales; family Nitrospiraceae; genus Palsa-1315. Next base: position 12,937 of record JAYTTD010000092.1, on the reverse strand, counting down.
CACGATGGGCTCCGTCACGCCAAATTGGTCAATGCGATTCCGGATCGTTTCCAGTGCCTGGTTGATCGCAGAGTCCTTGATCCGCTTCGCCTCGATTTCTCGTAGTTCCCATACCAGCCGGGTGGCCGACCCTGCAGACTCCGTCTCGCTGAACGTCGGATAGTCGTCGATCATCTTCTGAATCTGCGCCTTGAGTTCGGCGTTTTGAAATTGAATCGTCACTTGGGTCTGCCCTGTCCGCGTCACAGACTCGACGGGAATTTTCTTATCGACCAACAGATCTTGAAGAGACACCACCGATCGATCGACGGCAATCTCAACTGCGCGATCTTCGTCCACTTCCATGACAAGGTGAATCCCGCCTTGAAGGTCCAAGCCCAGCGTAATGCCTTTGCTCGGCATCACCTGCTTCAGCCAGCCAGGCAACGCCTGATAGAACGGCGGATAGGACGGGATAAAGAAGATCACCGACACCACCACCACCAACGCCAACAATGTTAACCGCCCACCCACTTTTTTCATGTCGCCTGTAACCCCTTTGTCACTCGCAATCTACGAGTCCTTATCCTTGTCGTCGTCGTCGCCGCCGCGCAACCGAGCGATTTGGTCCCGCTGTATCCGAATCTTCGCCGTATCGGCGATCTGCAGCGTCACCGTCTCCTTCCCGATATTCGTCACGGTGCCCCAGATACCTGATGCGGTAACCACCTTATCGCCCTTCTTTAGGGCCTCCCGTAATTCCTTCTGCTGTTTCGTTTTCTTTTGTTGCGGCAAGATGACCAGGAAATAGAAAATGACGAAGATCAGCACGAACGGAATGAGGGATAGGAACGTACTGTAATTCGAACCCGCACTCCCTCCACCGATCCCTTGAGCCCATGCGACCGATTCCATGACCATGCGAACTCCTCCTCGACCTGGTTAGTCCCATCCGGCATGCCGATGCACATCGGTCTCAGCCACGTCTGCAGCTGAGAAATTCGATGCAGCCCGCTCGCGGGATCGGTAGAATTCATCCCGAAACAAGCGCAACGTTCCCTGTGCGATCGCTGACCGCACCTGGCCCATCAGATCGGCAAAGTACCAGAGATTGTGAATCGTATTCAGTCTCGACGACAGCATCTCTTTTACTTGAAAGAGATGGTGCAGATAGGCGCGCGAGTAGCGCGCGCAGACCGGGCAGCCGCAGGTCGGATCGATCGGCTGTTCATCCCGAACATACCGTGCTTGCTTGATCACCACGCGCCCAAAACTCGTGAAGAGCGAGCCCGTCCGCCCATGACGCGAAGGCACCACGCAATCGAACAGGTCGATCCCTCGCGCCACACCTTCGATTAGATCCTCCGGCATCCCCACTCCCATCAAATACCGCGGCTTCGAAGCCGGCAACTCCGGCACGGTCACATCCAACATGGCATGCATCTCTGTCTTCGATTCTCCCACCGAAAGCCCCCCGACCGCGTAGCCCTCGAAGCCAAGCCCCACGAGCTCACGCGCCGAGGTCACGCGGAGATCCGCATCCAAGCCGCCTTGCACAATCCCAAAGAGGGCTTGATCCGTGCGACGCCGACTGGCCTGACAGCGTTGAGCCCACAGGGTGGTGCGCTGCACGGCATCACGCACGACCTCTTTCTCAGCCGGCAAGGCCACGCAGTGATCGAACGCCATCATGATATCGGCTCCCAACGCTTCTTCGATCTCGATAGCCGTCTCCGGCGTGATGAAATGTGTGGACCCATCGAGATGCGACTGAAAACTCACACCCTCGTCTGTCACCTTGCATAACTTTGCAAGGCTGAAAATCTGAAACCCACCGCTGTCCGTCAAAATGGCCCCCGGCCACCCGGTGAACTGATGCAATCCGCCCATCTCAGCCACAACCTTATGCCCAGGCCGCAGATAGAGGTGGTAGGCGTTGTTCAGCATGAGACGAAAGCCGAGCTGCTCTAAGTCGGTTGGATCAATCCCCTTCACCGGCCCCAACGTCCCAACCGGCATGAACGCCGGCGTATCGATCACTCCATGGGCCGTGCTGAGTCTTCCCAACCGCGCACTCGTCTCACCATCCGCCTGCTGCACTGAATAGTCCACAGTCCCTCTTGCCTGCTACATCTGCTCCGGCGCGGAAATCCCTAGCACGCTGAGTCCGTTCTGTAAGACTTGCTGGATTCCTCGCATCAGCGCCAGTCTTGCCGCAGTCCGTTCAGGCGTCGGCATCTCTTTCTGTGGCGCCTCACCTAGGACTAATCCATCCGGCATGACCGCCAATAGATCTCGATCCGCAGCAGGAGGGAGAATCCGGTGCTTGTTATAAAACGTGTGCAGCAGCCCGGCCAATTGCTGAAGGTAATAGGTCATCCGGTGAGGCTCGTACGCCATCGCACTGCCCTGCAGGACCGAGGGATACGCGGAGAGCTTGCGAAGCAACCCCAATTCATCCGGATCTGTCAACACCGCCAAGTCCGTCTCGCTCGGCAGGGGACACGCAATGCCTCGCGCAGCCGCGACGCGCCAGAGGCTGGCGATCCTGGCATGGGCATACTGCACATAGTACACGGGATTATCGGATGACCGCTGCTTGGCCAGTTCCAAGTCAAAATCGAGATGCGAGTCGGAGTCGCGCATCAAAAAAAAGAACTTGGCCGCGTCGGCCCCGACTTCATCGATGACTTCCCGCATCGTGATAAATTCGCCGGCCCGCTTGGACATTTCCACTTTTTTCCCGCCGCGCAACAGATTTACCATCTGGACCAGCACGACCTGGAGGCGATCTTTCGGATACCCATAGGCCTGCACGACCGCTTGCATGCGAGGAATGTAGCCATGGTGATCCGCGCCCCAGACATCGATCAGCAAATCGTATCCGCGCCGCAGCTTATCCTGGTGGTAGGCGATATCGGAAGCCAGGTAGGTGTACTCGCCGTCCTGTTTTTGCACGACACGATCTTTTTCGTCGCCGAACGCCGAGGATCGGAACCACCAGGCACCGTCTTGCTCAAACAGGAACTGTTGCAATTTCAATTCATCCAACACCCGCTGGACGGCCCCTGAGTTCACGAGAGAGGCCTCGCTAAACCACGACTCGAACTCGATCCCGAATGATTTCAGATCCTCGCGAATCAGGCTCAGCAGTTCCTGATAGGCGAACGTTCGACAGCGCTCCTCGACCTCTATGGCCGGACGTCCGGCCAACTCAGGCCCTAACTGCTGTTTCACTCGCTCGGCCACGGCAGTGATGTAGACCCCGTGATATCCCTCCGGCGGAAATTCTACCGGCCGGTTCGACAACTCCTCATACCGTGCATAAACGGAAGTCCCCAACAATTTCATCTGCCGGCCGGCGTCGTTGATATAGTACTCACTCACGACGTCATACCCGACCGCCTTGAGCATGTTTGCGACAGCCTGCCCAACCGCGGCGCCACGACCATGTCCCACATGCAACGGACCGGTCGGATTCGCACTCACATACTCCACCAAGACGCGACGTCGCTGCCCCATCTCGGCTCGCCCATAGGTTAGCCCCTGCATCTCGATCTCTCCAAGCACTTCCTGCCAGACGGCTGGCTTGACTGTGAGGTTGAGAAATCCCGGCCTGACGATCTCGACCCGGTCAAAGAGCTGCTCGCACTGAATAAGATTGTCGATGATAATTTGGGCAATGTCGTGAGGCGCTCGTTGCTCGGACGCCGCGAGAGACATGGCGACCGTTGAGGCTAAGTCTCCCCATTCAGGCCGCTTAGGAGCATCCAGACTCAGTTGAGGCCAGAGTTCTGTCTTCAGTTGGCCTTTTTTTTTGGCCCCATTGAGCGCTTCGAGGAGCGCGCTGGTGACCTTTTCCTGAACGACCCCGCTGGACAAGAAAAGAACTCCTAAGTCCTTAGCAATGAAAGGGAAAACGAACTGGACACTCTAGCATACGGGATAGTCAGTGACAAGGCGCATGAAGGGATTCTCTATTGGACCGCCGCCACTTTAAGGTCTGCAAGACAGAGTGCCAGAAGATGGTTCTGTGGGATCTGGAGGCAAGGTTTGTTCTCGCACCGACTCACGTCTCTCCATGACTGGCAGAGGCAGGGTGCGCCCTGCACCACGGTCACATGGGAACCACGAGGAGCCCAGCGAGCGGGATCGGTCGGCCCAAACAGAGCAACGGTACGCACCCCCATCAGCCCCGCCATATGCGTGACTCCCGAGTCCTGCCCGACAAAGAGCTGTGCCTGTGCAAGCACCCCGGCGACGGTAAGAATATCAAGACCCTTCAGAACAATCGGTGGGGTCATACATAACTGGAGAAGACGCGCGACCGGCTCCTGGTCTGCCGGCCCTTCTAGAACTATCGGAGTCGCCCCGACATTCTGAACACCGATAACTACAGATGCAAGTATTTCAGGCGCCACACACTTATGAACACTCCCACTCCCGGGATGGATCACAACAAGACGATGCCCGATCACGAAACCTGCCGCTTCAAGACAGGCTCGTCCGAAATGGAGGAGCGGTTCTGCCAGCGTCAACAGGACATTCCCTTCATCATCAGGCACTGCCTCATCGATCGACTCAAGAAACCGATCACATTGATGTGCGGCCAGAATTGCCGTCGAGAACGGAGACCTCACGACAACCTTTCTGGCGCCGACTGCCTTGAGTGTCTCGTTCAACGTGCCATCGAGATCCTGCATCCAGCCAATGGCAAAATCGCAGTCCTCCAACCATGTCTGTACCTGACCCGTGACCAAGTCCGCACCGGCAAACAAGTCCGCGCAGACACGTCCTTGCACAGAGGCCCACTCATCGATGATGCGGCAGGCGAAGAGCAGTTTCGCAACCTGGTCTTCTGCGCAGAGCACCAGCCGATGGTTGGGGAAGCGGGTCCGCAACCGAACCATGGCCGGGACTGCCAAAAGCACATCGCCAAGGCCACCGGGATGGATCATGACGATCGTCCTTCTCGCTGTGAGCATTACGGTTGTCCTGAGGGAGGTACACGAAACAGCAGAGACCGCGCCACCTCAAGATCTGCCGGTGTATTCACGTTGTGAAATGAACGCCAGGATGGATCGATGGTGAGTAAATCCACTTCGGTGAAGTATTGCACCCGAAGGGACGCGTGCGACACCAGCTCTTGGATCTTGAGCTGTCGTGCCAAAATCATCTGTTCCATGGCCGGAAGGCACCCTTTGCCGTACAGCGCATGCATCGGATGTAACTGGCCCGCGAGTTTTGCCATCACAATATCTGCGGCGGCTCTTCGACTCATGAACTGTGCAATGGCCGCCTGATTGAGAAACGGCATGTCGCATGCGACCACGAATATGTAGGGCGTTGTTGCCTGCGTGAGCCCTGTGTATATCCCTCCCAGACTGCCGCAATCAGGCACCAGGTCTCGCACAACTCTGGCGTCGACGTCGAGCGGAGGGCTGTCCTGCGCAATGACGACCAGTACCTCCTGAAAGATTAAGCGGAGCACCGCCAGTCCTCGCTCAATGAGGGTCTGTTCCCCCACGATAAGGTAGCGTTTGTCTTCACCCATTCTCCTACTTTTGCCCCCGGCGAGAAGGATGCCAGTTACCTCGGTCTCCATGATGTCCTCAATACAGTGGCCAAAAAGAAAGAGGGGGTGGGTCACCCACCCCCTCTTGATACTTCTGACTCTCTCTATTCAGGCGAGCGTTAGACGCCCTTTGCCTTCCGCCTATTCGATCGTCTGGTCAGCACCCAACCTTCCAGAAGGACCACACCAGCCGCAATCACAACCGGATAAATATAGGCCTCTTGTGGTGTCGGCGGCTCTAGGAAGGTGTAGTAGAAGGCCGAGACGGCCATCTTCCGCCCTGCGTCGCCATTGTGGCCGTCCCAGGCAAAGAACACAGTGGGAATGTATTGCCCCATTTCAAAGAAGGTGTCTGCATCGTAATCCTGATCTTTCTTGTTACCTAATGGCCGCTGAACGATCACCGTCCATCGGCCATTTTTCCACTCCGAAAACAGTATTTTGATATTCTCTTCGTAGTCATACCGCTCTTCAAAGTCTTTATCCCATCCGGTACCCTTGAAAGCGCGGAGTGAACCGTCGGCTTCCCACTTTACAATGTCCATGGGGAACTGCTCGTTGCTGCCGAACAGATACCGCGGCTTAATCGGGGAGGGAAGATCTTTCCATTTTATGGCAGTTTCTATGGCAATCGCATCGTTATAGACCGTGTAGTTATTCTGATGCGCAGCAATAGAACCCTCTTCACCAGTCTTCGGATCCTGCTCCTTGACTTCGACATTGACTGAAGTCGGGGCCCAGGGCAATTTTCCTTCGGCGACGCTCTTCGTCCGATCGTCCCACTGGAACATGAACACCACGTGTTGATCGTTGTAGAGCGACTTCACCCAGATGTCATCGATCCGGTTCACGAAGTTTCTAGGCTTGTGGGTAATCTGGCCACCCATCGCAATATACCGTCTGGCACGCTTCGTCCACAGTTCGTTCTCTGGATCTGCCGGAATTTCTCCTTCGACCACCCCTGAAGACACCACAAAGTTGATCTTCGGCTTGTCTGCCTGTGGATCGATCGCGAGGGGCGTCCCATCTGCCTCTCGCTCACAGAGCGAGTTCACAAAGTTGGCAATATGCCAGCGCTCTTCGACAGTGCTGTTATCGGCGAATGAGGGCATCGGAGTACCGTTGACTCCGGTCGAAAACGTTCTGAAAATGTTCTTGACATTATAGGGATCCTGCCGACTCCCTCTGAAGTTCCAACACTTGTGCCAGTTAGCCGGCTGTATGGAAAAACCCCAGTCATCTTTCAGGTTGAACGCATTGCCGTCACCACGGCCATCAGCGCCATGACACTCGACACACTTCTTCTCGACAACGAGATCAGCTCCCTTTTTCAAACTTTCCTCCGAGGGAGCAATCGGCGTCAGGTCGCCTAACTGCAAGATAGTCTGGCTCTCTGATTGCTTGTCGGTAAACTTTCGATCTTTCACGAGCTGGGTGGTGACGAATGACAATGCTTGGAGCCGTTGCTCTTCTGTCAGAATGCCTTCCCATGATGGCATGGCGGACCCTGGCAGACCGTGTGTGACGGTCTCAAACAGATCGTTCTGACCGGGAGTGGGTTTCTTGGCATCGAACAATGGCAACTCGCCGCTGGCTGTGTGCCGAATCTTGAATGTTCCCTGATTGAAGTTTCGAGGACGCGGCCAAAGACGATCGGCGCCTGGTCCATCGCCCGCGCCATCGACCCCGTGACACCAGACACATTTGGTGAAGTAGACCCGCTTTCCTGCTTCGATCATATCAGCAGAAGGCTCAGGCGCAAGCGCACCTGTTTTGAAGCCCGCAGGCAGAGTATCTGCCGCAAAGGCCAACCCTCCGGCGCTTCCGGTGACCAAGATGATTCCAAAGGCGGTCATGACCAGTCCACCCGCCTTCAGACTACACAAATTCTTCATGGCTTCCCTCTTCTTCCCTTATGTCGTCAATCCAACGTTGGCTATCAATTCCCGTGAACGACTAGTCCCACGTGCGGGGGTAATACCCCGTATGCCAATATTCAAACAAGACGACTTTCCAGATTTCATCCACAGTCAAATGCTGTTCCCATGGCGGCATCACAGAAGCCCAGGGGAATCCTTCGTTCGGCAAGCCGATTCCACCCTTGGAGACACGCCAGAAGATGAATGTTTCCTGTAGCTGCGCAATCGTACCCGGATCGGTAAAGTTCGCCGGGATCGGATTGAACGCGAAGGCGTGAAGTCCACGGCCGTTCAAGTTATCACCATGGCAGAAATGGCAGTTTTGGTAGAAAATCTCTCCGCCCTCACGCACATACTTGAGGTACCCTTGCGCATCCTTATCCCAAGGATTGGCATTCGGTTTCATCAAGCGGCCCATGCCCTGCTCCACAATATTTGCGTTGCTGTACTCCTGATCGTACTTTCCTTCAGGATTGAGACGATAGGGGTTCTGCGTCGTTTGAAGTGTATAGGTCTTTCCATGCACCTTGGTGCTGGCTGGCGGCGCGGGATGTACCGTTCGCAACTCGATCGGCTCCTCTGACTTCGGCACCATCGAGTTATATGCGAATCCACCGATCAAAAGTGGCAGAACGATTAGATACGCATACCGCAGCAGCCTGTTCGCCCCGGTTTGGGCATCCAAGATGTTCATGATCGGCTGCTTGAACTTCTTCCAGTCTTCTTCGTTGGCAGAAACCCACATGAACACTGCCACTAGGGAGATCGTCCCATACATCGCGCGAACGCTGAACGGAATCGGAGGATACACACGAAACTTCAAATAGAGGAGCACGAATGCCCAACAAAGAATCCCCTGCCAGAACCGCGGGAATGGCATTCCCATGGCCGCCATCATGTAGCTAATCCCTGTAAAACCCGCCACGAACAGCGTGAGCTCCACGATCACTTGGACCGGCATGTACCCTTCGATCAGCTTCACGGTGTTTGATGGAACGATACCCAGGATCATTCCGGAAAGCAGGAGTATGCCCACTGCCCCTATGAGCGCCCCAACGGACATTAATGCTTTCATCGATGAACTCCCATAATGGTGAGCACCCCTGCTCGACCAAAGAAATGGACGGACACAATCATGAAATCTTCGGTGGCGGCGAACCCGCTTTAACCTGCGACAGATAATCGACGATCTTCTTCAGGGCGCCTGCACTCAATTTGACCCCGAATTCTTTTGGCATCAGGTTGTCAGGAAATCCTTTTACGACATACGTACTGGGAGAGACCACGGACTCCATGATGTACTCTTGCGTGTTATGCGCGGTTCCCTTGTATGCTGGATCCTTGATTCGGTTCGGTGCGTTCGTCCCCTCTTCCAGCACGGGACCTTGCTTGCCGACTGCGCCAGGGATGCCGGGAATCGTATGGCACATAGCGCATGTTGCCTTGGAAAAAATCACGTCGATCGGTTCGGTCCCATCTACCAAGAGGGAGCCCCCCGCACCTGCAGGCTTGTCTTCCTGCAGTTTAGGCCGCTCAGCTTCCGGAACAAACTTCTCGTACGATTTAATGATCTCCTCGTATGACGGAGCATCACGCCCTTCGCGCAAATATAACCACGTATCAACCGCTGCCAACTCTGGAAGGCTTAACGAGATTGGTGGTTTGTGAATAGCAGGCATCGGGCTCTCTTTATCGTTTGTGCCCTTGACTCCATAGCCGACAACGACGTAACAACTTGGGCAAGCGTGGGACTCAGCGATATACTCCTGAGCATTTTCAGCAGTCCCCGACCCTGGGAATGCTTCCTTCTGAGCAAAGTCTCTGGCCTGAGGCTTCCCCTTACTATACTTTGGATCATCTAATCGTTCCTTGCCTGCACGCTCAGGAAGGTTCAGTAGGTTGGGAGCACGTTCACCGAGCATCCCTGCGTGAAACGCGTGACAGAGAGGACATTGGCCTTTCCCGACTGCGCCCTGTTCTTTGTTCTTTCCAATTCCACCAAAAATGATCTTTTCACCCTCATCGGCTAACTGTTGAGGTGTCATGGCATCGAACACCAACTTCACGTCTGGGGGAGGAAACCCACCTTCGACCTGCGGCAACCAATTCCCATACCCTGACAGCCCGGCGGCAACAAGGAACATGAACCCACCGATCCTAAGCATTGCCGCGTTATTGGGGAAATACACCCCCATCATAAAACACAACGCGGTGATGAGCACTAAGGAGACTGGAAGCATCCGGTTCGCTTCATAGAAACTCCCCTTATAATGCGCTACTGCCAGCATCAGCATGAACGCGGCAATCATGCCAATAAAGAGCTTGAACATTGAGCGCTTCTTTGCGGCGCCGTCTTTAATGGACACCACGGAATACACGAAAAGTCCGGCGATAAGCGCGAACAGTGGCCACCCTATTGACAGAGCGTCCTTTATCAGCTCACTCACGGTTGTAACCTCCTGAGGTCTGGGTATGAGTGGGCACGTTCGTCATGCCTCCACCAGCCCAGCCAAGATCCTAAAGATTATTAGTGGCCCCCAGCCGGCTGCGGTGCGCCGCCCGGAACCCCTGCCTTCGCTTCAACAGGCGCAGGCGCCCTCTTCATCCCGATGCTTCCAAGCCAGAAGACGAATAGGATGCTGACCCAGAAGAACAGCACATTGAACGAAATCATATTCGCCGCGAAACCCACCGTATGCGTGTAGGCCCATGGCGAGTTGTCACGCATGATTTCATTCACGTGCCAGAACAATCTGACCGAAGAACGGATGTATCCCATCAAGCCCATCATCCAGGTAAAGGCGGTTGCAAGCATAATCAACGCATATTGCGACCGAACAGAGATCTTGCCCCACTCGATTGCCCCCATCTGCTTGGCGCCCTTCATCATGGCGCTGTTGAGCGCAAACATGAAGAAGAGGCAAGACAGCGTCGTGGCGACCTGAGGCACTGACAGACCCACCCGTACGTTTGCCGGGATATAATATCCGTAGATCGCCAGCCAGATAATGTTCACATAGGCGCATCCGAAGAAAACACCCATGAAGATGTTACCGAACTTCGACCAGGATACCGTCGAGACCTTATTGCCTCGCATGTACCAGACGAAACTCAGAATGGTGGTGGTGATAATCACGTTAATTCCACCGTTTTTGGCCGACATCACCCCATAGTTCCCCAACACCGGGTGTTGCTGCCCTCCCATCGCCTTGAGCTCAGCTGGAGTCATCACGATCGTGTGGGGGGTAATAAACACCAGGTAGCCGCAGCAGAGGACAAATACGAGATATTTAATGTAGCGTTGATATTTCTCAGCACCGCGCATTCGACCAAGCGCCTGCCACAGATAATAATTCGTGCTCAAGAAGAGGATGCCGATCATGGTGGCTTGAATGATGAAGAGCCATGCCAGGAGACCACCCATGAGCGTAATGCCCATCTGCTGGCGGTAGGCATACACTTCGCGCATCAGCCAATACCCGGCGAACGGTAAGGGAATCAAGAACGCCACGCCGAGCGCCATGGCGATATAGCCCATCCAGTCATAGTGGGCACGATCCTCATCTGTCTTGGAGGCTAAGAACTTGTACGCCGCGTACGCCGCCACGACACCGCCGCCGAAGGCCATATTACCCAAAATGCGGTGCACGTTGAGTGGATTCCAGAGGGCGGTATGAATGACATGCCAGATGTTCCCCAGGAACCGGCCCTGCTCATCGACGCCGGCCGGCGACATCATGAAGCCGATCCAGGAATTCGCCAGGAACATCAGCAATGTACCGATCACGTTCAAAATCACGGACATGCTCAAGTGGATCCACTTGAGGAACCCGGTCGTCATCTTGTCCCAGCCATAATAATAGATGTAGAGGGTTCCGCTCTCCGCTATGAACATCAGTGCATAGATATGCATGACTGGGCGGAAAATGCTGGACAAGTAGCCGAAAAACGCTGGATAGAGCGTCAGAAAGGTGAAAAGCAACACACCGCCAAGAATTGCGGTCAGTGAGTACGCCGTCAGACTGATCTTGATAAAGTCATGGGCGAGTTGGTCATACCGCTTTGCCATCGCCTTATCCTTCGACACTACCCCCATGAACTCAATCACCATGCAGAAAATCGGAACTGCGAGTACGAAACTTCCGTAATAGAGGTGTTGCTGGTTCGCAAACCAGAGCAACACGCGGCTCTCGAAGTTGTACCGCGGATAATCCCTAGGCCCATCGGTGGTCTTTGGAGCAGGAGCGCCGACGACGATGCCCTCCGTCTTATAATAGACATCTCGCCCCTTTTCGACCGTCGCTGCTCCCTCCTTCTTCACCGCATCAGGTGCATCTGCGCCAATAGCCAGTGATGGAAGTGAAACGGCGATGGGGAGCAGGAGAAGGCCAATCATCGCGCCAAGCGCCATGACTGAGAACAGCTTCTTCCCGGCTACACGTCCCATGAGATACCTCCTTGATGCATTCTAAAAAAGCCGATGATCATTTGCGTCCACACGTCCGAGTCGAAGTAGAACGACTACCAGCCTTCTACTTCCGGAATAAGTACCAGAAATCAAGTCCCTGCGAATCCATCAAAAAGTGGTCAACCGCTGTAAAGTACGCAATGCAGATGACTAGCGATATCAGCGCGTAAACGATTGTACTCCCCATCGCACTCCCTCCCTCAGGTCTTGCAGACGTTCAAGAAATTCCAGCGCTGCGGCACCCTGCTCAACAGGGACACTGAATCCCAGCAAACCAATAAAAAAACCACAAGCCCGCCGCGCAGGTTATATAGAAAATCATCTTGCCGATGGCGACTTTTAGTTCGCTATCCGGTACTGTTGGTGCTTCCGTTGCCGTGTTCATCTCAACTCCTTATTTCTAATGCGAATCGTCAATCCCGAATCAGCTCAGCGAGTTTCTTGACACCCAGATATCCGTATGTTATTCAAAATTCCTTGCCGCACACGAAAAGTCAGGGGAAACGCGATGAAAACGAGATCGAAAATTTTCGACATTATAGTTTTGGCCGGTATGGTTGTCAATATCCTAGTAGCCGTGTTTCTCATTCTCTATTACTTTGATTTCCTGTAAGTTCCGAATGGTTTCCCCCTCAGCGCTACTCTGATTTCGCACCCGAATTCGCACAACGAAATCCGATCGTTTCATCGCGAAAGTCCTGCACCATCTTGCTCCGGCTGGTAATGCGAATATCGGCGCCCGTGGTTGCATACCCCCCCCCACGAAGCACCCGAAATACGCCGTGATCTGGGCTCGGTGGGTTCCGTTCTGGGGCCTCCGTGAAATAGCTTTCCGCATACCAGTCGTCCACCCACTCCATCACATTTCCCGCCCCATCCATGACACCGTACGGGCTCTTATCGGTCAGCACCGTACCGACAGATGCGGAGACTTCATGCCCATCCTGCACTCTAGCCCAATTCGCTCCGTTGGGCTGCTCCACATTGCCCCAGGGC
>JAYTTD010000091.1:0-22409 GCA_043745235.1 Nitrospira sp. | reverse complement strand
TGGGGGCTCTGCGAGCAAGAAGAACGGTCTGCCTGCTCCTTTGCATCATTCTCAGGCCGCGCGTTGCGCGAGCACAGAGACCATCCTACCCGGTCCCTCCTTCTCTATTTCTCTCTGGCCAACTTCACAAACACTTCTTCCAAATCCGCCTGCCCAAACCGCGCCACAATCTCTGCCGCCGTCCCCTCCGCCACAATCTTGCCTCTCTGGAGAAAAATCATCCGATCCGACATCTCCTCCATCTCGTGCATATTGTGCGACGTATAGAGCACGCTCAGTCCGGACGAACGTCGCTCCTCCTCGATGAAGCTTCGAATCTTTTGCGCAATATCGGGGTCCAGACTTGCGGTCGGTTCATCAAGAAACAGAATCTTCGGTTTGGTCAAGAATGCCTTGGCCAGTCCAAGACGAGTGCTTTGACCGGAAGAAAGCTTGCGGGTCACTTTATGACGAAACTCCTCCATCTCCAGCCGCTTTACGATGTCATCGACTCGTTCTTGGATGTGCGACAGCCCATATAAACGTCCAATCACCCAGAGGTTCTCCTCGACCGTGAGCGCCTGCGGCAGTGAGACATAGGTTGAAGAAAAATTCACTTGTTGCAGAATGGCCTCACGGTGAGTCGCCAGGTCGAGCCCGAACATCTGAATGGAACCGGCGGTCGGTGTCACCACCCCGAGCAGCATCTGAATCGTGGTAGTTTTCCCCGCCCCGTTCGGGCCCAGCACCCCAAGAATTTCTCCCGGTCTGATGTCGAACGAAATATCGTTGACGGCGAAGAATTCGCCAAACCGTTTCACCAGATGTTGCACATGCAGAACAGGTATGGACATGAATGATCAACCTGTCACAATCGTTGGTCCGCAGTCTGTAAGTTGAAGAGCTGTGCGATGGCATGGCAATCGGCACAGAATATCGGCTGATTTGTGAGAGGGATAGCCACATCCCCAAGCGCAACGGCACCGGCAACGAGCGCGAGGGCCGCGTTAGGTTTCCAGCCCTTGCTCCGCGCGAGACTGCGATCTTGGGAACTGCTTCATGATCAAGGCGGCCACGCCAACGACATCGTCCAGACCGAACAGTGGAACGTGCAGATCCACGGGCTTATCCGATACCACCGCGAGCAGCCCTTCAGTGGAAATAGGAATTTCTCCGATCTGTTCACGGACGATGACAATCTTCGGATACCCTTCGTGTTTCCATCCTTCGGCAATGATCAGATCATAGGTGTGATCGAGAAACCGATCCCGCACGTCCTCGACATTCATCTGATCGGCCACATCGGCAAACATCGCCATACTCCCCTTGGAGAGCACCATCACGCTGCTGGCGCCGGCTCGCTTGTGGCGCCAGCTATCTTTTCCTTCCGTATCGAGGTCAAACCCGTGTCCGGCATGCTTCACCGTCGCCACCTTGTAGCCGGCCCGGACCAACTCAGGAATCACACGTTCGATCAGCGTGGTTTTCCCGCTGTTCGAGCGACCGACAAACGCAACAATAGGTACGGCCATGGATAAAACCGGTCAACGGTCAATCGTCATTGGTCAAAAGGGATCGACCGCGATCCTCCTCATTGGCGAGTGACGAATGACCCTTGACCTCCTTTCTGTTAGCAACAGGAGAGGCGATGCCCGCTCGTCTGAGCAGGATCTGCGTGGCTGGCCCACACTTCACCACTCAACAATTGAACCGACACCAGATCGCCCGGGTTGACTCGTTCAATTTCGACGGGGATGTCGATCAGACAATTCGCTTTCACCATTGAAGTCAGAATCCCAGACCCCTGAGCACCGGTCGTTCGAACCTTGAAGACACCCTCTTCTTGCGTGAGCACGCCGCGCAGAAAGTGGCGGCGGTCCGTGCGTTTAGAAAACTTCTCCAGGAATATCGCCTGCACGACCGGCCGACCGTAGCTCCGGTGTCCGCTCATTTTGAGCATGGCCGGCCGCACCAACTGCTCGAACGTCACCATGGAGGACACGGGATTCCCCGGCAAGCCGAAGGCCAGCTTGCCCTGAATCGTGCCGAACGCGAGCGGCTGCCCTGGCCTGATCGCCAGCTTCCAGAAATTCATCGCTGCTCCTAATTCGTGGAAGACGGTCTTCGTGAAATCGTAATCACCCATCGACACGCCACCGGACAACACCAAAATATCTGCCGTCAGTCCATGCGAAATCTTTTCCTTCAGCGCCGCAGGCGTATCCCTCGCAATTCCCAGCAACAGGGGAATGCCGCCCGCCTCTTGGACTGCTGCCGCGATCCCATAGCTATTGGAGTTGATGATTTTTTCTTCGCTGAACCGCTCGTCTAAATCGGCCAATTCATCACCGGTTGAAAGGATCGCCACCCGGGGCCGTTGATAGGCAAAGATGAACGATTTAGCCAGGATCGCCAACATCCCCGCTTCACCCGGACGAATCTGGGTCCCCTTACCGATAATGCATTCGCCCCTCTTGACGTCTTCGCCTTGAGGGCGAATGTTGGCTCCTTGCTGTTCCAACTTGAAGACGCGAACGGAATCCGGTGTATGCTCAGTGTCTTCGATCTTCAAAACCGTGTCCGCACCCTTCGGGATCGGGGCCCCGGTCATAATGCGAATGGCCTGCCCCGCGCCAACGGACTTTGAAGGCATCTTGCCTGCAGCCACATCTTCGATCACCGTGAGCATCACCAGTTTCTGAATCGCATACTCCTGCTTGATATCCTCCCACCGCACCGCAAACCCATCCATCGCGCTGTTGTCCCAGGGTGGATTATCCCGTTCCGCCACAATGTCCTCGCCAAGGACACGGCCAAGAGCATCGAGGATCGAAATCTTCTCCAAGCCCAAGGTTGGCGTAGCCTCCAATACGATCCGCTGCGCCTCCTGCAGTTGTGTGAGCCTCTCTGTCGCGTCTGTGGCCTTCACAATCTCTCCTTCGTCAGTGCGCCTGCCGGGAGGCAATTTTTACGAGCGACCCACGCTTCTTGCAAAAGGCTTCAACCTTGTTGGCAATGTCGTGATAGCACTCCGCCGTCGGCGTATCAGAATTAAACATCGCAAATGGCTCACCAGCGTCAGACTGGATCACGACATCGGGATCGAGAGGAATGCGCCCGAGAAAGGGCACGCCCATATCATGGGCCGCGGCTTCCCCGCCGCCTTTACGGAACACCTCGATGTGGTTGTGACAATGGGGGCACTCTAACCCGCTCATATTTTCGACAATCCCAATGATCGGGACTTCGCTGTCTTTGCAGAACGTGACCGACTTGCGGGAATCCAGCAACGCCACTTCCTGTGGCGTCGTGATGATCACCGCGCCGCTGACATTGCCGAGCAGATCGATGGTCGTCACCGATTCGTTGCCGGTTCCTGGTGGCAGGTCGACAAACAAGAAGTTGAGATCCTGCCACTCGACACCACCCAAAAGTTGGTTGATGAACTCATACTTGTACGCATCGCGCCAAATGATGGGATCGTCCGAATTTTGCAACAAGAAGGACATTGAGGCAATCTTGAGGTTATACGCCTGAAACGGGATAATCCCGCCGGAGCTACTGATCTTGAGCTTCTGCCCTTCGGCTCCCACCATCTTTGGAATGTTCGGGCCATGGATATCCATGTCGCAAATGCCGACATGCCACCCTTTGAGCGCAAGACTCACAGCGAAATTCGTCGTACAGGTGCTCTTTCCGACTCCACCCTTGTTACTCATGACGAGCACTTTGTATTCGATCCGCTCCATCCGTTTCGCCACTAACCAGCGACTGTGCCCCTCCTTGTCTTTCTGACAGGTTTCATTCTCATCACAGATCGCGCAAGCCCACATGTATACGCAGGCATCGCTGCCGCCGGAGCTAGGTGGTTGAATGACGTTCAATTCACGAGCCATGTCTCTTCCTTCTCTAACACGTTACGTGTGATCTGCCCGATCTCGTCATCGCCGCCGATCTGTCGGCACGCCGACATAGTCGCCCGCCCCCACGTGAGGAACTCCCCCCGACGGCGCCTTGCCGTTTCCTGCAGAAGCGGTGGCCAAGACCGGCACAGCTGACTCCTTCGGCACTGGCTTCTTCTTATTGAAAAACCCTGCGCTCACTATGCCGATTTCATAGAATATATACATCGGCAGGGCCATGAGGACTTGGTTGAAGGGATCGGGCGTTGGGGTAAGAATCGCGGCGAAGATGAACGACCCTAGCAAAGCCCACTTACGATACCGCTTGAGAAACGGCGCATCGACCCACCCAAGCTTCGCCATGAGCGTGATGGCGAGCGGGACTTCGAAAATCAGCCCGAACACCATCAGGAACCACAGGGCAAATCCGACGTATTGCGCAATAGAAATCTGGGGAACGAAGCCGGCGTTGACCCCATAGGCGATCAAAAAATTCAGCGCAAATGGCAGCACGAAGAAAAATGAAAACCCCACCCCTGCGTAAAACGCCAGAGCGGTCACCAGCACAAACGGCGCGACGAAACGTCGTTCCTGGGCATGGAGACCCGGCACGACGAAATGCCAGACTTCCCACAGAATGTACGGGGTCACGGCGGCGAGGGCAAAGAGCCCGGCCACCTTGACGTTTTGCCATAACGCCTCAGCCGGCGCGAGAAAGACGAACGGAATAGTCGGCAGATCGGTCGGCACCCACGACAGGGAGCCTGGCATGAACATGTTCTGGAGGGGAATGCGAAGCCATTTGACCAATAGATCGGCATAGAAAAACGTCCCGATAAACACCAGGGCAGTGATGATCACCGCGCGTGTCAGTCGGACCTGGAGCTCCACGAGGTGCTCCATCACCGGCATTTTCTTATCTTCCAGCGGCTTAAAGATCGTGTCTTGCAGCCACTGGTTCAATGAATTCAGGCCGAAGGACATACGAATCATTTATCCGATAGTTGGCCGCAACCGCTCGGATACCGAGCAATCGCGGCCAACGTCATGCGTGTTACTTGGGATTGACCGCCACAAACAGGCTATTCCCCTGCCGGCTCAGGAGCAGGACAGCCAACTCGTCCTTTTTCAACAGACCCGAAGCTTTCTGGTAGTCATCGAGCGTCTTCACGACTTCGTGATTCACTTCCTGAATCACGTCGCCGCGCTGCAGGCCCGCCGCTTCCGCAGCGCCGCCGTTCTCAACCGATGTCACAACCACGCCGGTCGTCTTTGCGGGAATCTTGAATTGACTCATCGTGGCCACATCCATCCCCTGCACACGGAGAGAGGCCAAGACATTATCAGGAAGCTTCACCGTCTCGACCGATTCTTTGGGAGCTGCAGGCTCTTTTTTTGCCAACATTTCATCGGTCGGACGTTCAGCCACTTTCACGGCGATGGACTGCTCCTTGCCGTCTCGCAGAACCTTCACTTGCGCATCCTGACCGACCATCGTACGCGCGACAAGGTTGCGCAGCTGACTCACGTTTTGCACGTCTTTCCCGTTGAACGCGATCACCACATCGCCGCGCTTGATACCCGCAGCATGGGAAGGGCCATTCTCATTTACATCGCTGATGAGTACTCCTTTGCGCTGTTCCGGGAGCTTGAAGGATTTGGCCAAGGCCGGTGTGATCTCTTGAATCGCGACACCCATCCAGCCGCGCACGACCTTGCCGGTCTTCTGTAGACTCTCCACGATATCCAACGCGATGCTGCTGGGAATGGCAAATCCAATTCCCTCCGACCCACCGGTCCTTGAGAAAATTGCCGTATTGATCCCCATGAGCTCGCCGTTCATATTGACCAACGCCCCACCGGAGTTGCCCGGATTAATGGCGGCGTCGGTCTGAATGAAATCTTCGTAATCTGCAATGCCGACGTTCCCACGACCCAAGGCACTGATGATGCCCAAGGTTACGGTGGAACTCAGCCCGAATGGGCTGCCAACTGCCAACACAAGATCGCCAACCTGTAACTTCTCGTACTCAGCCCATTTCAAGGATGGGAGGTTCTTCGCCTCGATCTTGACCACGGCCAAGTCCGTCTTCGGATCGGTTCCCACGACTTTTGCACTGAATTCACGGCGGTCGCTGAGCGTGACCGTGATTTCCGTTGCGCCTTCGACGACATGATTATTGGTCACGATAAACCCGTTCGAATCAACAATGACACCGGATCCTGCACTTTGATCAGGGCGTCCATGCCCTCCACCCGGAGGCATCGGAGGAGGAGTCGGAAGTTCACCTCCCGGCGCCTCTTCACCCGGAGGTCCGCCAAATGGACCGGGCGGCAACGGCGATCTCCGGCCTCGACCCCTGCCTTCTCCCCCTCCGGTCACCGCAATGTTTACCACCGCTGGCGTGACCTTCTTGACGATCTCTGCAAATCCTTGTGTCAGCCCGGCTGGAACCCCGGCGGCTATAGCTGTGGATTCACTCGGCAGGACAGTAAACGCGAGGGTACTCACGACCAGACTCATACCTGCGACAAGACCGAGGACATTCCCCCCCTGACTCCGCGTAGCCATAACAGTGTTCCTCCACAGGGTTAACCGACGCGATACCATGAGCTGAACGCTATATTGTACACTATCCGTTCCGAGGGCTTCAAAGACTAATAGTCCTCGTCAGACCCTCATCAAACAGAGCCAGAAGGGGACGGAGGGGACCCTGCTGCGAGAAGGGCAAGAACCGGCTGGTTTCTCTTGTTTATTTAGTTTGTTTGCTTGAACTAGACGAACCAGATGAGCAAAACAAACCAGATGAACCGGATCAACCCACCCCGCCCGCCTCCCTCCACTACCCTAAGACGGTGCCCAGGACGAGTAGGCCCTTGAAGTTCTGCCATGCCAACTGGTTTTCCCACAGACTAGAAATTGGATTTCCGAGCTGTCGCCTTGAATTCCAATACTCCAAGCCAAGAGTGCTGGAGCTTCAATACAGCCGCTTAGCGGCTTGATCACATGACACGCAACGTATTCGACGCACCTTCGTATGTCGGAGGCCAGATACACCGTCCATCCTGTGAGCGCAGGCAAACAGCCTGGTACCATTGATTGATCCCTGGCGAGATCGGACGATCGCGGCACAAGAAACCAAGAATATCGTACTGAGCATGAGACTGAGCTGATTGAGCAGATGGCGCATTCCCCGCCTCCCGACCATGCAGATTCGTCCATCGCTGCACGCTCCACTCTTGCACGTTCACTCCCCACCAGCTGATCTATCAAGCCTGGGAAAGCCAGCCCCTTGCAATGCTGCCGGTGGCTCGCTACCATTTACAATCTGGACTCTGGCTAGCGCCGCCTCGATGTGCCGCAACAAGGCTGGTTTTCTATGCCCTACCAAAACATCTCAGGCGCTATTCAATGGTCGATCATCATTCCAGCCTATAACGAGGCTGCCCGCATTCTTCCCTACCTTCGAAACATCACCTCATACATGCAAGACCGAGGACAGCCCTACGAGATCCTCGTGGTTGACGACGGCAGCACCGATGCCACGGCTTCCGTTGTTGAAACATTCGCTTCCTCAGCCCCTGAAATTCAGCTACTCCGGGCACCACTGCGCCGAGGGAAAGGCGCAGCCGTACGACGAGGAATGCACGCCGCCGCCGGACGACTCCAACTATTTACCGATGCGGACGGTGCCACTCCGATTCAGGAACTCACCCGGCTCGAACAAGCTGTGGCAAACGGAGCCGACGTGGCGATTGGATCTCGCGCACTCGCCTCTCAATTGCCAGGCTACGCAGTCCAGACCCGCTGGTATCGAACCATTTTGAGCACCCTATTCAAGTCAATCGTGCAACAGAGCAGCCTCAGAGGAATCGCCGACACGCAATGCGGATTTAAACTTTTCCGTCAAAGTGTGGCAACAGACCTCTTTAGAGTCTCTTCAATCGATGGCTATGGCTTCGACCTCGAACTGCTGTATGTGGCACAACAACGCGGATACCGTATCGCAGAAATTCCGGTGAATTGGTCTCACCAGCCCAACTCAAAGTTTCGCGTGTTCAAAGATACGCTTACCATGTTACGCGAAATGGCTGTGATTCGACGGAATAAGGCCAAGGGCTATTATGCTTCTCCACCGCATACGTCGGACTATTCTCCGTCCACAGTCAGCAGACTCGGGCTCCCTCCGCAATAAGCTGATGCGTTCTTCCAGTAGGACGCTGAATCAATCCGCCAACATTCGAAGACCGTTATGCAGTCTGTCTGGTCTATCGGGCTGATTTGGTCTGTCGCGTGTGTTTGGTGGAACCAGAGTAACCGGATCAACTAGAGAAACCAGCTGAACGATAGACGAAGAGAACAGCCATTTTGAGCACATTGGGCACTATTCATTTGCAATCCCACATGGCTAGCTTGTCGGCTTTTTTGTAGGGAGCCGCGATCATTTTCCCACAGCCTGCTCGGGCTCACAAACTGCCCCCTGACGCCTGTTGCATTCAGCCTGACAGTTCGGTACGTTGCCGGACGCGCGTTCCAGTTATCAAACCAGTCACCGCTGACAGCTTCTCCAGACCATGGTCATCCAGCGACACCCAACAAGCTTCCCCCAACGACTCACGATGCATTGGGCCATCTTCTTGTGTCTCATCATCACGGGAAGTGGGCTGTGGGGATGCGAGAAGCTGACTTCAGCGTTTCACCGAACCCCGTTGCCGGACATGGGTCCGCGCCTGGCCAACTCCGTCAAGCTAACCTTCGACCCCTCCTTCAGCAATCTCAAGATGCAGTACATCGACGGGTGTAATAGCCCGCACGAACTCAATGTAGGGGAAGAAGTCGAATCGATCATGATTGATGCAGCTTCCAAAAATTTTACGGCCGTGACCGTCACCGGTGGAATCGCCGCACCGATCCAGCCCGACACAGAGCTCGTGGTCACGCTTCAACGCTCAGGGCTCAAACTCTGGACTGATAATGTCTACGATCGGGTGCCTGCGGACATGATCCTCGAGACGCTCGTAACCTTTAAGGATGCCGCGGGAAAAGAGCTTGGCCAACAAACCGTTTCCATCGCACACCACCAACGTCTTATTCTAGAGCCGAGCCAACGCCGATGTGATTACGGCAATATCGGGGAGTTTGTGCATGACGCGGGGATCGCCCTTTCGACGCAATTCATTCGTGCCGTCAGGACTCAATTAGCCGCGACAGGCGGAACCACTCCCGCAACAGTCGCAGCATCGCCAACGAGACCAATCTCACCGACAGCGACCATACCAACCCAAGGCGCTCGATCGGCACTCTCATTTAAGGCCACTGTGCTGGACGAAAACAGCAATTTGGTCTTTGAGGGAGGCGAACGCATTCTGGTGCGCATCGGCCTCGTGAACGGAGGAGAGCAAGACCTTCAGGGTGTCACTGCGGCCTTGACGGGAACCGCCTCGGTGCTCGCCCAATTTCCAACCACCACGCTGGTGGTCGGACGACTGCAGCCGGGACAATCCCGCTCAATCGAATTTGTGGCGACGTTACCGCAGTCCGTCCAGCAGCAGAAGGCCGAGATTCACGTGGCGGTCTCTGATTCAGAAACCCGTACTCAGCCGCCGACTCAAACCCTGGCCCTGTCGATCCAACCTACCAGCATCAAGACCGAGGACGTCGATACAATCCCTGTTGTGGCCGCTGGATTTCGGCAGCCCCACACCTACTTGATTTCAATTGGGATCGGATCCTATCGAGACCAGCACGTCCCATCCCGCAGGTTCGCCTCCTTGGATGCCGAGG
This sequence comes from Nitrospira sp., assembly GCA_043745235.1. Classification (GTDB taxonomy): domain Bacteria; phylum Nitrospirota; class Nitrospiria; order Nitrospirales; family Nitrospiraceae; genus Palsa-1315. Next base: position 12,743 of record JAYTTD010000091.1, on the reverse strand, counting down.
TGGTCTCGAGCTATTTTCAGTCCCTTGGTGGGTTGCCTGCCTCCAATGTTCGCCTGCTACAGGACTGGAAGGCGATACGCTCGGACATTGACGAAGCCCTGCTGGATTGGCTACCGCCTCACATGAACAGGGACGCGGTCGTCATTGTCTATTTCGCCGGTCTGGCTTCCGTTGCTTCGACAGGAGAGACGTTCCTGATACCGTACGATGGGACCGCGACGACCGCTGCACGGGCTTACCCGCTCAAGAACTTGGAGGCAGCACTGTCTCGCTTAAAAGCGAAACACACCCTGTTTCTATTCGATGGCATTGTGTCGCCTATGGGACCGGATAACCGAACTAAGACCACCCTCCCCCAATGGAATCCCACAGGGAGCTCGACCGTCCATGTCATCGGAACCAGCGGCATCGGGCGGGGGTTGGAGGATGACCAGCATCGGCATGGGTTGTTCACCTACTATCTGCTGCGGGCGCTACGCGGCGAGGCCGATACCAATCGAGATGGCGACGTGACACTTGGCGAAACGGTAGCCTATCTCAGCCAGAAAGTGCGCTGGGCCTCTAAGACCCACCTGAATCAGGCGCAACGCCCATTCGCTGTTCCAGCCATACGCCCAACCGATCCTTCTGCTGCCTTGATATTAACCAAAGTTGCTGCGATCCAGGGTGCCGAAGGCCACTAAGCGTGAACTGAAACAATCGCTCTCGTCAACGCCAAACCCCAGAAGGACTCAACGCATATTCCCAATGCATCATGCTCGCGTCACGTGTCTCACTGTGAAGTCTGAGCCGTTTCTCGTCCCTTCCACGGATGCTCAACGAGGCAATATGCTGTGATCGGAAGACAAAAAAGAGGGTGGAGGATTCAGTCCTCCACCCTCTTGAACTCACAGCGGCGACGAAACTACTCGCCTTTGCAGAAACTCCGCTCGTAGTTGATGACCGTCCAGGCTTCTTCTTCGGTGATCGCAGCTGGGATCAAAGGCACCATGCCTGTGCCTGCGCTACCATTCTTAATCACCCAGAAAAGCTCGCCATCTTTCCGTTTTTTGTGGAACTTACAGTTCGTGAAATTGCGGGGGGCCGGATTCAGAATCTTGCCAGCCTCGCCCATGCCATCCCCGTCCTTACCATGGCAATTGAAACAGGTGCCCTTTCCCTCGAATATCGCCTTTCCTTTGGCAATGCTTTCCGGGGTCACGGCAACCGGATTCTTCATGGCCCTCGCGTCGGCCATCTGATCCGCCGGAACGCGGGCCTTCAGTGGGTCCTTCTCTTCGCCTGCGTACGCCGAGACCGACAGCAGCATCAGCGCTGCGCTGATTCCCAGAAACTTAGAAAAATGCCCCATCAGATTTCCTCCTTTGTGTTTAACCACTGCACATGAACCCGACCTCTTAGCCGCTGCTCATGATATCCATATCAAAGCGATAAAACGCGGGCGAATATAACAACGGCCTTCCACTCCTGTCAAGCAATCCACGGTGTAACCTGACGCCGTCTCTACTCAGTCACTCATTTTCTATCGTTCCCGGCCTCCTACTCACTTTCATCGCGCTGACTTTCGTTCATTCCTACCGGATGACAATCAAAGCTCATGCCAGAACACCCAGACGATGAGGCACGATATTCCAGCCTATTAGGAGTATACACATCCTAGGAATCTCGGAAACCTCAAATAGGGTGACACCATTGCGCCTCAGTCCCTACTGCAGCGCCCCATTTTTCGATCACTCGACACCATGATTGTGAAGGGGATAGTCCACGAAGCCATCTCAACCTGTCCCCTTTTCTATTCCCACTCCACCATTCAAAAATCCTTGGCAGCCGTTCTCATACTTTCCAGCAAAGCAGGATCCGCCTTTGTATAAGGCTCCCGTTGTTCGGGGATGAAGTATCGAAAATTCGATCCCGGAAGGAGGGCGCGCAGTTTCTGCATGAGATGAACTTCGGTGCTGGTAATAAGAAAGAATTTCTCGTCCTCCTTCCATGGAAAGGCTATGGCTCCTCCAAACACATGTGCATCGCGTGCCCATTCTCTGGAGTAGTCGCGTCTCCGGAGTTGCAACACAGTGACGTCTCTTTCAAGCAGTACACTCCCATCTGCCACCTCAATCCGTAGCTCGGATCGGCCCTGTACCGATTTAAGTTCATTGTAGGAGCGGGTCTTCACTCGATATTCCCGTGGGGGCTGAGCCAAATGCACGCTTTCAAATGCAGAAAAACCGCTTCCCAAGGGAGGCCAGCTCTGCCCCCAATTGGTCCGATAGTCTTCCTCGCGCGTCTGTGGTTCTGGGTCCTTCGGAAGGGGAAGAGTCGAATTGTCGTCCTCTTCCGCAATGCCCATCTTGGTTCGGATCAAACTGCGGAGAGACTCTTGCACCACCGTAAAATCTCGATTGACAAGGACGATCAGCGTATCAGCGGCATAACGTTTGTCTTCCTCTAGCAGGATCTTCTCTCGGAACTTACGTGGAATTGACCCACCTCCGCGCCTACGATAGGCGAACTCACTACGATCCCTTGCAGGTGGATCAAAATAAGGAAGCCCTGTGACATCGACATTGAACACGCCTTCATAGTTTCGAACCGCGAGAGGCGAGAAGCCCAAGTCGACTTGCCGAAAAGCACCTCCCGATGAAAGCCAGAGGGCGACGGTCCCTGTCTCAGTGCTGGCATACTTCAGATTGCGCTTCGAACTCGTCGCATAGGCGATCACGCCATTGTGTTCCGCTAATAATACATAGTGCTCACCTATCCGTCTCCGGATAGGGATCTCGTACGACCTGAGTCCACTTCATCTCAGACCGTTCGTACACGCCTTGACCCTTTACAGAGATCAGCGGTCCACCTTCCTCTGTCGACGCAATCGCTTCGCACAGTCCCGGCGTATCTATTTTCTCAATTCCTTTAGGCGTGATGTGCAGGACCTCCATTTCTTTCGAACAAATGTATCCGGCCTGGGCTGGTGCGGGCATTTCGCCAATGTGGAAAGCCCTGGAGCCAGGGTTCTCGATGAGGTTTCAATTTCCATCAAACGCATACGCAATATCTCCGGGATGATTCGGAAAGGTTCTCTCCCAGGGGTGACCGCTGCTAGCCAGAAGGATTAGGCCTCCCTCAAGGGGAAGGGCACTACGCAAGAAGTACGGACTCTCCTTCGATGAAAAGATTGGCTCCACGACCCATCGATTGGTCTCAGACTGCCACTTCCAGGCACTGCCGGCCCCTATGAGCCAGAAATCATGCCCGTTGCCGACTCCGTGGAATCCTGCATATCGGTCAGCTCGGCTCAGATGACCCTTGAGAGGTTGTGGAAATTTGTGGCGAAACCATTTGGTTCCGTCAAACCTCAGCGTATTGGCACCCTCGGGATCTATGAGCCACAGTGAGTGATGGGCCTTGTCAATCCATGGACCAATCAGTGCACCGTAGTCCAGATCCCATCGATACACTCTCACAACGGCCCCGGACTGAATTTCCAGCAGGCCGATGGTTGTCCGAACGAATAAACGATTGCCTAAGAAGGCCGTTCCGGCAATATGTATGGAGGGATGGGGGAGCGCTGCAATCAGCATGGGTATGTCATCTTTTGTGAGGACCTGAGGAGTCTCCAGGGACGAAGTCTTTGCTGTCGCGTCAGAACCGTTGGTTAACAGCGCAGTGGTCATTAGCAGCGTTGCTGCCAGAATGATCCGTAGCCTTACCCGCCGGTCTCTGATCATGAAAGGGCCAGAAGTGTTTGTGCCAGGATTGAGGTCAGGTTGAGGTGACCCCTTCATTCTTTTCATTCGGCTCTTCCTCAGGACCGGATCATGTTTAGATTGGAATAAACGTGATGGCACCAAGACGGGTGGCGAAGAAACAGTGCTGTTACCGAATGAACGGTGCTAGTAGGTTGCGGGAAAACTACGTTGGCACGCGAGAACTTCGAGGGTCCGCACGTGTGCCACAGCAGCAGAACGCTCCCGCAGGATGCTCAAAAAGGCCGTTCAGCAAGGCCGCAGGCAAGTCGAAACTGGAGGCGTACCCTCTGGGGTACGTTGAGGATTTCGATGAGCCGAGAACGACGCTGGCGGACTTTTTCAGCATCCTGCTAGAGGGCGGTCAGCGTTTGATGACAATATCGCGTGCGACTTTGCCACTGGGGCCAAAGGGCTTTTGAGGTTTGCCATTGAGCTCGGCTTTCACGCCCCCGGCATTACCGAGAGTCAGAATAAACTGGTCCTGGCCTTTCCATCTGGCCTTTTCTCCAGGTCGAAGTAAGGCCTCTTGAGGACTGCCGCCATCGATTTGAACGACAACCCAACTCAGCTCTGTCGCCTCAAGATCAAGAGCCAACTGTCCCTCTGTTGCTCCAGACCCTTCGAGTGAAATTCCCCCCAGCGGTCCGTCACTCCCCAGCGACGAAGGACTCGGAGCCGCCAGCTCCGACACAGCCGAAGCCGTGGGTGCTGAGCCGGTTATTGGCCCAGCACTATTCTCCACAGCCGGTTTAGCTGATACGACAGGGGACTCGCTCGGTTTAGTCTTTGGAGCCGGCAAGACCTCCTCGGCCGCTGGGCTTGGCGACACATCCTGAGATTCTTGAATCGGTGGAACGGTTCGCTTGGATGCGGAAGCCGGAAGGTCTGAACTCGAACGACGAACGAGGAGCGACGACTGCTCACGGCTTAGAAGGAAAATGAGCGTGATAATCGCGATGCCAATCGCGATCGCGACAGCCTTTCGATTGGCTTTCCGCTTCCGCTCTTCTTCCGCCTGCCTGACCCTCAAACGTTCCCGCTCAACATGCTTTTCGTAATAGGCGCCTGCCGATTGATCGAATCGGTGGATCGCATCGTCTTCATCGAGCCCGAGGGATCGGGCATAGGATCGGACAAAACCTCGCGCAAATACTTGATCGGGCAACTTGGCGAAGTTCCCCTCTTCCAACGCCTTCACAAAATCGGCTCGAATTCGTGTCTTGGATGCAACGTCGTCCACGGTAAGCCCCTTGGTCTCTCGCACCTGCCTGAAAAACTCGCCGATCGATTCCATGGGTGTCTCTCTACGGCTTAATCCGTGTCAGGAGTTCCTTCGCGGCTGCGGCATACTCGCCGCCCTTATCGAGCGTCGTCACCTTGGTCAGGGCTTCCCGAGAGCGTCGTTCAAATCCCAGCTTGTAATAGGCACGCCCCAACTCCAAATGCAACAAAGCCGGTGGGACGTTGGGAGGATTGACCACTAAGGCATCCTCAAACGCTTCCATCGCACCCTGGTAATCACTCTCGTGAGCCAGCGAACGGCCAAGATGGAATCGGGCTAGGTCTGGGGTTATATACAAGGGATTGGTCAGCGCCTGACGGAATGCGGCAATTGCTTCCGTCCACCGACCCTGTTTCTCCAGGACCTGGCCCAGATATGTATACGCTTCCGAGTAACTGTCATCAAGCGTCGTCGCGGCCTTCAATTCTTCCTCGGCTTGCGGCAATTTGCCCTGCAGCGCCAGAATATGGCCGAGCCCGTATCGTGCTTCTTTGTTGTTCGGATCAAGCTGCACGGCCTTCTGGAACGACACAAAGGCCTTCTGCCGATCCTGCTCCAGGCTCGCGACGCCTTCCTGGAAATACCCTTTTGACTTCTGTGCCGAGCCTTCCGATGTAGCACAAGCAGGCAGCCATCCGATCAACAGGGCCAACACAAGCCACGGGCGCACGAATGGTCGAACAATCGAACCGGCAATGCGAATCTGCTTCACGAAATGTCCTCGAAATGAGTCAACTGCTTGAAGGCTCGAAACCGTGCTTGAACCTCTTTGTAGTCCAGGATTCGCAAACGGTCAAGACTAAAGGCTTCTACGGTAAATGACGCCATCACGCTCCCGAAGATAATCGCTTGCTTGAAGGCCTCGACCGAATGATTACCGGTAGCCGTCAGGTAACCCAGGAAACCTCCGGCGAAGGTATCCCCCGCACCAGTTGGATCGCGCACGTCTTCAAGCGGAAAGGCTGGAGCCCCGAACACCTGTTTCTCGTTGAACATCAAGACCCCATACTCCCCACGCTTGATGATGAGGTGCTTGGGCCCACGCGCGAGTATTTTTTGTGCAACCTTCACCAGATTCGAATCTTCGCCGAGCGCCCGGGCCTCCCCGTCGTTAATGATCAGAATATCGACCTGCTCCAACACCCGCCACAACGCATCTCGCTTGCCATTGATCCAAAAGTTCATCGTATCGCACGCGACCAACGGTGGACGCGAAAGTTTCTGCAACACATCCAACTGAAGTTCCGGATCGATATTGCCCAAGAACAATAGATCTGGGGATCGATAGGCTTCGGGAATCTTTGGTCGAAAGGTTTCGAATACGTTGAGTTTCGTATCCAGCGTGTGCGCTTCGTTCAACTGATGCGTATACTCCCCTTTCCATCGAAACGTCGCCCCAGGCCTCCGTTCCAACCCTGTCACGTCGATGCCACGACTCTTGAGAAACGTGAGATGTTGTGGGGGGAAATCTTCCCCCACGACTGCGATAAGATCAACGCTGGTAAAGTAGCTGGCCGCAGTAGAAAAGTAGGTCGCCGACCCCCCAAGAACCTCGCTGACTTCCCCGAAGGGTGTTTTCACCGTATCTAACGCGACCGATCCGACTACGAGCAACTTTCCCATGGCTTAACGAATCCTTTTCTTCACCGGAATAACTCGATCCATCAAGAAGGCCAACTTCCGTCGGAGCGAGGCGGGCATCCGATCGGGCGCCGTGATAATAGCATCCTGCAAGGCGCGCTGACAGCTGCACGCCTTGACCTCAGCCACTGCAGGCAGCGCCGTCCTCAACAGTCGCTTAGCCAGCGTGACATTCTGACGGAGAATGGTCAAGATCGCCTCGACGGTGACGGCCTCTTCCGTCTCATGCCAACAATCATAATCTGTCGCCAACGCCACCGTGGCATAACAGAGCTCTGCTTCGCGTGCCAGCTTGGCCTCAGGGAGATTCGTCATCCCGATCACGCTCACGCCCCACTGACGATACAACCGGGACTCCCCTTTGGTTGAAAACTGCGGCCCTTCGATGCAGAGATAGACGCCGCCCTGATGCACCCTGGCGCCGACCGTACGAGCGGCATCCAACAATGCCGCACTGAGCGACGCGCAGACCGGATCGCCAAATGCCACGTGCGCGACAATCCCTCCCTCAAAGAAGGTCGACACCCGCCGCTTGGTAAGATCGATAAACTGATCCGGCAACACCACGTCCCCGGGCTTGATCGACTCCTTCATACTCCCGACCGCACTCACAGAAATCACCCGCCGAACCCCGAGCGACTTCAGCGCGTAGATATTCGCGCGATAGTTGATTTCCGAAGGATTGACCCGATGCCCTCGTCCATGCCGTGAGAGAAAAGCGATACGAATCCCTTCCAACTCGCCGAGCAGCACCTTGTCGGAGGGAGTTCCGAAGGGAGTTTTGACCGCCAGTTCCTTGACCTTCCGAAGCCCCTCAATGTCATACAGCCCGCTGCCGCCAATAATCCCGATGTCTGCGCGCGCTGTGTTTGCCTCTCGTGTCATCCCTGGTCCCCAAGAGTGGTGAGAAATCGATCCACCTGTCCGATCACCAACTCTGCCGTGTGCTGAGCTGATTCTGACTCCTCAATTGTCAACCACTGAATCCCCGGTTCCTTTCGAAACCACGTCAGTTGTCGTTTAGAATAATGTCTTGTGTCGCGTTTAAACCGCCGAACCATTTCAGCTGCGTCATACTCTCCGGCCAGATGCTCGGCCACCTGGCGATATCCCAAGCCCTTCATGGCCGCACTGTCACGCTGGTACCCCTGGGCCAGGAGCTGCTTTGTCTCTTCTATCAAACCGTGAGCCAGCTGCCAATCAATCCGCTCCTCGATACGCCGATACAGTGCGTCGCGGTCCCGGTTCAACCCGATGATCAAGGCTGAAAATGGCCGCTCGGCAAACCCATGCTCCTGCTGAAACTCCGACATCCGACGACCGGATAACTGGTACACCTCGAGCGCACGAATCACTTTCGATTCGTCGCGGGGGTGCAACCGCGCCGCGGCAACAGGATCGACTGTCACGAGTCGCGCGTAGAGGCGATCATGCCCTTGGTCCTTCGCCTCCTGCTGCAGGGCCGTCCGCACAATCGGATCGGCTGGTGGTGCGCCACACAAGCCCTTGAGGAGGGTCCGCACATAGAGCCCTGTGCCACCCACCACCAGGGGAAGGTGGCGGTCTCGGTAGAGGCGCTCAATCTCATCGAGCGCCTGACGTCGATACAACCCTGCATTAAATGATTCATCAGGATTGACGAGATCGATCAGCCGATGGGGGATACCCTGTCGCTCCGCTGGAACCGGCTTATCCGTTCCAACATCCATACCACGATAGACTTGCCTGGAGTCTGCTGTGAGCACTTCGGTCTCGAACGCCTTCGCCACCTCGACCGCAACGCGGCTTTTCCCCACAGCAGTCGGTCCAACCATCACGACAACAGGCTTGAGACGAACCTGCCTCTCGGAGAGACAACACGTCACTCTTGTTGGAGTGGCCATCATGACCATCCAACCCGCCCGAACAACTTGGCAAGCTCATCTGTCGAAAGGCGAAACGCCGTGCGGCGCCCATGCGGGCAGGTCATAATCAACCCTTCCTCCACCCAATCGTGAATCACCTGCTGAATCTCAGGAAGCGCTAAGGCGCGTCCTGCGCGCACCGCTCCATGGCAGGCCAACGACGCCAATACGGGCTGTACGCGCATTTCCAACGATGAGACGCTATCCCATTCTGTCAGATCGTCAAGCAGATCCTGCACCAAGCCAGTGGCATCCAACTTGCCAAGTCCGACTGGCACTCCGCGAACCGCTACCGCCGTTGCTCCAAACGGTTCAATCAGGAGACCGAGTTTCTCCAGGTCATCACAGTGTTTGAGCAACAACGCGCTCTGCGCGGCCGACAGCTCGATCGGCTCTGGAATTAAGAGCGGCTGCGAGGGGATAGCCCGGCTCTGCCACTCTCGCCAGAGCCGTTGGAAGAGCACACGCTCGTGCGCCGTATGTTGGTCGACCACTTGCAGTTCTTCGCCCACCTGCGCCACAAGATAGGTTCGTAGGATTTGTCCGAGCGGCACGATGTCAGGCTTCTCTGCCTGCTGATACGCTGCCGCTGCCTCATGGGCGAAGGCCAACTGACTTCCCTCGACGATGCCGGACAGAGACACCGTGTCACGATCATCGATCCTCAAGTTCGGCTTGCGGCCTGAGATCAAGACGGTCGAGTGAGAATCCCTGAACGATGTGGTCTGCCGCTCGGCAGTGGAAGAGAACTCCGGTACCGTTTGCGACAGCCCCGCCTGCGTGAGACCCAGCACGACCTTCCGCTCGGAACCACCGAGTGCGTGACGGACCGACTGACGCACCAACTGATGAAGGGCTTCTGTCTCTGCAAAACGAACTTCTCTCTTCGTGGGATGCACGTTGACATCGAGTCGATCCGGTTCGATATCCAAAAAGAGCACGAACGTCGGGTGATGCCCTTTGGGCAGAAACGATCCATACCCATCCATGACCGCATGAAACACGGTCGCATTGCGGATGGGACGCCGATTCACAAACAATTCCTGCGGCGTTCTCGAAGATCTCGCATGGACAGGATCGATCATCACTCCGCGGATCGACAATCCTGCTATTCGGCCTCGCACCTCAATAGTTCGATCAAGAAACGCCTGGCGATAGACTTGAAGGATTCGATCACGATCTGCTGTCACGGCAGGATAGTTGAGAGTCTCCTGGCCGTTATGGGTCAGGCGAAAGTGCACGGATGGCCAGGCGAGGCCTGCGAGTTGTACGACATGACTGATATGGGAGAACTCGGTCGTAGCCGATTTCAGAAACTTCTTTCTGGCCGGCTGATTGAAAAATAGATTGGAGACGCCGATCCGGGTGCCGATTACGGCAGGCGCGTCCACAACAACGCCGCCTGCTCCTGCAACCAGCGTGAGCTGCGATCCCACCGTATCCTGCCTAGTCGCGGTAGTCACCAGCACATGGGAGACGGACGCAATGCTCGGCAACGCCTCGCCACGAAAACCCATCGTTGTCACCGAGGTGAGATCCCGATCAGACCGAAGCTTGCTGGTGGCATGCCGCTCGAAGGCCAGCGAAAGATCGGCACGATTGATCCCTTCCCCATCATCCGTGACTCGAATGAGGGCGAGTCCACCGTCTTTCACATCAATCGTGATATGCAGCCCCCCTGCGTCGAGACCGTTTTCCAGTAGTTCTTTCACGACGGCAGCAGGGCGTTCGACCACCTCGCCGGCCGCAATGCGGCTGACGACATCGTCTGGAAGGACATGGATCTTAGCAGAACAACTGGCGGCAGGCATGCAGCTAGACTCCAGGGGACGCTGGGAACAAGGAAGCCACCACGAGCCGTCTCGATGGACATCCGATCATCGAATATCGGCCAGCTTATTCTTGGCCAGCTTCGCCTCATCCGATGTCGGAAACTCTTCGATGACCCGCTTGAGATTCTTCTTCGATTTGGCGAGATCCCCGGTTTCTCCCGCCGCGAGTCCCGATTTGAAGAGCGCCGCCGGGACCTTCTCGTTACCCGGATACTCCATAGAAAGATACTCGAACGATTGCATGGCGCGTTCGTAATCCTTCTGCTGGTAGGCGGACTCTCCCAACCAGTAATAGGCATTCGGCGTCAGCGACGTACCAGGAAAGTCTTTCACAAATCGCTGAAAACCCGCCGCAGCAAGATCGTATTTTCCGTTGAGATAGTCGTTGTATGCCAGATTGAACGCCGACGTCGGGGTAATCGTGGGAACACCTGGCATCATCGTCGATACATCTGCAGAAGAGGTCGGCTTCTGTGGTTTGGAAGGACGAGAGGGTTCTCCAGAGGTTGTCTCTACTTTGGACACAACCGGAATACCCGCGACCTCATCGAATTTGGCCAATCGGCTTTCTAACTTTTGGATCCGTACAGACAGTTCATCGAGCTTCGGATCAAACTTCTGCCTGGCGGATTCGCCATCCTTCACTCGCTCCAGCGACTCCAAACGTCGTTGCAGCGCGTCCAGCCGCTTTTGATCTTGCTCTTGAGACTTCGACACCGTCGACACGTGGTCTCGCAACCCCACAAAATCCGCGTGGTTAGCGCATCCGACGAGCCACAGCATCGCCCCGGCCATGGGAACAACCAACCCCATTGAACCTGCTTTTTTGTGCATCACGGTTATCGCAACTCCTTCAACTGGGAGAGTTTATCGGATGCTTTTCCTGCCTCTGGACTCCGTGGATACAATGTCACCACCTGTTTGAAAGCCGAAGAAGCGCGCTTCTTATCTTTCATCGCCAGATACGCATACCCTTTCTTCAGGATCGCCGCGGGCACTTTCTCGCTCCGGGGGAAATCCAATTCGACGCGGTCATACGAATCAATCGCGTGTCTATACTCTTTCTTGCCGAAATACGATTCACCGAGCCAATAGCGCGCATTTGGAGACAGATCCGAGTTCTCATAGTCGCGCAAAAATGCGGCGAACCCCTGCCGGGCTCCATCCAAATCCCCGTCACGAAACAGTGCCAGTAGACGTTCGTACTCGGCTTTATCGGAACGCTCTCCACTCTGGCCGGCTTGTGGCCGCGGCGGCTCTTCGGACTCAACTGCCGACGTCACCGCTTCAGCTTGCACAGGAAACGAAGCCGAGGACGTTTCCTGTGCAACCTTTGGAGGCTCAGCTGAAGGCACCAACCCCGATCGATGGGCCGGCTTCGTGGTTGACTGCCGCGCTCCTCCCTTGTTTCCCCCTCGTGCATGCGCATCCTGCGCGACCTGATCAACGGTCTTGGAGAGGGCATCCAGACGTCGGTCCTGCTCATCGAAGCGGACAGCAAACTTCTGTGCGATAGAGGCAACACTCTTATTGACCTCGCCTAAGTGACCGGTCACCGCCTTGTTCGTCTCATTGATATGGGCTGTCGACGCTTTACTCTCCTGCTCTTCTTGGCTGACCCGCTCATTCAATCCTGTCAGCGCTTTATGCTGCTCTTCCAAACGTGCATCAAGATTTTTTGCAAGTCCGCTGTTCGTCTTCTGCACAACCTCAATGATCTCTTTTCGCAGCACCTCCATCTGCCGGGTCACGTCGTCAAGGCGAGCGTTCACATCCGTGCGGAGTTGGTCACGCTCCTGCTTACTTTTGACATCTTGAGCATTGAGGCTCTCGCGCACCTGGCTGTAGCGAGTGGTGGTATCCGCATCCAGTTTGTTGGCCAGCTGTTCGAGCCGTTTGGTTTGTTGCTCAAGTTGCGCGGCGCGCTGCTTGAGGTCCTCCTGCTTGCCCTGAAGTTCCTGAGCTTGGTGTAACGCCCGCTCCAATTCGCCACGCAACTGCGGCAACTCCTGCTCCCGAAGCACCGAAATCTCCTGACTCTGCCGCGCACGGGTTTGTGCCGACTCATCGCTCGACTGTTTGATGCGCTGCTGAAGATTCTTCTCCGTCTGTTTGAGATCAGCCTGTTGGGCAATGCAGCCGGTTAAGAACATCGCACAGATCACACAGATCGTCGTCCAGGTTCCCTTTGTATCTGAATAGTTCCACATTGTTCCACCCACGTCATGGTAAAGGAATCCCCCGCCGCTCTTCACGGAATCGGAGTCACAGCCGTCGCGACGAAAAGCGTGTCACCTACTTCCCGGTCTTCAACGCAAGATGTCCTCGCCGATTCTGC
>JAYTTD010000090.1:0-139361 GCA_043745235.1 Nitrospira sp. | reverse complement strand
TTTGCAGTCGGTGCACACTTCCCATCGCGGGATTTTAAGTTTGGCCTCTTTCCCGTAGACGGCTTCTTCGAATGTCAGGTCTAGATTGTATTGGAGGTCGTTGCCGCGTTCCGCCCGATTGCCGCCTCGCTGGCCTCCGAAAAAATCTTCGAAGATGTCATTGAAGGCTTCGCCGAAGCCGCTTCCAGCAAATCCGAAGCCCTCCGGTCCAGCACCCTGCTGAGCCCCTGCATGGCCGAACATATCGTAGCGCTTGCGTTTTTCCTGGTTGCTCAGTGTCTCGTAGGCTTCATTGACTTCTTTGAATTTTTCTTCTGAGGTTTTCTTCTGGGCCTCTCCCGTCTGGAGATCAGGGTGATGTTGGCGGGCCATCTTCCGATAGGCCTTCTTGAGCTCGTCGTCGGACGCAGTGCGCTCGACGCCTAAGGTTTCGTAATGGTCGCGTTTGGACACGGACGCCATCTCTCAGTGGGACAGTGCAGCAAGACCGAGCCCCGTGCATTGACGAAGCTCGGTCTCATGGACAGTATTCTAACTTATTTCTTGTCTTTGTCTACTTCTTCGAATTCCGCATCGACGACCTTTTCATCTGTTTTGGTCTCGCCGGCTCCAGTTTCGCCTGCGGCGCCAGTGCCGCTGCCGGTTGCAGCTGTTGCCGAAGCCTTCTTATACATTTCCTCAGCCAATTTGTGGGATGCGGTCGTTAATGTTTGAGTGGCGGATTCGATCGCCTCGGGGTCCGTTCCCTCCATCGCTTTTTTCAGCGCGGCCACTGCTTCCTCGATCTTAGTCTTGTCTTCTGCTGCGATTTTGTCGCCATGCTCACTCAGGTTTTTTTCCGTCTGGTAGATCAGGGTGTCGGCCTGGTTTTTGGCTTCTGCGGCCTTCCGTCGCTTCTTATCCTCATCCGTATGGGCCTGTGCATCCTTCACCAGTTTTTCGACTTCTTCCTTGCTCAAGCCGCTGGACGCCGTGATCTTGATGGACTGTTCCTTTTGTGTCGCCAAGTCTTTGGCGGAGACATGGACGATACCGTTGGCGTCGATGTCGAACGTCACTTCCACTTGCGGCATTCCGCGGGGGGCGACAGGAATGCCGACCAAGTCGAACTGGCCGAGGAGCTTGTTGTCGTTCGCCATCTCGCGTTCGCCTTGGAAGACTCGAATGGTGACCGCCGTTTGATTGTCGGCAGCCGTCGAGAAGACCTGGCTCTTTTTTGTCGGGACGGTCGTGTTCCGCTCGATCAACTTCGTAAAGACACCGCCGAGGGTTTCGATGCCCAGTGAGAGTGGCGTCACGTCGAGGAGGAGCACGTCCTTCACTTCGCCTTTGAGCACACCGCCTTGAATGGCGGCGCCGATCGCCACCACTTCGTCAGGATTCACACCTCGGTGTGGTTCTTTTCCGAAAAATTCTTTGACGGCCTGAATGACTTTTGGCATGCGAGTCATGCCGCCGACGAGGACAACTTCTTTGATGTCGCTCGCGGTCATGCCGGCGTCAGACAGGGCCTTCTTGCAGGGTTCGATGGATCGTTTAATCAGATCGTCGACCAACTGTTCAAGCTTCGCGCGGGTTAGTTTCGTGACCAGGTGTTTCGGTCCGTTGGCGTCTGCGGTGACGAAGGGCAGATTGATTTCGGTTTCCTGTGACGATGAGAGTTCGATCTTGGCCCGTTCCGCTGCCTCTTTTAGCCGTTGGAGCGCCATCCGATCTTTCTTGAGATCGATGCCTTGATCCTTCCTGAACTCATCGACCAACCAGTCCATGACGCGCTGGTCGAAGTCGTCGCCGCCGAGGTAGGTGTCGCCGTTGGTTGACTTGACTTCGAAGACGCCATCACCGATCTCGAGGACGGAGACGTCGAACGTTCCGCCACCCAGGTCATAGACGGCGATTCGCTCGTCCTTCTTTTTATCCAGACCGTAGGCGAGGGCAGCGGCAGTCGGTTCGTTAATGATCCGGAGGACGGTCAAGCCTGCGACCTGGCCCGCATCTTTGGTGGCCTGGCGCTGGCTATCGTCGAAGTAGGCCGGGACGGTGATGACTGCTTCGGTGACTTTCTCGCCGAGATAGTCCTCCGCAGTCTGCCGCATTTTTTGCAGAATCATGGCGGAGATTTCAGGCGGGCTGTAACGTTTGCCGCGCAATTCAACATGCGCATCGCCGTTATCTCCCTCGGATACCTTATAGGGAAGGCGTTTGGCAGCGTCTGTCACTTGCTGACTACGGAACTTGCGGCCCATCAGGCGCTTCACCGAGAAAATTGTGTTCTCCGGATTCGTAATCGCCTGGCGCTTTGCAATCTGTCCGACGAGGCGCTCGCCCTTCTCTGTGATGGCGACGACGGACGGTGTCGTGCGGGCCCCCTCTGCGTTCGCGATGACAATCGGCTCACCGCCGCTCATGATGGACACGCAGGAGTTTGTGGTTCCAAGGTCGATACCGATCACTTTGCCCATGTGACTACTCCTCCCTTACTAGTTCTGTCTTTAATGATGTGGTTACGATGAACTGATCGTGTTGTCTATTTCCGGTGCGCCGTCGGCCAGCCCCGTCGATACACTGACCATGGCTGCCCGCAAGATACGGTCATGCAGGAGGTATCCACGCTGAAACTCGTCCACGATATGCCGCTCAGGAACCTTCTCAGATGCGACAGAGGTGACAGCTTGATGCTTTGCGGGATCGAACGGTTGGCCGGCCGTCTCGACTGGAATGACATGAAATCTCGTCAAGGCTCCTGTCAACTGCTTGAGGGTGAGGTCCACGCCCTGGATGAGGACGTCGCTGCTCCCACCGTTTTGAGAGGCCTTGATGGCCCGTTCGAGATTGTCGACGACCGGTAAGAGCTCCTTGAGCAGGTGTTCATTGCCGAATCGGATTTGGTCGCGTTGGTCCCGCTGAATCAATCGCTTATAGTTATCAAACTCGGCGGCAAGCCGGAGATACTTGTCGTTCAAGCCCTTCGCCTCTTCAGCCTTTTCTGCGAGAGCCTGCTGAAGCTTCTCGATCAGGCTATCTTCCTCTGTTATCTCCGAGGAAGTGCCCTGCGATAGAGGGTCCAAGTCGTCGATTGTATTCGCGTTCTGGTGTTTCTCAGCCATGCAAGACTCCTATGTCCGTCACGAGATAGCCACAGGGCCTATAAAGTCAACTGGGCCAGGAAAATTAATTAGTTGTGCAGAGGACGGCGGGTTTCAGACCAACAAAGCGGGAGGGGAGTTACCGTGGGTTCGTCGGTAGAGGAGCTCAAGGCCTTCTAATGTCAGGAGGGGTTCAATTTTTTGAATAGAGGAGGTTTCAGCTGCCAGGATGGAACTAAGCCCTCCGGTGCCGATGACAAAGACGGAGCGTGCAAGTTCCTGTTCCATTCGCCGGACGACGGTATCGACCAGTCCTGCGTACCCGAATAATAGGCCTGATTGAATACTGCTGGCAGTGTCGGTGCCGATCACACTCTTGGGACGTATCAATTCCACTTTGGCCAGTTTGGCGGCACGTGCGAAGAGGGCTTCCGCCGAGATGCCAAGACCGGGGGCAATCACGCCTCCGAGGTAGTGGCCCTCAGCCGTGATGGCGCAAAAGGTTGTGGCAGTGCCGAAATCGACGACAATGAGATTGCGGCGATATTTATGATAGGCGGCTGCGGCATTCACCAGCCTGTCACTGCCGATTTCCTTTGGGTTGGCGTAACGGAGTGTGAGTCCCGTGTCCGTGTCCGAGGTGACGATCAGGGGATGTTGACGAAAATATTGTTCGAGCATGTTTTCGATGGTCTCGGTCAACGCAGGCACGACGCTGGAGATGATGGCGCCGGAGAGACGTTGAGAGGGAATCTCTGCTGCCGTAAGGAGATTGGCAAAGAGGATGCCGTACTCGTCTGAGGTTTTTTTCACGTCTGTGGCCAATCGCCAATGGGCCGCCAGAGTGCGGTCGTCATAGACGCCCCAGACAATGTTGGTGTTGCCGATATCAACGACGATGAGCATGACTCTATTCTAACCGTCTGCCGGTAACTTTGGCTAGGAGTCTGTCTAAGTCATGCCATGTAGGATGCTCAAAAAAGCCGTTCAGCAAGGCCGCAGCGAGCGAAGATGCGAGGCGCACGCTTCGGTACGTCTCGCCTCTGAGCGAAGCGAGAACGAAGCTGGCGGACCTTTTCAGCATCCTGCTAGGTTCGAAGATGAATGATGTCGGCAACGCGCAAGTGCTGAATGTCCGGGGGGCGGCCATCGGTGGGAAGGGGGCGTTGTATGACTCGTAGTGCACCGTCTTGGTCAATGCCTTCGGCCAGTCCGACAAATTCCTTGCCGTCGGTGAGCGTGGCTTTGATGGTCTTCCCGATCGTATTGCAGCGTAGTTGGTAGGCGAGGGCGACTCGCTCCGATCCACGGGACTCAAATTCTTCCACACATGCTTCAAGTTCGTACAGAAACTGCACAAGGAGCCGATTGCGTTCGATGGGGTGTCCTGTTTCATGACGGATGGTTGTGGCCGTTTCGCGCAGGTCTTCCGGGAAGTCGTTCCGTTCTCCATTGATGTTCAACCCAATGCCGATAACTTGAAACGGTCCGGATCGTGCTACCGTTCCACTCTCGCAGAGAATGCCGCCAACCTTGCGTTCGGCGATGAGCAGATCATTCGGCCATTTTACCGCGACGTGTGCTGCGGCAACCGTTTCGATGGATTCAGCCGCAGCCAGGGCAGTCATCAACGGGAGCCACGAGAGCCACTCGGCCAGCCGATCGGCGTTGATCGTTTTTTTGATGACGATGGAGCAATACAGGTTGACACCCGGGGGAGAAAACCATTGTCGCGAGAGCCGGCCGCGGCCTTCCGTTTGCGAGTCAGCCACCACAACGGTGCCATGTTCAATTCCCGCGTGTGCGAGGGCGACTGCCTCGCGGTTCGTTGAGTTGATCTGATCGCGCAGTTCGATGCGATGGCCCAAGGTTTGCGTGGCCAATGTGCTGTGGATCGCATTGAGGCTGAGCGGTGACAAGGGGTCCATTGGCTATGAGCGCCTTTTTCGGCCTTTGGCAAGTGGTTCGAGCTCCAGGCTGAGTGTCGCGGCGGGGGCTGAATGGGTGAGGGCTCCGATGGAGATGCGGTCTGGGCCGGCGGCTGCCATCGCTCGTACATTCTTCAAGGTAATGCCTCCGGACACTTCCACGAGTGTGCGCTTCTTGATCAGCTTGATGGCGTGCCCGACCATTGTCGGGGTCATGTTATCTAGCAGAATGATGTCGGCTCGCCCTGCGAGGGCCTGCCGCACATCGGCCAACGATTCCACTTCCACGATCATATTCATGCTGCGAGAGGCGTTGGCTTTCACCTTGCGGCAGGCAGTTCGGATGGGCGTTGTCGTGTGGTGAAGGAGGGCCAGATGATTGTCCTTGATGAGGACGGCGTCGCTCAGCGACTGGCGGTGATTCGTGCCCCCGCCGAGGCGGACTGCCCATTTCTGAAGCGCACGTAAGCCCGGGATCGTCTTTCTTGTGTCGAGGATGGTCACGGGGTATCCGCGAACTGCGTCGCAGAATCGACGCGTCAAGGTGGCGATACCGGAGAGGTGCTGGAGAAAGTTCAGGGCCACTCGTTCGGCCTTCAGGATGGATCGTCCATCGCCTTCGATCTGGAGGAGACAGTCTCCATCCTGTGCGCGTTCCCCATCCTGGCAGTGGATGGTCAAGACGAGGGATGCATCCACAGTCCGAAAGGTGTGCACCGCTGCAGTGAGACCGGCGATCACCAACGATTGTTGGGCGACGATGCGAGCGAGCGCCGGCGTGGGAGAAGAAAAGAGTGCGGCCGTCGTGACATCGCCGAGGGGGAGATCCTCTTGGAGTGCCAGTCGAATGGCGCGCCGTATGTCGGCAAGCGGGGGCGCGACCATCGGTTACGTCCCCAGCATGGCGCGCAACTGGTGCTCACTACCGGTGAGCATGGCGTGATCTCGTCGCAGGCTTGTCAGGCGATTCTGGTGATCGGTAATGACCTCAGGCGGGGCCTTGGCGGTAAACTCCTGATTGCGCAGTTTCCCCTCCAGCCGCTCCATCTCCTTGGTCTGCTCGGATTGCTCTTTGATGATGCGATCCAGTGCTTTGTTGAGATCGACGTCGCCCGTCACCACAATGCCGACGGATAAGCCTTCCGTTACCAACCGGAGGAGATTGCTGGTCGGCCAGTGAGTCGTCGGAGTTAGATCGACAGTGCCGCGGCCGAGATGTGCGAGGTAGCGTTGGAGTTGGTCCAGGTGACCCTGTCGCTGGGGTTCGTCATGCGCGACGTAGAGCACGATCTGTTGCCCCGGTGGATAGTTCAAGAGGACGCGTGATGTACGCACCAGGCTGATGGTCTGTTCGAACAGCGTAAAGCGCTGGTCGATCTCGGGTGCAGTCCACGTCACATCGGGCATTGGATAGCGCTGAACCACGATGCTCTCGCCCTGGTGTGGGAGCGTGTGCCAGATCTCTTCGGTGAGGAACGGCATGAACGGATGCAGGAGGCGCATCGTGGTCTCGAGTGTCTCGATGAGGGTCTGTCTGGTCTCTGGTCCTTCCGGGCTCGCCGGATTTTGGAGTGTGGGCTTGATCAGTTCGAGGTACCAGTCACAATACTCATGCCAGATGAATTGGTACAGCGCATTCGCCGCGCGATCGAACCGGTAGGCTTCCAACTCGGACGTCACCGACTGGATGGTCTGATTGAGGCGACTGAGAATCCAGCGGTTTGGAAAGGTGCGTTCGGATGGCGCGTTGGCCGTTCGTGGTCCATCGAGATTCATGAGGCTGAAACGAGCCGCGTTCCAAATTTTATTGGCAAAATTGCGGTAGCCTTCGATCCGTTCCTCTGCGAGCTTGATATCGCGTCCCGGTGAGGCCATTGAGGCGAGGGTGAAGCGGAGCGCGTCGGTGCCGAACTGTTCCATGACATGCAGCGGATCGATGACGTTGCCTTTGGACTTGCTCATTTTCTGCCCTTCGGCATCGCGGACCAAGGCATGGATGTAGACGTCACGGAAGGGGACATCGCCCATGAATTTTAGGCCCATCATGATCATACGGGCGACCCAGAAGAATAGAATGTCGAGCCCGGTCACGAGGGTTGAGGTCGGATAGTAGGCCTTCAATTCCGGTGTTTGTTCAGGCCACCCCAGTGTAGAGAAGGGCCAGAGGGCAGATGAGAACCAGGTATCGAGGACGTCGGGATCGCGGATAAAATCATGGCCGTCGCATGTCGGACAGGTCGAGGGTGCGATCTTTCCGACAATCGGTGTGGCTCCTTGGAGGATCGTCAGTCGTTGGGATAGAGTGGCTGAAACCGTTGTTGCAGTTCCCTCAACGATCAAGTCCTTGTTGCAGCTACGGCAATACCAGGCGGGAATCTGATGTCCCCACCAGATTTGGCGTGAGATGCACCAATCTTTGATATCCCGCATCCACCCGAGGTAATTATTCGTCCATCCTTCCGGAATGATTCGGATACGTCCATCTTCGACAGCTTGGATCGCAGGATCAGCCAGGGGCTTGATCTTCACAAACCACTGAGGCGACAAATAGGGCTCGACCACGGTTTTGCAGCGATAGCACTTTCCGATCGCCATCTTGTGGTCGTCGACTTTGGTCAGCAGTCCACGGTCTTTCAGCGCCTGCTCGATCTTGGGTCGTGCTTTGGTCACGGGAAGGCTTGCGACGGCATCAATGAGGGCTTGTTCGACGCCGGCGGTTGTGAGCCCCTCTGGATCAAGCAGGGCCTGATGATCGAAGATGGGATGTCGTGGCAGTCCATGCCGTTCACCCGCTTCAAAGTCGTTGAAGTCGTGCGCGGGGGTGATCTTGACGGCACCGGTGCCGAACTCGCGGTCGACGAGGATCGCATCGCCCACGATCGGAATGGTGCGGTTCGTGAGTGGGAGACGGACTCGTTGACCGATTAACCGATTGTAACGAGGATCGTCCGGGTGGACTGCCACCGCGCTATCGCCGAACATCGTTTCCGGTCTGGTCGTCGCGACGGTGAGACGAATCGTTGGATCCTGTTCGAGCGGGTAGTCGATCGAGTACAGCTTTCCTTTGATGTCTTCATGCTCAACCTCGATGTCGGAAAGGGCGGTCAGGCAGCGGGGACACCAGTTGATCAACCGCTCGCCTCGGTAGATCAGTCCTTCCTCATGCAATCGGACGAAGACTTCGAGAACGGCTTTCGAGAGTCCTTCGTCCATGGTGAAGCGCAGACGATCCCAGTCGCAGGACTCACCCAGCCGTTTTTGTTGACGGATAATAGTGTCCCCGGATGTGGCTTTCCATTGCCAGATGCGCTCAATGAAGTGTTCTCGCCCAAGGGACTCCCGAGAAACGCCTTCGGCCATGAGCTGCTTTTCCACGACGTTCTGCGTGGCAATACCGGCATGATCGGTGCCGGGCAGCCAGAGCACATTGCGGCCCTGCATGCGGCGCCAGCGTATCAGTATGTCTTGTATCGAATGATTCAGCGCGTGGCCGACATGGAGTGAGCCTGTGACATTGGGTGGGGGAATCACGATGCAGTACGGTTGGCCGGGGTGGGTTGGCGAGGCGTGGAAATAGCCTTGCTGGTTCCAGACCTGAGACCAACGTGCTTCGACTGCCTTGGGATCGTAGGTTTTGTCGAGTTGGGGAGTGCTCATCTGGTCTGATCTAGTTGATCTGGTTTGTGTTGTTTATCTGGTTGATGGCGCATCTAGTTTCGTTACACCACACAACAAGATAGACCAGGCCAACCAAATAACGGTCTTCTGATGCTGGCGGGCTTTTTAGCATCCTGCCTGAACCGCGGCGTATCTTAGCATGCGGGTAGTGGCCTCTCAAGGTGAAGTGGGTGACATACATAAGCGTGTCACGGAGAATGATGGAAAAGCCGTCTAGCAAGGCTGCAGCAAGCGCAAGGCCGAGGCGCACTTTGGTCCGTATGTTGAGGCCTTGAGCGATGCGGGAACGCAGCTGGAGGGCTTTTGCATCATTCTCAGCTTGAGGGGTGTAGAGCCGTGTGTTATACAGACCCACATAAGGCGAGGGCGAGGGGTTCGTTCCGCTTCAACTTTTTACGATTTGGAGACACTATGGCCACAGGGCGCGAAAAAGACCGGAAGACAAGAAAGAAGCATCGCAAGAATGTCGCGCGGGTGAAGGCACTGGTTGCAGCCGGACGAGGCAAGGGTAAGAAGACCAAGAAGGGGTAAGTTGGAGCGGAGGCGAAGGCCTATGCGGCTTTCGTGAGCCGTGTGATTTCTGCTTTGATTTGCGCTTCGGCCAGATCTGGCACGAGACGCTGAACAGCCTGTTCGACCTGCTCGCGGGCTGTTGCCCGGACGAGTCCTTCGACTGTTTCAGCCGTCTGCTTGGCGGCAGCCTGTTGAATCTCTTCCTTGACGAGTCCCTTGATCAATCCGAGTTGTTCCCGAACCATGCCGGGTAGTGAGGTGCGAACGGTATCGGTTTGTTCGTGGATGAGTTGATCGATGTGTTCTTTGATCAGGGGGCTTGCGATATCGAAAATGCTATCGCGAATGATGGGT
This sequence comes from Nitrospira sp., assembly GCA_043745235.1. Lineage (GTDB taxonomy): Bacteria > Nitrospirota > Nitrospiria > Nitrospirales > Nitrospiraceae > Palsa-1315. The sequence goes on along the minus strand of JAYTTD010000090.1, from coordinate 129,802 downwards.
TCGAGGAGGGGCATCTTCTGTGAGAGGATTGTCGGGAGTGCTGTCGTGAGCAACGGTTCAAGCACCTGAGTCAACCGCTCTTCTGAGAGGGACGTACCCATGTGCGCGCGTACCTCTGTTTCCACAGCTTTGGCCACGAGGGTTGCCAGGTCTTTCCCCACCATCCGGGGGAGCAGGTCGGCAATCTTTTTTTCTGTCCGTTCTGACATGGACTGAAGGAGTTGACCGAAAAGGCCCTTCATCGCTTCTTCCGGGCCGGCTGTCGAGGCTTGCGCTGCTGTGGGGATAGTCACAGGGGAGTCTTTCGGTTGAGGGTGGGGTGCGATCGCCTGTTCCTCTTCTTCCTCAGTCAGGCTGTCATCGTCGAAAGCCTCATCGTCGGAGTCTGTCGCGCTTGAGACCGGAGGCCAGGAGCGAGATTTCTTTTTTATTCCGTTCGTCCTGGATGCCTGTTGTGTTTCCAAATCCTTGATCACATCGATGAGGTGTTCTGACTGAAAGGGTTTATTGAGAAAGGCCTTCACTCCCAGCGAACGCAAGTGGGTTTCATCCACATGATCTGAAGGGCTGGTGAGGGAGACAATATAGGTCTCTGCCAAGTGATCCAGCTTATGGACTTCTTTGCAGAACCCGGAGAAGGTCATGTTCTCCAAATGATAGTCTGCGATGATGAGATTCGGGCTCATCTGGCGTGCCGCTTCCAAGGCTGTGGGGCCATCCTGGAATCCCACGACATCACACCCTTCCGGTTTCGAGATTTGCTCGACCAGCCGGCGGACGGCGGGACTACTGTCGACGACAAAGATGGTTGAAGCCACCTAACCCTCCAATGTTATTGAACTAAATCGAAGCTAGCAGTGGGGGTATTCTTTGTCAAGAAATCGCACGATCGATGCGCGTTTTGACTTCGGATTTTTGAACTGACTACAATTCGACAGCAATAGGATTCGTACAACCAATGAAAAACCCCATCCACGTCATTTTTTTCGATGCAGCTGATACGCTGTTTCATATTAACGGTTCGGTGGCGGACGTCTACCTGACACATGCAGTTCAACACGGGTTTCGGCAGACTCCCGACTCGCAGGCATCGATTGCGCAAGCCTTTCAGCGTGCCTTTCATGACGCGTCGCCGCCGGTCTTTGCCGAAGCGGATCCTGTCAAGCTGAAGCAATGTGAGCGGCTTTGGTGGTTCGACATCGTGCACAACGTATTTTATCGCGTCGGCATGTTCGAGCGGTTCGATGAATTCTTCGAGCAGGTCTTTCAGGTGTTCGAAGATCCTCGCTCCTGGGCCTTGTTTCCTGAAACGCATGCCGTGCTGACCAGGCTGCGTGAAGAGGGGTTCGAGCTAGGGATCGTGTCCAACTTCGACTCCCGGCTCTTTCCTGTGATGCGGGGGCTCGGAATCGACCGGCTCTTCGATACTGTGACGATTGCAAGCCTCGCCAGGGCCGCCAAGCCGGCGCCGAAGATTTTCGAGATTGCTCTTGAAAAACATGCGATCGATCCGGACGAAGCGATGCATGTGGGTGACAGTGTTCGGGACGATCTGGAAGGCGCGACGAAGGCCGGGTTGACCGGCGTGTTGCTGGATCGAACAGGGCGTTCTCAGGTGTCGGGCGGACATGTGATACGGACGTTGGAGGAACTGCTTCCACTAGTAGGATGCTAAAAGACCGTTGTTTAGTTTGTCTGGTGCTTGGGTTGAACGAAACGAACCAAATGAACGAAATCAACCAAACAAACCAGACACTGGCGTCAAAGGAGTAGTGGAACCAGATCTTTCGCGCGACCCTGTAACGAGAGATCAACCAGGTCCGATTGTGGGGTGCTTTCGAGATTGATCTCAATGACCAGCGCCCCGACGTCTTTCGCGACCGACGCAAAGCCTGCGGCGGGATAGACGACTCCCGATGTGCCGATCACAAGGAAGAGGTCGCAGCCCCGCAGAGCTTCATCGCAACGACGCAGGTCTTCCTCCCAGAGCGATTCCCCAAACCAGACGATATGAGGCCGGAGCAGTGCACGACACAGTTGGCACTTTGGCAGGATGGGAAGAGGAATCTCCAGGTTTTCCGAGATGACGCCGCAACCCGTGCAACGAACCTTCCAGATGTTGCCGTGAATTTCGGAGAGGCGTTGCGATCCGGCGGCACGGTGAAGTCCGTCAACATTTTGCGTGATCAGCCACATGCGCTCGGTCCATCGCTGTTCAAACTTCACGAGCGCATCGTGAGCAGGATTTGGCTGTTTCGTCGCGATCAATTCGCGCCGCCAGTTGTACCATTCCCAGACCAGCCGCGGGTCTCGCTCAAAAGCTTCCGGCGTGGCCAGATCTTCCGCACGATAGGTGCGCCACAATCCCTCCACTCCGCGAAAGGTCGGCACGCCGCTATCCGCAGAAATGCCGGCTCCGGTCAGGATCGTGATGGCTTGGGCTGAGGCCACGCGCGATCTGGCTTCTTCCAGGTAGGTATTCACTTTCCTCCATTTGTCAGGCCAGCGACCAAAGACAAAAGTTTCTATGGCTGATTTCAGGCAAGGCTTTACTGAGTTCGTCGGCATTCTGTCGTGAGAGATTTGCCACTATTTATGATACGCCAGTTCTCTCTGTTGGAGAGCAGGTTGCAGATGAAAAATTTTGAGCGTTGATGGCTTTATCCTCCATCAACTATCTGGCAACTCTGAAAGACTGACCGCGGAAAGATAAAGACATTCATGGAGCCAGAAAAGGCTCCCGCTATCTTTTCTGTTTTTCTCCAGATTAGGCTGCGTCGCTATCTCGCGAGAGAGACTCTGCCAGGATGAGCAGCACATGGTCCATCTTGTCTCTGTTGTTGGCTCTCCATCGCCTAAAATTCTCCTGATCACTACAGTACGATCGCAAGGTGCTCGATGCCACGCTTGTCAGAGAAGCAATTTCTTCGAAACGCTGAGGAGCACAAGCCCGGAGATCAAGGAGCTTGTTACTTGTGACATATCTCTTTAGAGGAGCTTGTCCATCTACCAGAGCATCGTGGATTTCACCTTCGAGAATACTCGCTTCCGAACCCAAGCTTGAGCCTGTAATGCCATTGACCGACTGATTAGCATTTTCGCCGTCCTCATCTTCAGGTTCGAGCAGGTAGTCATCCGGTTTCGTCTGGAAGTAGTTGTTGAGCGTATCAGTGGTATAGTCCAGTTCCGGAGCGAGTTCCTCGCAGGCCTCCTGGATACTCATCTCTTTGCTCTCTCGCAACACATTCACCGCTCTGCGCAAGTCTTTGACTGTCTTAATCCTTCCCGATGCATCGCCATCGTCCGTTTCTTCGTCCTCTTCGAATTCGACTCTGTTCGCTTCTTCCATTTCATCACTTTCGCCCCTGGTCATCACTTGCTTGAACGGCAATTCTTGCCTATTCGGGCCTACAAACTGAGAAGTGAAGTCTACGATTGCGCAATCCTCAGTACCCTTTGCTGCTGGTCCACGCAAACCACGACCTTTCATTTGTTCGTACAACTCTTTGCTGAACGTGGGCCGGACCATAAAGAGACAGTCCGTCTTTGGCAGATCAATCCCTTCAGTCAACATCAGGACCGATATGAGCATCCGTGACTCTGATGCAGGTTCCATAAACCACTTTAGCCGCGTTCGGTTGACTGTCTCTTCAAACTCACTGTGGATGACTTGCACGCAATTGTCGTGGGTGAAATATTTACCTTTTAGTTCGTCGGCATGAGCTATCGTCACGGCAAAACAGAGGATACGTTGGCGATGGCCTCGGTATTTTAGCCATGCTTTTTCGACCTCCTTGTTTACGGTGGGGTTGTCGAATTGTTTAACCTGCTGCATGAGATAGCTCTCGCTGCTCTCGCGGGTGGGATGTGGCAATGTGATAACAAACTCGTAACCCGTTGACCAGTGCGTCGATAGATCCCTGTTGAGGCGGCTGAGAATTCTTATGCGTTCGAGGTGATCCTTTTTGATGTTTGCGCCATACATGGCTTCGGCCCAGTATTTGCCAAAACCACGCTTTTCTGGAGAAAAAAGAGGTGTGGCAGTAAGGCCAAGCCGTGGAATTCCCCTATCATTGCAGTACTTGAATAACTTCTTATACCACTTAGAATGGGGGTGGAACCGATGACATTCATCTACAACTGTCAAATCGAACCGGTTATTGCCGTTGTGGCTTATTAAACGGCGCAGCCTTTGTTGAGTGCAGAAGACCATCTGACAGTCTTTACTGAGAGTGAATTGTTTTGGTGCTCTGGTCGTGGACTCATCTATGGGCTTATCTTGTATATTCTTGGGGACGAACCATCCTGCTTCAGGTATAGCGCCATTAATCTGACCCCTAATCATTTCCACGCTCTGTCGAAGTAGCTCGACTCGATGACAGACCCAGAGGATACGTGCTTGTGGCTTCTTCTCCAGTAACCTTCGGATAACCTCAGCCGCTACCAGCGTCTTGCCTGCCCCGGTGGGCAGCGTGACGATTCTGCCCAAGTCGGCATCTCGTCCGTTAGCAAGCCAGGCCATAACCTGCTGGATGATGTCCTCTTGGAAAGGCCAAGATTTGCGAGGACCGTCTGTAGGTTCAGCTTGGCGTCTCGGTGCCTCATGGCCAGTCTCATCTTCTTCTTGGTCGATCGTGGCCACCCAAACCTTCTCTTGTGTTGCAAAAGCAGCCTTGTCTTGTTTGGCCGTCGCCCAGTGTCTATTAAACGTATCTGCCAACTGCTTGTAGTGGCTGGGGTCATCTACTAGATGGAAACACTCGATATTACTGCCGAGTGAGAGCTTTGTAAGGTTGAAGGAGCCGAGTACTGCCACCTTTTTTTTGCGATAGATGATGGCTTTGGCATGGTTGCTAGGCAGGTATCGCCATTCGGCTTTCGATTGGTTTATCAATTTGCTAGCCGGTGAAGAAATAAGTTGGGTCAGTACTTGAACACGATGCGATGGAGAAATTTTGAGCCGACTCTTCAATGTCTCCCATCCGGCTTTTGTGACCACATAGCTAAAAATGTCGATCTGTTCGTCTGGATCAGCCTCTGGAAGTTCGAGTTGGTAGCCGTTATCAATCGTAGCCATCTTTTTGTTACCTATGTTGCTGGACCATCACTATGTGAAGACCTCGGATATCCTTAGCTGGCGAACCCTGTGACCGACTTCATCCTACGCTGTTGGCGAGGCATTCTTCTTCCAAGGCCGTGAGCAATCGCTCGTCGTCATAACGCTTTCCAAGGGTGTGCGCTGGGCGGACGACGGTGGCGAAGTCACCGGGAGTCAACGAACTGAGTTTGTGGGGCACGTTTTTACCGACTGCGCTAACCGTCGTGGTCGATTGTATCCCTGGAGGTTGGCCAGGACACGCGAAAACAATTTTGCTGCCTGCTCCGGACTGAGATAGTCGAATTGGATTTTGAGATCGAACCGTCGAAGGACGTCCGGATCGGGTCGATTCATCAGAATGTATCTGGATGTGCCGGAATATCTTTGAGGTCAGGGGGCTTTATCTTGTGCCGTAAAGAGGCGTTCATGGCAGGATATTCATTCCTACTTCTGTGACCTGCTATAGTAGGGCCTCTTTGAGAGGGGGGCTGTAATGAAGAACATCTTGATGGTGGGGGCTGGGTCGGTCGGTGGGTTCTTCGGCGCACAGTTGGCGAAAGCGAATCTCTCCGTGTCGTTCCTGCTGCGGCCCAAGACGCTCGCAGCCGTGAAGCAGAATGGCCTCACGATACGCAGTGCCCAGGGCTCCTTCACGGTGCATCCACCAGCCGCATCAGATCCGCGAGAGCTTGCGAAACCGGACCTGATCATTCTCTCCGTCAAAGCCTACGACTTGGATGAGGTGCTGACCCAAATCGAGCCGGTCCTGACCGATCGGACCGTCATCTTGACCCTGCAGAATGGAGTCGATACCGAAGACCGTATCGTAGCGCGCCTTCATCGGGATTGTGTCGTCGGCGGTATCGCGTTTATCTATTCGAAGATCGCGTCACCCGGCGTCATCGATCACTATAAGAAAGGGACTGTGGCGATCGGGGAGCTGATGGGGCATCACAGCGCTCGCCTGCTAGCCATCGCGGATCTGTTCAAGCAGGCGGGGATTCCTTGTCAGCTGACTGATGATGTCCGGCGCAGCAAGTGGGAGAAGATGTGTTGGAATTGCGTCTTCAATCCCTTGACCGTATTGATCGACGACAAAGTGGCCAAGGCACTCGATCATCCCGAGATGCTGCGAGTAATTCATCAGATCGTGGGTGAAGTGGTAGCGGTGGCAGCCACCGTGAAGGTGCCGCTCGCCGACGATATGGCGGACAAGGTGGTCCGCTGGACACAAGAAATACGGGATATCCATACCTCGATGTATGACGATTGGAAGGCCGATCGGCAGACCGAGATCGACTTTTTGAACGGGTATGTTGCGAAGCTCGGACGGCAATTCGGCATTCCAACGCCGCTGAACGACATGCTGACTGCCGTGATTAAGACCATCACTGAGCGGGATCGAACCGGTCCAGGCGTCGTGCGAATCGAGGGGGCAGTCGTGCAGCCTGTTTCGCTTGATCGTGCGGCGATCGCGGCTTTGTCGGCAGAACAGCAGCTCGATATTTCGACGGTGATGCCCGGCATGCAGGGCAAAGGCATTCGCCTCAAAGCCCTGCTGGATGTGCCGGCCTTGGCGATCAAGGCCGATCATGTGACGGTACATTCAGGAGACGGCAAGTATTCAGCCTGTCTCACGCTGGAGCAAGCCAAAGCATTCGGGGTGTTGGTGTATGAGCTTGATGGAGCGCCGTTGCCGGAATCGAAAGGTGGGCCGTTTCGATTGGTCGCTCCTGGTCTCGGAGATCTATGCGCCAATGTGAAGGGGGTTGGGCGAATTGAGGTGACTGTCGGAGCCGGGAAGGACACGAGGCCAACGAATTGCTAGCAGGCAATTCGTGCGAGACTCGCGAGAAAAGCGAGACCGGTGGTATGAGTGGGATGCACGGGATCCGAAGCAGAGGAAGGGTAGCCTGGTCGTCCTCCTGCTCGCGGAACGCGCACGCTCAGAAGGTGCTCGTTCGACGCGTGCATTCGAGGGACGACCAGGCTACCCTTGAGGTGTAGAAAGCGTGGACATTTTGCATTTTCCAAGCCGCATGAAGCAGTCTGTATGTGGTGAGACCATGCCGAGAACTGCTGGAAACGAAGAATGTCCCCGTTTCTGGGCTCCAGCGTTGACAACTGATTGAACAGGCGCAAGAATCACCCCTCGGTTTTCAGTCTGTTTGGGCATATTATGCGGGTCAGTATACTTAATAGTTGGGCCGACTATGGGTAACCTCACCCCCGGAATGGGAGGGCATGATGGCAACAGTGGTTAAGTCGATTGGGGATGGCAAATACTACAGACACATCTCCATTCTGATCCTGTTGGCGCTGGCTTTGGCTGGCGCGATGTTGCTATGGCTGAACTCAGCATCAGGGCGAACCTACATCCTAGCATATCTCGGAACCAAGGTGGCATTTGGTCTGCAACTGTTTTTCTGGGGTGCTCTCGGTGCCGCCATTGCATCGTCACTGTATTTAGCTCGGGACAAGGATGAGAACGAGATTGAAAGTGTGAAGGACGCTCCGGACCTGACACGTTTGCGCTATCCAACCGAGATCGACATCCATCTCTATGGCCATCGAATCGTGACGAGTGCATGTCTGGCCGTTGTGGGGGCCCTCTTCTTGTACGCTGGCCTCAGCTACTTCGATGTGCCAGCGGACCTGCCGAGCCCTAAGCACCGGGCGTTCTTTATTCTCTTTGCCTTTCTGGTTGGCCTATACCAAGGGAACTTTGTAACCTTCCTGCACAAACGCTTCCAGAAGATCCTCGAGAAGTCAGGGCCAGATGAACCGACCGAGCCCCCAGCGCCCAAGGGGAAAGGTTAGGCCTGATGGAGCGGCTAACAATGCGTTGCAGCTGAGGAGCGTGGCGTGAGCGTCGGATGCTCGCAGCTGAGTGCACTATTAGAAGTCCAATCAAAGGAGCATTATACCGATGTCTACGAAGAAGACAGTCAAACCGTCGAAGAGGCCTTCCCCTGTGAAGGCGGTACCGATGGCAAGCAGCAAAGCTAAGTTTCCTCGGCACGCAGTAGGAAAGGCTATTCGGATTGCTCAAGCCATCCTTGACCAGAACGCTGGCAAAGCGTGCAGTCGCGCAGACGCCGCCAAGTTCCTTGGCCTTAGTAGTCCAGCAGGACCCTTCGGGGTTGAAATCAGTTCCGCCATCAAGTACGGATTTCTGGAGCAACCGGAGGCTGGGTACCTTTTACCCTCGGCTTTGGCGAAGAAAATTTTGCGGCCTCAGTCACCGAGCGACACCATCGATGGCTATCGGCAGGCTGTTTTTAGTGCGCCGGACATCTCTGAGGTGTACCAACACTACCGTGGCGAAAATCTTCCAGACGACCAGTTCTTACGGAACACCGTGGTCGAAACATACAAAGTACCGGCCGATAGCTTCCAAGAGTTCAAGCAAGTCTTCATCGAGTCACTCGAGACCGCAGAGTTAATTTCAAAGCATGGCGAAAAAATCCGCATTACGGACGTAGCGAGTGGTGATGCCGCTGCACCAGCCCAATCTGATCGCCTGAAGAAACTTGAGAAAGCCACAAACGTTGGGGCGAATGACTCCTGCTTTGTCATGCAACCTTTCGCGGCGCCACTTGGCGAGTACTACGACAAGATCTACAGGCCCGCAATCGAAAAAGCTGGGTTGCGTCCAGTTCGTGCGGACGCAGAAATTTTCGCAACAGGCAAGATCATGGATCAAGTGTGGCATGGCATAAACGCTGCCAAGGTTTTAGTTGCTGAGTTGACGACACGTAATCCAAACGTCTTCTATGAGTTGGGATTGGCACATGCGATGAAGAAACCAGTAGTCTTGGTTTCCGCGAGAGAAGAAGACGTACCTTTTGACCTTCAACACATCCGCGTCATCTACTACGACATGAGCGACCCCTTCTGGGGAAACAAGCTAATTGAGAAAGTTGCTGAGAATATCCTCTCCGCCATTCAGAACCCCGAGGAGGCAGTGTTCAAGAGCACTACCCAAGGTGGTTAAGACTTCTAAGCAGACAGTCAAGCGGGCCTGTGAAGCAAAAACGGGGACATTCTGCATTTCTGCCGGCGGGTGGACGTGGACGCGAGCCTTCGGCCTATCAGAGTCGTAGTGTCAGGTCTTGCAATCCAACATCAAAACGTGTCGTCCGCGAGGCGGCGGCATCCACTCTCCGCGAGAACATCTTGCCTCCTCACTGCTATTTAGCGGAAGATCCGATAGGGTCGTTGCTTGACTTACCACCTTTTCCCTCCCCTTTCTGTTGCTGTCCTCTCCTACAAGGACTCTTGACATTGTGCTGGGACTACTAAAAGTAGTAGCATTCATTTCGGTGTGCCAAAATGGATGTGTCGAAATCTGCTCCCCCGTACAAGGTTCTTTTTTACCAGACGCTCCAGGGGGCTGAGCCGGTTAGGGAATGGCTGCAGTCTTTAGCCAAGAGCGAGCGACTTCAGCTTGGGCAGGCCATTCAAGTGCTTCAGTTGAACGGGCCTGCGCTTCCCATGCCGTTCGCGCGCCCGCTGGGCAGCGGACTTTTCGAGCTGCGAGAGAGAGTCGGCAAAGTCCGGTATCGGATTTTCTATGCATTCGACGGTGGTCGGGTAGTGGTACTCCTTCATGCTGCGACAAAGGATCAGCGGGTGATTGACGATGATATCGCACTGGCTCGGCGAAGGTTGAAAAACTATTGGGAGAGGAGATAGCCGGTATGAAAACCAGGAAAGCGTCTCAAGCTGCCGGGAGCTCATTCGATAGTTGGCTTGATGAACAAGGTGAAGTATTCAAGGCGGAGGTCATCGCGGGGGCGATGAAGCGGCAGTTCGTGATGAAGCTCCGAGAGATGATGAAAGCCCAGGACATTGGTGTGAACGCACTACAGAAGATGTTGGGAACCGGACCTTCTCAGGTTCAAAGACTATTGGACCCTCAGGATGTAGGAATTTCTTTGAAGTCGATCGCCAAGCTGCTCGCCGTTCTTGGTGCTGCAGGACAGATTACAGTTGAGCACAAACAGTCGAAGCGAAAGGTTGCCTGAGTGTGACCGCTTCCGAGTCTCATGTCTGCTCGCACAGCAGCTTCGGGGGGAACAGGGACATTCTACATTTCTGTCGGTGTGCGGACGTGGACGCAGCCTTCGACCCATCGGTCTGTCACGGAAATAATAACAACGTAGAATGTCCCTGTTTTGCTTCCCCCCACACGAGCTTTGGGCGTAGGGATTTTTGAACTTCGGATCAAGGCCGCCGAAGGAATTGCACGGGTGTTGTATTGCACAGTGGTGGGCCGCCGAGTTGTTTTTCTTCACCAATTTGTGAAGAAGACGGACAAGACGCCGTCCAGAGAACTCGATGTCGCGCGGCGGCGAATGAAGGAGGTGAAACATGACTAGCACTCTCAAGCGGTTCAAAGTACGTGCGCTCGCGCGTCCGGATGTGAAGAAGGCCTACGATGATCTGGCCGAGGAGTTCGCATTTCTCGATGAGGTACTGAAGGCAAGGTCAGGGTCCGGCCTTACGCAGGCGGAAGTCGCAGCGCGCATTGGCACGACTCAGTCGGCCATTGCACGTCTGGAGTCAGCCGAACCGAAGCACTCCCCCTCGATCGCCACACTTCAAAAGTATGCGAAGGCCCTTGGCTACAAGGTAGAGGTTCGTCTCGTGAAGAACTCCAGGCGGCGTACAGTGGGTTCGACCGCACAGACCGCAAAGGCGCCAGTGCGCCGTTCAGCCTAGTCGATAGGGGGAGAATACGAGGACATTCATTCTGAATTTCTGCCGGCGTGTGGATGTGGACGCGCGCAAAGGTATCGCGCGCCAGGTAGCTCTACATTAGGCCGCAAAAAAAAGGGGGAGTGCCGTGAGGCACGCCCCCTGTTTTCCTGGTCGTCAGCTACCGGACGCGGTTACTTCAAGGCATCAATGCTGGCGCCGAAGTTGATGTGAAACGCTGCGCCATTCATCACTAGCGCTGGAACTGACTTGACTCCGGCGGTTTCCGCTTCTTTTACCCGCCCCTTGCTCGTGCCTAGGTGGACGCTTTCCACGGTGTATTTTTCAGGATCCAGCGCGTTGGCGACGCTGTGCTCGGCTGCGACGCACACTGGACAACCTGCGTGGTAGAAAATTGCTTTCGTTTTCATCGTAATCTCCCTTTAAATGTGATGGTTCTGGGTACTGCAGCCGTAGTCCAGACAGGATAGCAATCATGCCGGATCAGGCTAGTAGGCACTTGTAGTGCCCTCGTCAACTTGTGCGATAAGTTACAAATAATCCAACAATGAAAGCAATACAAAAATCCCCGCTCCTGAGGCAGGGCCTCTCGTCGTTCGTGAATTGTGAGCGAAACAAGCGGGACGCGCGAGACTGGTTCATCTGGTTTGTTTTGTTCATCTGGTTAGTCTCGTTCAACCAAACAAACCGAGGAGACCAAATATACAAGAAAAACGAATCTGTTCTCGCGAGTCCCGCACGAATAAGTTCGGCTCAGCGAATAACCTGAATGGCTTTCCACCGTTCTGAACGGTAGCGCCAAAGCAGGAGTCCCATTCGAACTGTCCAATCTGCAATCATGGCGCTCCACACGAAGAGCACATCGAGTGCGAGCCAGGGACCTGCGATGATCGCGAGGGGTACGCGCACTCCCCACATGCCGATCATCGTTGCCGACATGATGAACCTGGTATCGCCGGCTCCTCGTAACGATCCGGCCAGGACCATGGTAAGAGCGAGCGGAACTTGTAAGATAGCGACGATGCGCAGGAACACCGTCCCGAGTTCGACGACTGCTTCGTCATTGGTGAAGGCGCGCATGAGCATGTAGGGGAAGAAAAAAAAGAGGACACCCATTGCGGCCATGGCTATGGTGGCAAGCCGATTCGCTTCCCAGTTTTCGAGTTTGGCCCGGACGTATTTCCCTGCGCCGATGCTCTGCCCCACCATCGTGGCTGCCGCGATGGCAAAACCATATCCTGGCAGGAACGACAGAGATTCGATCGACAAGCCGACTTGATGCGCGGCGTAGGTGACCGTGCCGTACATCAGGACGATCTTGGTGTAGAGGATAATCCCCGCCTGTTGAAACATCCGCTCGCCGGAGACCGATGCGCCGATCTGCCAGGTGGAGCGCAAGAGATCGCGCCGTACGTGGAGCGATGTTCTGAAGACTTTTCGGCAGGCCCAAAGAAGGTAGGCCACGCCAGTTCCTTCTGCGAGACCCGTCGCAACGGCGGCTCCTGTGATGCCCCAGGCAGGGAAGCCCCAGAGTCCGTAGATCAATGGGTAGGCAATTGTCAGATATAGGAGATTCACCCCGATTAAGGCGTACATCGGAGTTTTCGTATCTCCGGTGCCTTGCATGATCGATGAAAGGATCTGCAAGACGATCGTGCAGGGAATGACCAGGAAGATGAAGTTCGAGTAGGGAAGGGCCAGTGCGATGACGGCGTTCTCTGCGCCCAATAGCTCCATGATGACATGATTCAGGGACAATCCGAGTATCACGAGCGTGCAGGATACGATGGCGGCCAATCCCAACAGGTGGGTGGCGCCTTCTCCGACGTCTTTCGTGCGGCGCGCGCCCCACAGTTGGGCGATGAGGACGTTGGCACCCACCGATAATCCGGAGACGAGCGTGGTGGCCATGAAGGCTAGTAATTGGCCAAGTCCGACAGCTGCGATAGATGTGGCGCCGAGACCGCCGACAAGAAAGACAGCGGCGATGCCCTCGGTGCGTTGGAGCAGGCTGCTGACCGTGACTGGTAAGGTAAGGGTCAGGACGGATTTTCTGATCTGTGCAATGCGGGACGCCATGAGCGGGCCATCCTAGCAGGATGTGGCGCAAGCTCACCAGCAGAAGAAGATCGTTGTTTGGTTTATCTGGTTTGTCTGGTTTTTTTGGTTGAACGAGACTAACCAGATGAACAAAACAAACCAGATGAACCAGATCAACCCATCCGCCCGTCTCGCGAGGCTATCGGACTGGACAAATGCCTGTCTGTCCGATTAGGGTCATCTCACTATGCCTGAGCTCAGCGATCTCTCACCAACTCCTCTTCTGAAGGCTCCGCGCCTGTCAAAGTCAAAATTCTTGTCCGGTCTTCAATGTCACAAGCGTTTATATCTCGAAGTCCATCATCCCTCTCTCGCGACCAAGCCGGATGCGGCGACTCAGGCGATGTTCGATATGGGAACAGAAGTCGGGGAGTTGGCTCGGAGTCGATTTGCTGGCGGTGTCTTGGTGACAGCGGGCTATCGCCAGACAGAAGCCGCGCTTGCGCAGACGGCTGCACTGATCCAGGACCTCACCGTGCCGGCCATCTTCGAAGGGGCGTTCTTGCACGGTGGGGTGCTGATTCGTGCGGATGTGCTGGAGCGTGTTCTGACTGCAGAGGGACAGTTCTGTGGCTGGCGTCTGATCGAGGTGAAGTCTTCAACCAAGATCAAAGACGTGCATCTCGAAGATCTCGCCGTTCAAAGCGAAGTAATACTGGGCGCAGGGCTGACGCTGGTGTCTGTCTGTCTCATGCATATCAATACCGGGTATCTGTACCGAGATGGGGCCATCGATCTGACGGAGTTATTTGCGATTCATGATCTGTCCGAGGCGGTGGCGCAACGACGGGCTGATGTGCCTGAACGGTTGGCCACGATGAGTCGTATGTTGCTCCAGACGCAACCTCCTGCCATTGAGCCGGACCGACATTGTCATACACCCTACGATTGTCCCTTCTGGGAACATTGCACCAAAGACAAACCGGCTCGGTGGATTCATTACTTGCCGGGATCGAAGCAGGTGGTCAGTCAATTGACTCAACAGGGGGTCACGACGATCGACGAGATCCCAGCCGGCACGAAGCTGTCACCGGTTCAGCGTCGTGTGAAGGAGAATGTCGAGTGGGTCTCTGCGAAGCTCGGCCCTGTGTTGAAGTCCGTGCAGCATCCGGTGCATCACCTCGATTTTGAAACGGTCATGCTGGCAGTGCCTCGATTCTCGGAGACGAGACCCTATCAAGCCCTCCCGGTTCAGTGGTCGAACCATATTGAGCAGGCAACTGGTGAGCTGCGCCACGAGGAGTTTCTGCACAAGGATGTAAACGATCCCCGGAAGGTGCTTGCCGAATCCTTGCTAGAATCGCTGGGAGAGCAGGGGAGTATCTGTGTCTATTCGCCGTACGAACGGTCGATCTTGGAGCAGTTGGCCACTGCACTTCCGTCACTCAGGCCGGCGCTATCGCGCATCGTCAGTCGCCTGTGGGATCTCTTTCCGATCGTAAGAGATCATTACTACCATCCAGCATTCGGCGGGTCCTATTCCATCAAGTCGGTGCTGCCGGCCATGGTCCCCTCACTCGCGTATGATGATTTGGCGATCAAAGAGGGAGGGCATGCCGCTGCTCAGTACTACCGCATGGTCTTTATCGAAACGGATTGGGTCGAGCGGGCAACAATTGAAGAGGCCCTGCTGCGATACTGCGGGCGAGATACCTTGGCGATGGTCGAGCTCAGACGGGCATTGTTGGAAAAGGCGCAGATGACAGGCGAGGCGAGTTAATTTGGTTTATCTGGTTGGTTTAATTTCTTTCGTTCTTCCAACCAGACCAACCAAATAAACAAGACAAACGAATAAATGAAATAAATGAGATAGAGCTGACCTCTCTCCCGAAAACGACGACAGCTCATACTGAGGAGGTCGCCAAATAGTGCGTATTTTTTAGTGCTCAATGACCGGAAAATAAGACATTTTGTGATTATTCTCCAGGCTGAATACGCACTGTTTCATGGCCGGATCAGTAACCTTTGAGAAAGACGACAACGTTAATGCGATATCGTTAGTGGAAGCGTGAAGCTAAACGTGCTGCCCTTTCCAAGATTTGATGTAACCCAAATCTGTCCCTTATGGGCATCAATGATCCACTTGGCAATAAAAAGGCCAAGGCCGAGGCCGCGACGGTCGTTCATTTTCAGCTGCGAGAACTTTTCGAAAATTCTTGCCTGTGTCTGTTTGGAAATTCCAGGTCCATTGTCGGTTACCGAAATTTCGACTTGAGTCTCCTGTTTTCGTGCAGAAAGCTCAATGGCGCCTCCCTTGGGGGTGAATTTCAGTGAGTTCCCTATCAAATTAGATAGCACCTGAAGAATTCTGTCATGATCGAGGTCAGCGAATATCGGTTCAGGGCATGGGTAAATGGTCATTGAAAATGACTTACTTGAAACGATAGGCGCAAATAGATTCACACATTCTTGTAAAATAGTGCGAAGGTCGACCCGTTCAGGCTTAAGAATTAGCTTGTCATGTGACATTCGCTCTACATCAAGTAGGTCACTGATCATGCGGTCCATGCCCGCGACGCTTTGCTCTATTATTCCGAGGTTTCGGAGAAGACTAACTGTATCAACTGTGTCACGATCAAGATTACTCCGCATCAAATGAGCACCTATCGAAATAGCTACGAGGGAATTTTGCAAGTCGTGACTTACAATCGCGAGAAACTGATCTCTCGTCACAAGTGCCGATTTCGTCATGTCGTGGGAAACTGTTTCGCCTGACAGCAGGGTAGAGTTGTGTTCGGACTCTAAGTCGCTGCCAACTCGTTCTTCGAGAAGATTATTGTCTGTTTCCTTACGCTCGATTTCAAGGCGAGCTTCGGTGATCAATCGGTTTTGAAAGCGCTCCCGGGTCCGAGCACGATCTTCTTTTTGCCGTTCGACACGTTTGGCTTCGTCGGACCGTTCGCGCTCCTGAGTTAAAATCTTGTCGTCCAACTGTGTCGTTTGAGTACCAGTAACGTCAAGTTGATGTTTCTTGTCGAGGTCCACCTCCGCACGTTGACTTTCACGGTTTTTATCGGCGGCAAGCCGACTCAAGCGGATTGTCTCACTGGCCTCTTCTTCGACCGTCTTACTTTTTTGCTCAAGGTATTCGTCGGTTTTGCCCCGCTCAGCCTCTAGGCTCTTGTCAGTTTTATCGCGCAGCACTTGAGAGGGTTCTGTTTCGTGAGATTTCATAGTGTGTCCCTTGCCAGCGAAGAGGACGTGAAGGAGACAGCGAACCGTCTGGATGCCTGCATTCAGCAGAAAATTGCTACACTTCCGGAGACACTAGAGGAGGCTTTAGGTACAATCGACACGAACTTTGATACACAACCGGTTGAAATTTGGCGGAGAGGGTGGGGATCGAACCCACGGTCCCGTTGCCAGGACAGCAGTTTTCGAGACTGCCCGATTCGGCCACTCTCGCACCTCTCCGTTCTAGGTTGTGCCTGAAGCTCCGACAGGATAGCGTGAATCAGTGGCTTCAGTGAGTCGACTCGTCAGGAGCTTACCGTGGGGAGGGGGATTTTTCAATTGGTTTTCTTTTCACCTGTCGAGCCGGTACGATAGGCCTCAGTTTATGATGGACCCTGCATAGGAATTCTGGTGAATCTTCACTCGCTTGGGCCAATCGTCACCTTCCCATCCCTTGAAGGACTCTCGACGATCGATCATCCTGTGCTGCTCACGCTGGACGACCGAGCCGTGCATGTTTGGGGCTTCTCTCTCGATGGAAGCGCCGTGGCCCTGGAATGCTGCCACGCCTGGCTCAGCGAGGAGGAGCGAGCGCGGGCTGTCCGGTTCATTCGTCAGGAAGATCAGACCCGATATACCCTCGCACATGGCGGTCTCCGGGCTGTGCTCGCACGCTACACTGAACTTGATCCGGCTGCGCTGCGGTTCCAAGCCGGCTCAACAGGCAAACCCGCCTTGCTGGATCAACAGGGGCGCCCGCATGTGCTCCGCTTCAATCTGTCCCATTCTCACGGACGCATGCTCATTGCGGTGGCGCGGAGGCAGGATGTTGGGGTCGATCTTGAACAGATGCGGGACAAGGTTGAAGTCGTCAAGCTTGCCAAACGGTTTTATGCTCCCTCCGAATACCAGGAGATACTGGGCCATTCCGGGTTTGACCAGGTGCAGCAGTTCTACCGTTACTGGGTGGCCAAGGAGGCGGCGCTGAAAGGCCAAGGGGTTGGCATATTGTCGCTTCACGAGTGCGAGATCCTCGCCCCGGTCGATGCAGCGACATGTCACGTATCTCTGTCCGACGGTGCGGCTCTTCAGCCAGGGTGGACGATTCGGTGGCTCGGGTGTGGTGCCGGATGGCAGGGAGCGGTGGCTTTACGCGGGAAAGATTGGAGCGTGAGTGTACAGACTGCCTAGCAAGACTGCTGAGCGCAAGGCCATAGCAGAATGCTGAAAAAGTCCGCCAGCAGAAGAAGACCGTTGTTTGCTTTGTCTGGTCTGTCTGGTTTTTTGGTTGAACGAAACTAAGCAGATAAACAAAACAAGCCAGATAAACCAGATCAACCCGTCTTGCATTTCTTGCGCTATTCGGCTCGTAATCGCTGAAAGAACTGTTTGAGTAGCGCCTGGCTTTCTTCCTCCAGAACCCCTCCCAGCACCTCGACGCGATGATTCAAGCGTGATTCATTCGTGAAGTCCATCACCGATCCACAGGCGCCGGCCTTGGGGTCTCGGGCGCCGAAGACCACACGGGGAATGCGCGCCAGGATGATGGCGCCGAGGCACATCGCGCAGGGCTCAAGGGTTACATAGAGGGTCGTGTCAATGAGCCGCCAGCTGCCGAGCGCTTTCGCCGCCTCGCGGATGACGATCATTTCGGCATGGGCGGTCGGGTCTTGCCAGGCCTCGCGATAATTGTGCGATTGGATAAGTATCGCACCGTTGCGGACGAGGAGGGCGGCAATAGGGACTTCCGCGATCGCCGTGGCGCGCGCCGCTTCTTCGAGCGCTGCGTGCATAAACGTTCGATCTTGTGATTCGTCAGTGGGCAACAAGGGAATCCCGGATTTCGTATCGGCGAAAATATTTTCAGGCCTGTGGCACAAGTTGGCCGGTTGTAGCGGGCTTTCAGAGAGAGGTCAAGCGTTGAGTGTTGTGCGAGTTACGATCGGCTCAAAAGATATATCGGTCCGGTCGGTTGCGGGCGACCGCCTGAAGGCTCAAGGCTGACAGCGAAAGTTTTTGCATCGCTGAAGCTTGGCACTGTCCTCATCAGTAGGTGAGCGGTTTCTCCGGTAGCGAGCTGAAAGGTCCCGACGCTCACGGGTTTGTCGTGAATGGCCCACAGCTGATAGGTCGTGCCCGTGGGATTTTCCGGAAGGTTCACGGAGTAGAGCCAGACTTTTTGGGTTTGAGCATCGTAGAGGAGGAATCCCGCGGCCCGCTTTGCCATATCCGATCCGGTGAGAGACACAGCTTTGACGTTGGGAATTCGAAGGATTGCGGCTAGTTCATCTTGCGGAGTCCCCATGGCGCGACCGGCGCCTCGCTGGCTTAATTGCACACGAGTCTCTTCCAGTTCAGCCTCACGCAGAGCTAGTTGTTCCTTGGCTTCCGCCGCTTCGTTCGTTCGTTGCTGTAATTCGTTGCGCAATTCGTCGAGGGTTTTTGCTTGGTCGGTGGCCTCACGCTGCACAGCGGCAAGTTTTCCCGACTTATCCTGGAGCGATGCTTCGAGCTGCTGAATGTTCGATGTGTCGGTTGAACGTTGTGTCGACACGTTCCACGCGAGATATCCGCCGACTCCCACGATTAGGAGGGTAGCCAGGCCAAGGGCCCAAGGTAATGACAACGATCGGGCAGGGGCGACAGGAGGAAAGAGGTGCTCCATCCATTCGCCGGGCTCAAGACTTGGCCGAGCCGGTCCATTAGTCGCCGCTTCCACTGGAATCGGCGTGGGGTTTCGTTCGGCCATGATCGTGGCTTTGAGGGAGCGCGGAGGGCGGGTTGGACTGAGGCTGAGCGGGAGGAGCGCGGCGACGGATTGGTAGTCCTTCAGCGCACTGTGACAGGAGGCGCAGCCGGAGAGTAAGTGGGCTTCCAGCGCCTGTCGTTCGATTCGGTCCAACGCGCCAGCAGCATATAGGGGAACCGATTCTTGGAGTTCTTCATGCGTCATTGGAGATCACCTTGGTTCCGCCACGGTTGGAGACCATCACGGAGTTTCGACATCCCAAGTTTGATCCGTGTCTTCACGGTCCCAAGCGGCTGGTTCAAGCGCGCGGCGATCTCAGTATGGGAGAGTCCTTCGTAGTAGGCTAGTCCAATCGCCTGCTGTTGTGCCTGGGGCAATCCCGCCACAGCTGCGCCAACTGCAATACGCAGTTCTTGATCAGCCTGCGTCTCAAACGGGCTCGGACCCAGATCGGCTACCTGTGCAGCAGGTTCGGATTCCAGCGAGCTCGTGGCCCGATAGCCTCGTGCCGCTCTGGCCCGCAGCCGGTCGATGGCCCGACTCTTGGTGAGGGTGACCAACCATGCGACCGGGGTTCCACGTCCGACGTCATAACGGGAAACCTTCCGCCAGACTTCCAAATAGACATCCTGTAAGAGCTCCGCCGCTTCCTCATGATTTCCTAAGATTCTGACTGCCAATGTGAACAAGAGCGTACTCGAATGGTCATAGAGCTGGCTGAACGCCTGCTGATCGCCTTTGGCGACACGAGCGAGCAAGGTTGGGTCGATCATCGATGTAGCGAGTCGTGGGGGGTTATCCATACGCGAGCGAGTTATGAGGAACAGCTAGCATCATCTCATGTCCGCCACGACTATAGCATCCTACGGACAGAACGGGCAAAAGGATGTGTGTTTGTTGGCAACTACTCAGGTATTTAGGCTGAAGACTGAAGGCCGAAGCGCAAGGCACACAGTGGTAAAGGCACAGCGTAAACAGCTTGTTTCCACTTTGTGCCTCTGACCATTTTATCCTATTCCATGAGCCTTCAGCCTATCTACCTGAGTAGTTACGAGTATTTGTCGAACGAACGGCTCCAGGCCGGCACCCCAGAGGGATTGGCGGAGCAGGAGGGACTTTGTCTCCGGGTCGTATTGGGCCAGTCGCCACGGTCCCAGCCGGAGGACATACCGTGTCGATTTCTGCCCGCTGGAAACAGCGAGAAGTCCGGTAATGTGTGGAAACATTCGGAATGTGAACGAGGCGACCTTGGCGTGGGAGGGGAGGGATTGGAGTGGTGCCGGAGTGAGGACATCGATCGTGGCTGTCCATCGGAGCAATAGGGTCAGCATATGCTGAAAGAGTGTGACTCCCGCAAGGATACGAATACTCCCGGTGGCTGACCGGAGGATCACAGTCTGAACGCGACATTTGATGCTGGTCGGTGGTGCCTCGGCTGATGCTCTGTGCGGGCTTTGCCCAAGAGACACGTGAGAGCCCTCGCGTAGCACTCCCCTGACCACTCCGATCACAGAGCCTGGCTGAACGATCTCGCAGGCGCCCTGCGTGGCGTCGCCTCTCGTCGAGAGCATGCCTTGTGAATGAATGGCAGTGATGCGGTGGCAGACGAGCATGGTGTCGAGCCGGAATACCACGATCGCGCCTAGGGTGAGGGAGGTCGGAGGACCGATTTCAAGTTCGTCGCCTGCTTGAATCGTCGGCGTCATGCTCGATGAGACGACACGAGGCACGACCATACTGTTCAGAAGAGGCAGTTGGAGCGCGTCTGGTAAATCCTGCGCAGCAAAACGACCATCCAAACTGAGAGAAGGTACGAGGTGAATCACGAGGTTGCCCTTGTTGGCTGGTCAATGACGAGCCGGATCAGCACGCGGGCAATCAAGATGTTTCCCGCTCGTGCCAATTGCCACCATCTGGTGATTTTGATGCGGCGGGGTCGCTTCGTACTTTCATTTCCATAGCGATAGGTGAGGAAGAGCAATGATGGGAAGAGGGTGCGACGAAGCCAGGCCAGCCTGCGCCCTGGCGGTTGCGTGATCCACAATAAGAAGTGTCCAAGTTCGGGGAGGGGCTGGGTCGTCACCAAACGCCGAAAAAGAAACTCCAGTGTCCGTTCAGCCATGGTCGATGGCGCGAGCTGTTGGATGACGGCAGAAGGAATTCCTATGGCTGGGCTCGATAATCCCAGCTGGCGAAGGCCGTGGTAGAGAGGAATCTTCAGGTAATGCCGGCCCGCATTCTCGACAAGCGTGGGCCAGTCGAGCGGTTCCTTCTCGATCAGCAGCCGGAGGTCGGTGAAAAAGGAAGGGCAAAGGTGCCCTCGGTGGACGACCGAGTAGGCGATCAAATAGAGCAGCAGGTCGTCGGCGGCCAGTTGTTTGACCGTCAGCTGGCCGAGCGGTCGAGTCCGAGCCCGTCCCCACAGCGCGGCAAGTCCCTCTTCGTCGAGATACCAAAGTCCCGAGATCAGATCCAGAGAGAGTGTGGATTGAGGTGAGACATAGGCCGGGTTGCCGTCGATCTGTTGTACAAAGCCGGTTTCAATCAGCAGCCGATGAATGGCAGGAAGGTCTTGTTCATGGACCAGCAGATCCACATCGGAGAGGGGCCTCATCCCACGCACTCCGTAGAGGCGTGAGAGCAGATCAGCTCCTTTCAGGAGAATACACTCGATGCCCTGTCGCTGGAATGCCAGGCCTACGATCTCACACTCATCGAGCAGCCGTTTGTTGATCAGGCTGACTTGGGTGTACGCGTCAGCGAGGTTGTCGAGGGTCGAGGAGGGCATAGGTGCGATGCTCCAATTCAGCCCATTCTTTATAGTGTGGAAGGCACGAACTCATGTCCCCGGTTTCAAGCCAGGAGTCGCTCCGACCCTGGCGGCAGTGAGGCCGTACCTCACAGGTCGGACATTCGTAACGATGGTTGGGATGAGCCTGATCGACCGTCTGTTTAAGGATCTCCCAACCTTCTTTCACCGTGCCGGTGCGGAGATCATAGCGCGGAATAGGGAAGGCGGTGCAGAGATTCATTTCGCCATAGGGAGTAATCGCAAATCGACTCTGACCGCAGGCACATTCGATGAAAGGCTGTTGAGTCGAACAGGATGCTTCGGGCTGGTCCATCGTGCGGTATGAGAGTAGCTCTTGATCGATTCGGACTTTTCGCTCAGGGTCAAGCCGATATTGGAGTGGCGTCGGGTCGCCTGTAATAGACGTCATGATTTCCAGGCAGTATTGGAACTTCATATGCAGGGATTCTGTCAATTCCCGACAGGCGTGAATCTCCTCGTAGTTGATGGTGGTGACCGGCATTCGGACGGTCACCGGTAACTGACCATCAGCGAGGCAGTTCAAGCCTTGCCGAAACTGCCGATAGGAGCCGGCAACCTCGGTCATTCGTTCATAGGTCGCTTCCGTTGCTCCGTAGATAGAGACGTTCATCTGCGCCACACCGATTTCTCTGAGCACTGTGACGAACGAAGGCGTGATGCGCGTGGCATTGGTCAAGAGTTGTATAACCAAACCCTGTTGGCGTGCATGCCGAAGAATGTGTTCGATGTCTGGGCGCACGCTCGGTTCGCCTCCTGTGAAGGTTACAGTGAGCACTCCAAGGTCGGCGATTTGGTTTAATAGCGAGCAAATCTCTGAGGTCGTGAGTTCATGCGGCAAGGCACGATGCGTCGGGTTGTAACAATGGACGCAACGCAGGTTGCAGCCATACGTCAATTCGAACGTGACTCCCTCAGGCCTGCGTGCCTGCGCAGCCTTCGCTGACAGAGCATCAAGAAAGTCGGCAGCGGCGATTGTTTTCATCGTGAACCTATCGGGGATAGGTGGCGTTGAGTCAGCACAACATCTACGACATCCGGCGATTTGAGCGCTGCCAGCGCCCGGCAGTGAATCTGCTGTACGAGATCCGTAACGGTTGCCAGCGTCGCTTCGAGCGCGTCGCGACTCCAGAGCGGAAGGAAGCACTGGCGCAAGAGTTCTTGCGAGACGGCGCGAGGGGACAAGAGAGAGATCGTATGCTGCTCCGTCCCATGACTGATGCAATAGAGCTGTGTGAGCGGGGCCTGCGCATTGTGGGCATAGTTCCCGGATCCGACCCATGGTGTGCCGTAGAGTATGAAGTTATCGGCGCTCTTGCGGATAATCAGTCGTTCATCGCTGAGCACCAGCGCGCCTCGTTCCGCGAAAAACTGTGCGATGGTAGATTTGCCGGCTCCTGAGTCACCGGTAAAGATGTAGCCCTCTTCCTGGGTTGTGAGGCCTGCGGCATGAAGGAGTAATCCTCCATCCAAGGCGAGGCGAGAGAGGAGGCAAATTTCCACGATGGGATTGAACAGGTGCATCGGACTCCAACCGACTTGCCCTAAATGCAGTTCTGGCAGAACCCATGCGCGGATTGTGCGGTAGTCGTGAGAGACCTGGGCGCGAGCACGCGGCTGAAGGAGTAATGGACTGAGACTCTCAATCACAAAGCCGGCATCAGACTCGAAGAGTTTCCAATATCCTTGGCCTGCATCGAATCGGAGTAGCCCGGTTGCCAATTCAGGCAAGTGCGGGACGACCGTCACCTCTATCTGGAAATCCGGCGGTACATCCGGCGGTGCGAGGAACACATCAAAGGGACGGATCGGCCATGCCAGAAGGGGATAATCTTTTGGTTCTCGGAGGTGAAAGACAGATCCACCAAGTTGCAGGGCAATGAGCATAGAAAAACCTATGATGCCCGAATGCCGCTGTCGTGGCAGGTCACGCCACAGAACACCATCCCGAGGGATGATCGCTTGCATCCTCCCGGTGAGCCGCCACCGCACATGGCGGTTTCACAACGGCCGCTTACACGACAGCCGTTCGTGCCGACACCGGCAGCGACGGACATTGTCGTCAAACTGCAGGCGGTCAGAATCGCCTGCTCCTGGTCCAAAGTCACTTCGTACAGTTGCGGAGGGCTGTAGGGTTTTTTCTCGGTCATAGCTGGTTTCTCCTAAACCATATTGAGAACAACGATGTTATTGTGTTTTCACCGCGGCCACTGCCCCTTTCCTCAACGGGTGAATTAGGGGCTGGCGAACGGTGGTTTCCGCACGAACTAACGCAATATCACAATCGTAGGGGATGGGGGCTTCGGCCTCACCTTGTTCCCATCGGGCATCGGTCGGTTTCTTCTCGCAGAATCGGTGAATGTCACAGGAGCGGCAAGGACTGTCGCTCTGATACCGCATCGATCGGACGGCTCCAAACACCTGTGCGACCGCATCTTGCAAGGAATGTGTCCGAAGCGAGACTCGATGTTCATACTGCAATGTGCAGGTGCCGAGCTCGCCCCAGGCATTGATGTGAATGGAGTTGGTTCCGCATCCGCACCGGTAGAGGCGGTCGCTGTCAGGTGTGGCAATCTCCTCTTGTGCGGCGCAAAGATCTTCGGCCTCTCTGAGGACATCGGTCTGTTCCAGGCGTTTCAAATCTTGCGGGTCAATTCGATAGGCGAGCGACGTGCAATCTCCGTTCAGTCGTGGTGAGAGTGACGTGGTATAGCCGAACTGTTGGCCAAACGATTCGGTGAAGGTCCGGATGTCGTCGATCTCGTCTTTGTTCCAATCCATCAACTTGGTTTTCAACGTGAAGGGCAATCCACTCTCCCGCAGCCACATCATCCCGCGCATGAAGGCGCGATAGGACCCTGCTACTTGCGTGAACCAGTCGAACCGTTCTTCGTTCACCGAGTGGCACGAGATATCGATGGTAAACGGGGGCATGGTCTTTAATCTTTCGATGATCGCGCGGGTAAAGAGCGTGCCGTTGGTATAGAGCTGGAGCAGGAAGCCCTGCCGATTGGCCGCCTCATAGATCTCGAAGAAATCAGGATGCATGAAGATGTCGCCACCGGTGAGATTGAGCCACATCACACCCATGTCGCGCATCTCGCCGAGGAGGCGGTAAATCTCCGCTATGCTCAATTCGCGGGGGAAGAACTCCTTGCCGTTGTAGGGATCGGTGTAGCAATGGCGGCAGTGCAAATTACAGCGATAGGTGAGCTCGAGTTGTGCTTTGATGATGCGGTCTTGTTGCACCGCACGTTCATACGCCATGCGGCTGAACTCGCCATACTGCATTGTGGGAATGGCTCTGGCTTCAGGCATGGTACACCGTCGGGCGCATCGGTTCTGACGCCACGGGCGCTTTCCACTCGCACGCGAATGTCGGCATGGCCTCGAAGAAGCCTTCCCGGAACGACCCGTTCAGAAGATCGTAGCTCTGCCGTCGATTGCCTGAGCAGAGTTGCAGTTTCCCATAGGCGTCGATGTGGAATCGTTGCATCCCGCTTCGGCAGGGGGGGAGATCATCCGTGCGTGGTTGCTGGCAGGATTCTTTCCAAAGATCGGCGTCTTGTTGATTGAGGATTCTCAAGTCTCCTTCGGAGAGCGCGTAGTGAAACGGGCCAGCTCCGCCATCGAGTTCTGGCCGCATCTCTTCCCCGAGTTTATAGCGGACCGATCCAAGCGAGGCGACGTACTGTTTGATGGCAAGAATTTCATGCTGGTTGAGCGTCATCGCCGTGCTCTTGAGTGTGAGGGGAACCTGTCGATCGAGCAGCAGCTTGATACCATCAAGACAGCGGTGATAGGACCCTGTGCCTTGGGTGATGCGCTCAAAGATCTCTTTTGTCAGTCCGTGCAGGCTGATCTCGATTTGATGGGGACGTAGCGTCGCGAAATGGTCCGCGGCAGCCTCCGTGATCAATGTGCCATTGGTGAACACCGTCACAAGAAAACCGCGGCGGATGGCGTGCTCGTACAGCTGAAAAAAATCAGGCCGTATCATTGGTTCGCCGCCGGTCAAGCAGAGTTCGAGCGTGCCGGCGTTGGCCATCTCATCCATGATGCGGAGGATGTCTGAGGTGGCGAGTTCCTGGCGGATGAAGTCAGGTCGATTGAAACAATCCGTGTAACACATCACGCAATGCAGATTGCAGCGGCAGGTGATTTCCCACTGGCAGGCGACGGGAAACCGCTCTGGGAGGTGATTGAGTTTATCCCGTGGGAGCATCGGCAACGGCAACCTCTTCAATGGCATGAATCGAAAGTAGGTCTGCCAGGAGGGTCTCAACATCCCGGTGCAATTGATCTGTTGTGACGTCGTACTCTATGCAGAAGGCCGCCGTGATGTCTTGCAGCCGATGTGTGCCGTCAAGACGATTCCATAGGGCCGCCCCCGTTTCGTTCAAGACGTAAATGCTGTTCGCTTCTGCGAGGGATCGGCGGATGGGAACGAGGATACATTCTCCCGCTACGTCGCGCTGTACATAATCAGGATGTCTGGCGTAGATGGAGGTGGTGTTCATAGAGCAGGAGAATAGCAAATCCTCCAAGCCGCTTCCAGCGGTATTTCTCGCCGAGTTCGATCAGCTCTCGATGACCCGCCCAAGACGGTTTAATAAGGCCATGCGATCACGGTGAACTGCTTGTCCCAGTTGAGTTGAACGATCGTCGCTCCTGCTTCGGTCAGCTCAGACCGAAGTTCTTCTTCGCTCAAGAAGGCGTGGAGAAAGTGCTCTTGAGACACGAGGTCGCCCGGTTGATACAAGGGATTCGCTCCTGGCAGGCTGGCCAGCCAGGAATTGAACGTGCGGGCACGCCGATCTGTCTGAGTTTCCGTTGTTCGGTCAATGTAATAGTTCAGGACGGCGAGTCCGCCAGGTTTCAGATGGGTGCGCAGGCCTTTGAGCCAGGCTTGCCGCGCCTGCCGTCCAGGGATGGAGCTGTACATGATGCCGGAGAGGAAGATGTAATCGATGCGGGCAGGGAGGGTCGGGATATCGTAGAAGCTCGCCTGGAGAAAGGTGACGGGTATAGACTTTCCCCGCGCGGTGAGAGCGGCCAGATGGAGGGCGTCTCGACTGATATCAAGTCCAATCACATGCAGTCCCCGTCTGGCGAGCTCGATGGATTCACGACCCACTCCGGCTCCAAGCACCACGGCTGTGCCAGACGCGATCTTGTGGCGCGCGAGCACGTCTTCCTCCCACTCTAAAAGCTCCGTTCCGTAGGCCTCCGCGGAATAGCGTCCAGAAGCATCACGATAGCGGTCTTCGTAGTGCACGTGAATGAGTTTGGAAAGTTGAGTGGGGGAGAAGAGTGCCGGTAATAGAGCGTCTAGGAATTGAGTGATACGAAAGACCGCCCCACCGATTCGTTTGCAACCGTTGGAGACGTATTGAATCACTAGTCCAAGCAGATGCATGGTCAGGGTCCTGACTTGGTGAGATAGGAGGCGAAAATGGTGGCCGCATCGTGAGCGCCAGTCAATGCCGGAGGCGTGAAGGCTGGTTGCGGCACTGCAAGCACCTGTCTCAACGTTGGTTCCCAGCGGCCTTCCATGAAGTCATCGATCGACAATTCAACGCCGCGTCCGTAGCGGTGCAGATAGTCGACGAGCGGCAGTTCATCGGCAAAATTGTATCGGCGGACGTACACGATTGGCTGTTGAAGCGCGACTGCCTCAACAATGGTGCCGTAACCGGGTTTGGTCATGATGACATCGACAGAGGCCATCAATGTTTTGAATGAGAAGGGCAGGGAGTGCGTCGATACGAATTTGGTGCTGCCTGGTGGAATGGGTCCATCGAATAGAAACCGATAACCTGCGAGTAACTCTAGATCGGCAAATGGGAGTGAGGTCAGCGGAATACCGCCAAATCCCACGAGCACAGTCCGTTCCTCCGGTGCCAGAGTTAGCACTGTGGCGAGCTGGTCGCGAGCTGAAGCGGCCGGTTCGGCGATGGGGCCAATATCGACGATACGCTGAATGATATCGATCTTTGGGGCAGGGATCATGCGCAGGGCCACATCAGCTTGCGCGTAGCTCTGACGAATTGCATGAAGGAGCGCCGATCTGTCGACGGGTGGCGGAGCGACGTACTCAGAGAGAATCAAGTCCCAGGTGAAGCTCGCCAAGGCGACGGTGGGAATCTCCGCGGCTTTTCCAGCCGCGAGGGCCAGGTAGGGCGTGTCGGCAAGGACCACATCCGGCCGTGCAGCCTTCATTGCCGTCACTTCATGCTGTATCCGGTCGGTCCATGTCGCGTGAAATCGCTCGTGCTCGCGCCAGGTCGCCTCCACATCGATCGTCAGAGGGCCATCCTGGATACAGCCGACATCTTGTTGCACGGCACTGAGTTCCCAGGGAATCACGAGGCGATCGTTGAAGAACGAGGCGGGGACGGTGGTTCGTAAGATGACGCGCAGGTCGGGAACGAGCCGCCCGAGGGCATTGAGGACCGGCACGACCTGTGCGGCATGTCCAAACCCATGTGCGGAAATCGCAGCCCAGATCAGTGGCAAGGCGAGGTGACTCTCACGGGTTAGCTGCTCGAGTGGTCCGTTTCCATCGGGGCGATACCGTACAAAAGTTCCAAATCGAACTCCTCGACCAGTTCGTTGAACGCGCCCTTGCCCATGTCGGATCGGACTTCGCTCATGACCAAATCGATCGCCGGGGCGGCATGCTGTCCATACTGAGTCACGGCTGATTCAAGGCGTGTTCTGGCTTCATCGAGATTCATGATGGACTCCCTTGTCGTCTAAACGTGTTTATCCAAGCGCGCGAAGCAACTGTTGCAGTTCCGGTACGAGGTCCTGTCCACCGTTAGACCGGCCCGATAACGCGGCGTCGATGCCGGCAGTGAGGATCGGCTTGGCCTCATCCTTTTTGCCCAGCTTGATAAGCGCGCGGCCCAGGAACAGATGCGATGCGACGTGGGTTGGATCTAGCTGCGTGGCGACGGTCAGGTGCTCGACGATCTCTTCGAGCGGCCCGCCTTCCTGAATGAGTTTATTCCCGAGCCCGAAACGGCCGAGAAAGCCTCGTGGGTTTTTGGCGACCATCTGTCTGAACGCATCAAGATCCACGCAGGCCTCCTGGTTGGGCAATGAGCTGTATAGTAGCACTGCGTGAACACGGGGGGCCAGCCCCATCAAGGGCTTTTGTTGGAGAGGGATTACATCAGATTGCTGGAGGGTGTTATCGCGTAGCCGGCTCCGGGCTGGTCGATACCGGATGAACAGGGGTGCGTGAATGCTTCGTCCCTACGGAGACAGTACGAATAGCCGTCTCCGATGGAGCGAGTTCACCGGCGATATAGAATGGGGTATCGCGGATGACTTGATCGAGTAACTGTGTCAGGCAGGTTTCCGTCACTTGCCCTTTCAGTTCATCGATGAGGTGCTGGCTTGCAGCGAAGAGGTGATAATGTGCAGTGCCGGAAGAGGCAGCCTGATACTGCTTGGTCTGTCCGTCCCACCGTTCGACTTCAAGAACCATCTGGGTACTATAGTCGTAGTCGAGCGTGACGATGGGAGAGAGTAGGAACATGGAGGCGCCAATGAGGAA
The DNA here is from genome assembly GCA_043745235.1 of Nitrospira sp. Classification (GTDB taxonomy): domain Bacteria; phylum Nitrospirota; class Nitrospiria; order Nitrospirales; family Nitrospiraceae; genus Palsa-1315. The sequence continues at coordinate 100,560 of JAYTTD010000090.1, read as the reverse complement.
TCCACTCCAGGCTGCATCGCCGGCATGGGGTTCCACTGAGTTGTTCATCGAGAGTCGAATCGTCACATGGGGTTGGTTGGTTGCCGGTTGTGTATAGCCGGACTGGAAGTGCTGGGAAAATAGTTTCGTGGCTTCGAAGGCGCCGAGAATCTGCCGTTCAAGGGCGGTTGGCGTGGCCAGAGCGACGCCGTTCTGTGTCGTATGAATAGTTTCGAGCAGCAGGGGGACGCGCAAGTTGCTTATGACGATTGTCTGTAGCGGTGTCGGTGCCCCTTTCGGTTCAGTCAGTTCGATCCAATGGGAACAGCCGGTTCCAAGTCCAAGTGTTATGGCAAGAACGCTGCCGAGCAATGGCCGTGAAATAGTCTTGCCCATCATCCTGTCTCCTCCCGGTTCAGAAAAAATATGAGAAACCCCCAAAGGGTAGGCTGGCATTGAGTCCGATATTCGGGTAGCTCGTGCCGCCATTGGAAATATGCTGAAAGCGATAGCCGACGTTGAGTGCGGCTTGGTCGGTCAGGAAATAGGAGACTCCGAATCCGGCCGACAAGATGAAGTTGAACTGACCGGACTCTTCAGGAACCTTCCCGGTGAGATCGCTCCAAAAGGGGCCTCCAGCGAATTCGGTATAGGGCCGGATACGGTCCAGTGCGACGAAGGTGTATTTGATTTTCGGGGTGAAGCCGACGCCATGCGTGAGATACGGTTCCTGGAACTGGATATAGACCATCTCGGCACCAAGCGAGACCTGACAACGATACCAGCTGTTGCCCACCGGATCAGTGATGGTCATCATCCAGGAGGGCATAAAGGCAACTCCCTCCTGCTTAGTCGTGTGGTCCTGCGTGAGCCGATGGGGAAGAATGTAGCCGACGGCGAGTCCGACTTCTTGAGTGCCGACGGTGATTGTGGGCGAGACATCTGCGGCATATACGCCGGGAGCAGTCATCAGCGATCCGAGAGCCAGTGTTGTGAGGACTCGAGCAAGAAATGGCATGCGATATCCACGTCAATATCCTGTCGGTTTTTCATGGTGAAGCATGAAGCAACAGGGTGATGCTCAACGATAACAGAGGATGTATTTCTGTCCAGCAATATGCCGGATTCGGCCAGGCGGAAAATGAAAGAATGCTGGACAGTTGGGTGGAGGCTGTTCGGAGAGACAGAAGGGCGAGGAGAGGCTACCCGGATTACTTTAGTTTCGCGAGAGAGGCCGAGTCGGTGTGAAGCTCAGGTAGGGCGTATCGCTGGTCGAGAGCAACCACTCGTTCAAGACATCGTCGAGCTGACACACGATCCTGACGGGTGTCATACACCGTGGCAAGGAGTCGGAGTACCGAGGCTTCGGCTGGTTCGTTGCCGAGCTTGATGTAATGTTCCGAGGCATTGTTGAGACAGCGCTCGGCTCTGGTCAGGTCGCCCTGGTCGAGAAAGCACTTGCCGAGTTGGCTATAGGTCACCGCTAACCCTTCTTCATTTCCGACAATCCGATGAGAGTCGAGGGCCTGCTTGAACGACGTCACCGCCTGTTCCCACTGTCCCTCACGAGCTTCTTGCAATGCCAGATTGTTGTAGAGAATGCCGAGCGCGCGATCGTCGTGGAGATCGCGCAGCAGATCCAGCGCTTCAAGATAGTAGGGGCGGGCTTTTCCTGGATGGTCGGCGCCGATGTGAAGATTGCCGAGATTCACCAGCGTGTGGGCGATGGCATGCTGATTCCGTTCTGTGCGTTGGATCGTGAGCACTTCCCTGTAACAGGCTTCTGCGTGATCCAGGTTGTCTGACAGAGCGCAGACGTTGCCTAGATTGCCGAGCGAGTCGGAAAGAGCACGGTGATCATTGGCCAGGCGATCATCCGCGACTGCCTGTTCATAGGCGGCCTTGGCCTGCGTCAGTTGGCCACGGTGGAGAAAAATGCGCGCGCGGTGTTTATCGGCGTCGGACATCTTCAATGCCGTGAGGGGTAAAGGGTGAGGCGTAAGGTGCAATTCAGGACAAGATAAAATCAGAATGATGCCAGCTTGACGGCGATGTTCCCTTCCTCATTACACCTAACGCCTTACGTCTCACGCCTAACGAATCTGTACCAGTCAATCGCCGCCCTTCGGTGTGTCTTTTCTGAATTCGACCTGAATCTCGTCTTCTTCGTCCAAGCCAAGCCCTGCGCGAAACGATTCATAGAGTTCGGTCACGTAGTCGATGTGCTGCTGGTTTTTCCCTTCATGTGAAGCCAGATAGGACTCAGAAAGCCTCATCCCGGTCTGAAAGTGCCGGGCGATCGTTTCTTCCGTCACCTGCTGCCAGGTGATGTAGATACAGAAGGCTTGAAAGGCATGAGCTTTCGGATAGCGAGTGGCGAGAGACAGCAATCCCTCATAGGCCTCTCGCGCCGTCGATCCGGCATTGGAAGAAAAGGTGGCTTCCAGTTCAATGGCGGTATCCCAGTCGGAACCGAGATCAGTTTCTGCTTCTTGAAATGCCGCCTGCGCGGCAAGGGCTGCGTCGAATTGCATGGGTGGCCTATCTACGTTGGGCTGGGCTGGAAGAATGGAGACCTACTCGAAATCTATGCATCATCCGTGAGCCGTTTTCTGATCCACGAGGGATTTCTGCGACAATCCAACACAGCATGTACACGAACCAGCTCCCCTTCCAAGCTGTAGTAGATCGCAAAGGGAAACCGCTTGGAGAGGCATCGATGGTAGGTAGAGGTGACAGCATGTATTCCGGCTTACACAAGGAGGGAATCAATGTCCGAGAACAGGCAGTCTAAGAAGTAGGTGCCCAGTCCTGGCTCTTGGCTTTCGTAGAAGCGGAACCCCTGAATCAAATCCTCCCGGGCTTCCTCCAGGATTGCGATTCTCACGATAGTGCGTTGCGGATATCTGTCTTGGCCGTCTCCCAATCGATGAATTGAGATGTTCCGTCGGCGAGACGCCGCCGGCGCTCATCGAGGATATCTTTGTGCCAGGCAGGGGACTCAATGGCTTCCGGGGTGCGAACTAGATCTTCCCACAGGGATTCCATCGCGGAAAGCTTCTCGTGCAGACTCATGTCTTTGAGAGGAAGGTTGAACGGCATGGATGAAGTATACCTCAGCGTTGGATGGATTCAAATCCTAAACTGACAGCTCTCGTGCGGCAAGGGCTGGATTGAATTGCATGTCTCACCTCAGAATCAATGTCCGGAGCCTAACCCTTCTTCCTGTCTTTGTCATAAGCCGACTGCCCGTAAGTCGAGATACCCGTTTTTCATCGGCGGGCACCAAAAATAGCTCCCGGAAATAGGGCGTGTGAACGTAAACAACGAGTCTACGATGCCGTCTTCGGCGCCGACCATCCTGCGTAGAAGCGCGTTGAACGCGTCGAAGGAGTTTCCGAACGCCACGAACACTAAGCCTGCCTGATGCGCGTCGGCCCATGGCATGGACCGTCTCACAATGAACGCGGTGGGATCGAAACTTTCCTGCGCGGTCCGCTTGACGTGAGCGGAAGCCGGTGCCTTGCCGAGTTCTTTATTGTCGCGTTTCCGGCGCCCGATCGTGCGGTCCTGTTCTTTGGTCGTCATGGCTTCCAATGTATCCAGGTTATGGACCCATTGCTGAACCGCGACGAAACTCCCTCCGTCGAGGCCGGTTCTCTGTCCGGCGACCACGGCGGCTTTGATCGCGGCTGCGCCCTTCGGATTTTCAGTCCCGTCCTCATAGCCGGAAAGGTCGAAACCTGATTTATACCGGAAGCCATCTATCGTGTGCTGCAATTGAAGGACAGGGGCGACGCTTTGGACAATCGCGCGTGCGCGATGGACGAGTTCGCCGCGATCGTTTCCTCGAAGCCAGCACCATACCACAGCCGATGTCGAAGGCACGTTGAAGCCAGGAGCGGCATAGTTGGGGAATACTTCAAGTCCTGGGACTTCACGACCAAGGGCCCGCACGAGTGATTGGCCCAATCCCACGACCGTCTTCTCACCGTCGGCCAACTTGCACAGATTGCGCAAAGAACCGGCGGGATTCTTTCCTGCGGCGATAGTGAACAAAAGATAACGGGCGAGTGGTGGAACAGGAGCGAGGATACCCTTCTGGACCTGACTCATGCAATCTCCTTTGCCTAACGGCTCACGCTGTTTCGTTGTCACGTGTCGCAGCAGCGATGGCAGGATACGCGGGGAGGGAAAGAGCGGTCAATAAGAGGAATGATGCTGTACGATGGAGATAGCTGCGATCACCTGAAATCGTTCTTGACACCTTTCCCAGTCCAATTTTTGGCGCTCATTTCTTATACTCATCGAAAAACTTTTCATCAATATCGTAGGTTCGCTTTGGTGTGAGGCCCAACTCAAGACGCTCAAACATGTCAACAAGAACATCTCCATCAACAAGCTCAATTGGGGGAACTCCGTCACGCCGTGCTTCCTTCTTGGCTTCTAGTGTGAACGTTCCCGTGGTTAAAATTATACCCTTATCTGCACGTCCCATCATGGCACCGCGAAAATCGCGAACATGGGATGGTGTTACAGCGCCTTGATATCGTTTGCACTGAAATAGGACGTTGAAGCTCACGAAGGGATTAACTTGCAGCGTCCCAATTCCGTCTATACCGCCGTCGCCTGCTCTTCCAGTAACGATAACGTGTTGAAAGCCTGATTCCCGTAAGAGCCGCTGACTTAGGCGCTCAAACCCATCTGGTGATATAGATCTAATTAGCTCGATCAGCCGAGCCCTGTGGCCTTGACTCGCTAGGTCATAAGGAGGAGCTTCGTCCACCAAAGGAGCTTTCAGCTCTTGAGACTGCTTCGCTCGGGAACGGATTTTTTGAACATTCTTGTATACTTTAAGTGGGTCTAATCTGCTTACTTCGACACTTTTGCCCTTGTCGGTAAGACTCCATACGCCTCGTCGAGAAGAATCCAGATAGTCATCCCAGACTAGAAACTGGCGTGCCCAGTGAACTTGGTTCTTAATCCGTGACTGTCCGTTCTTATTGACGGCTTCCTGCTCTGATTCGGAAACTTTTGCAATTTCAATTGAACGATCAACAATCTCTGCAGGCGTGCTGGTTCCACCGGATTCGAGAAGTAATTTAAGGATTGGTCGGAAGAAGCGGATAAATTCAGGTCCTTTAGCCTCGCCAGATTTCATGCATCACCCAAGTAGATAGGCCTATGCCACTAGGTTTCCGTGAGATGTCGAAGGCTGAACCTACAGAAAATTCCAACGCTTGTCCACTACGTCATCATGTGGTGGAACCCCTGCTATCAGTCTATAGCGTATCTCTGTCTCTATGCGTTTACTTTCCTCCCTGCCGCTCTGTAGACTGCCTTCACCATCACAATGAGCACCGAGAAGCCAGTTCCCGCTACATCCGCCGAGCCTGTTTCGACCGATCCCATTGATCGGGTCATCCGCTATCACGTTCAGACGAAGCATTACTTCAATCGCTATGCTCGCGCGCTTGGGTATCTGGATTGGGCGAATCAGCCTGATCCGTTTCGGCGATTCGAAGGTTCACAACTGATTCCGCTTCCGTTGCTGAGGCCGGATGAGGAGCCGCTGTCGCCGGCCTATGACGCGATCTATCAGCTCGGGGCGGTTCCTTGTCAGCCTGTGAACATGCGTTCCCTTTCCAGATTTTTCGAATTTGCGCTTGCCTTATCCGCGTGGAAAAAAGGCGGGGAGATGGAATGGGCGTTACGGAGTAATCCGTCGTCCGGCAATCTGCATCCGACGGAAGGCTATGCGGTATTTCCGCAGATCGATGGCCTCGATCTGAATCCCGGGCTCTATCATTACGCGCCGAAGGAGCATGGTCTGGAGTTTCGGGCAGAGTTTCCTGCCGAACAGGTCGCTCTGCTGCTGGCACTGTTTCCGCCTGGCGCCTTTCTGTTTGGGCTGACTTCGGTGCATTGGCGTGAGGCCTGGAAATATGGCGAGCGGGCGTTTCGCTACTGCAATCACGATGTCGGTCATGCGATTGGTTCGGCGCGGATCGCGGCCGCCACGCTGGGCTGGAACATGGCGCTATTGGATGGTGTGGAACAGAACACGGTTGCCCTATTGTTGGGGACCAATCGGGTGGATGACTTTACAGAAGTTGAGCCGGAACATCCGGACTGTCTGGCGGTGATTTGGCCTTCTGGAAATGTGAAAGGTGAAACGTTAGGCGTGCAACGTAAGGATGTGGTCGATATCCCGCTTTTCCTTGATCCAGCGGTGGTCAAGGATCTCGCTGCAGGAAAGTGGAATGGAAATGCCAATCGGTTGAGTGGTGAACATGGCGTGCATTGGGACATTATTGATGAAGCAGCAGAGGCTTCATGGAAGACGTCTTCTGAACGAACGTTTGTCTCGGTCGTGGTCCCGCGGACTTCTCACGTTTCACCGTTCACGTTTCACGAGGGGCAGCTGGCCGGCCAGATCATTCGCCAGCGGCGGAGCGCGGTATCGTTCGATGGCAAGACATCGATCTCCGCGACGACATTTTTCCACATGATGCAGCTGCTGATGCCTCGCTCGGATCGGCCGCAATTGGATCGACCGATGCCGTGGGATGTCTGGCCCTACGAGCCGGCGATTCATGTGATGCTCTTTGTCCACCGCGTCGAGGGTCTGACGCCGGGGCTCTATTTTCTGGTCCGTGATCCACTGAAGCTGTCGTTCATCCAGCAATCGCTGAATCCAGAGCTGATCTGGACTCCGGCGCCAGGTTGTCCGGAGGATCTGCCTCTCTACTGGTTGCTTGAAGGCGATGCGCGAAAAGCCGCGGTGCAAGTGAGTTGCCATCAAGACATCGCTGGGGATAGTGCCTTCTCACTGGGGATGATGGCCGAGTTCGAAGGGCGCTTGCGGGAGGGAGGGGCTTGGTGGTACCCACGTCTATTCTGGGAGTCGGGGTTGCTGGGGCAGGTGCTGTACCTGGAAGCGGAAGCTGCGGGGGTGCGGGCAACCGGGATCGGATGTTTCTTCGACGATCCGGTGCATGAGATCGTGGGGATCAAGGCGCGTTCGTTTCAGTCGCTCTACCACTTTACGGTAGGTGGACCGGTTGAGGATGGAAGATTGATGACACTACCACCCTATCATCACCTGAATCGATGATTCCGTGTGATTATAGATATCTCAATGGCTTGGAGATTAATCTCTCATGTTTAAGATAAAGAAAAAGTTGAGTAAGTCAAAGTCGGTGATCCTCTATAACGTGATCGAGGATTATTCCGAGTTCGATGCACCAGGGAATGTCACGGCCTGTGCGATGACGCACCGGGAAGATCTTCCCGCGCATGCGAAAGTCTTGTCGGAAAGCTATGAGGTTCCGCTGGAGACAATGACCAGGCTGCTGAACGAGGGCGGGGTCTATGTGTATCCGCAGGTCGGCGGGGTGCTGACGCGAGGGCTGTTTGCCTGTCGAGTCGATCCGACCGGAGAGATTCCGAAGCAAACCTGGACCTTGGATCTCATGCAGTTTGCCGAGGCGGAGCAATTGACTCAGGCGCGGGGGATTCCGCTTGCTGAAGTCGCGGCGCTGGTCTTTCACCGGACGTTGCCGGAAGAGTTGCTGGCAAAACTCGAGCAGAAGAATCTTGGACTCGATTACCGGACATTGGATCGCGCTGTCGCGAAGGGCGGAGACATCAAATACATCGACTTCCGGAAGGATTGGTCCCCGCATTTCAAGCGACTCTGCATCATGCCGGATGGCCGACTCGTTGAAACGGGAGGGCTGGAGGAGTTCGCGCAACTCCATGGCATTACGTCGGCGCAGGCCAAGACGCTGGTTGAGCAGGGTGGCACGCTTGAAGTGAACGGCGAAATTCTGGCTTGTCAGATTGTGAACGGTCAGCCGGCTGTAGCACGACTTACTGCGAAGAACTATCTGAAGGCCAAGGAGTTGGTTGCAACGAAAAGGCTGCATCTCATGGATGCCTTGAGCGAAGTGGCGTACGCCGATCCGGTGATGATGCGGGGACTTGCGAGGAGAGAACTCAGTGGGAGCCGATGAGTCAACGAAGTCCATGCAGTCGCGTTGATGGTTGTCAGGTAGGGGCTGTGATGGTTCGGTTGTGCGGCATCCAAACGGGGCCGCTATCCCAATACCCGGTGCGGACTCTTTCGTCGCTTGCTGCCGAGCCATTCGCAATAAGCAGTTTGGAGCGCTGTCTTAAGGAGCGTGGCTACGATCCGGTGGGTCGGGAGTAATCGTAGGGTTCGGTGGAGAGGCTACCATTTTCTGGCGGTGGATGGACAGAAAGGCTCCGATGAGGCTTCCCGTGACATTGCTGACTACGTCAGTGGGTGAGGGGTAACGGTTGTGGCAATAGACTTGGAACCATTCCATGCTCAGCGAGAGCAAGCCCGCAACGCCGGCAGTAAGGAAGAGTGAGCGACGAGCCGTCGTGGTGGTGAGGGATCGATCGAGAAGATAGCCCAGTGGAAGAAAGAGGGCCATATTAGCGACGATGTCAAACAGGAATCGCCGTGAGCGAAAAGTATCAGCGGTCGGGAGCCATTGAATGTGCTCCCAATGGGAATGCCCGACAAAATTCGTGAACGGGAATGTGCCGGCCAGTGCAATGAGTAGGCCCCAGAGCGGCAGCAGCGTTCGCTCGATTTTCCCCGTGTGGTTTGTCACATTCTCCCTCGTCCGGTCGGCTTCCTGCCTTTAGCAGATTGTGACGGACCCGAGCCGTCACTTCTAGAATTTTCTGGTTTCGCTCGTTCCGCACCTGTGATCAGTTGAGGCAAGAATCCAGTCCGGCGCTGTCTCTGTGCACTCGTGATCCGAGTATGAAGCGAACGATCCGGAAATTGTGAAGCTGAAGGGGAAGCGCTATTTGGCGAGTTCTTCGTCGATGGCTTGGACGAGCTTGTCGAGGTCGAAGGGTTTTTCGAAGACGCGACGGGCGCCAAAGAGTTTTGCGACATCGAGGAAGTTGCGGTCGCCTTGCGCACCAGTCATGGCGATGACCTTTGCGTCGAGATATTCTCGCGTCAGTTGTAAGGTGGCTTCGAGGCCATCGGTTCCTGGCATCAGGATGTCCATGAGGACCAGGTCTACTTTATTCTGCTGGTAGAGAGTCAAGCCTTCCCGACCATCGCAGGCTTCGAGCACACGGTGGGTGGCCCTCTCAAGGACTTCCTTCAAGAGCTTCCGGATTGATTCTTCGTCGTCAATAATAAGGATTGTGGCCATAGCGTGAGATATACCCTAATGTTTTCGATCTTACCTATGTTGGGTTCTCCTGTCTAGGGAGAAGTTGATTAGGAGGCGATAGTGATCAAGATGACGGAGAGGAGTAGTCAAGCTGCCGCACGTTTGAGGGAATGGTCGCAGGAACCGACGGCTGGATGGGGACGAACATGGTGCGGAGCAACTGCTGCCTGTCAATCGAGCGGGCAAAGGAGAGAAACGATTCGGTGAGAAGATCCGGTTGTGTTGCGGTGAGCATGAGGACCGGTCGGCGCAAGCGGTATCGTCTGTTGTTCACGGTGGCTTCTCGGGATCGACCGTTAGGATATGAATGGACATGCCGTCCTCTTGAGCTTTGAATGTAGCTGCCAATAAATCGGAGCTGACAGTAGCATCACGTCCAGACTCAATACGTGTTAATCGGAACGAACCGAAACCGCGGATACTGCCATCCGTTCCGGGAGCCCTAGGGAATTCTGAAAGCCGGCCGTGAGATTGTTTGCTGACGTGCAGGGAATCATCTCCACTCTAGCCATGGCACCATCCAGATCAGACCAGTTGGTGGTTTGCGTGGTGTTGGGCGCAGGATCTGGTTGATCGGTTACTGCGATTGAGCTGCTCCAGTTTTGACCAGATGCATGGTCCGCACCGGCTATCCCATTCGAGATCGATTGCCGCGCTGGGATGCAGCCGCTCATACGTCTTCGCCAGATCTCGCACGACAGGTAGTTCAGGATCATAGCCTGCCAGAAGGATGCGACCGGTGAGAGCAGCGTTGGCATTGCAGAGGAGCAAGAGCCCACCACTGAGCAGTAGTTCCCACAGCAAAGACACTACAACGGAACCACATAATAGTGACGGCTTTCTGTGCCACGATCGATGGTTCTCTTTCTTTTCACATACCAGAGACCAGCCACCGTGAGCTCTAACAGGCTGCGGAAAACTATTCTGGCCAGTGAGACATGCGAGACTAGCGGGACGAGAGAGACGGGCAAAACGAGGAGGGCCCAATCTGTCCGCGTCGTGCCTTTCTCGTCTGTCTCGCGCTTCACGCATCAAAGATCGAATCACGTGGGACGAGGGACGATGGATCGCGCTCACTTGAAAAGCAACAGGAATGGGTTGACTGGCTTTGGCGCTTTTGGTAGAAGGGTCAGGATTTTCCTGACAGACTGCAGTGCACCTTCTCATGGAGCGGTTCTTTGCAGTATCCGGATTCCTGGTTTTTGACTCGTCGATCTCTCCTGAAAACGTCTGTGGTCGGGCTTCTGCTGCTCGGGAGCAGGCTGCTGCGTCCATCGGTCGCGCGTGCGAACGAACTCCCTGACGGCGAACTCACTTTCTTTAACGTGCACACGAACGAACGACTGCGAGTCCGCTATCGTGATAATGCAGGCAACTATGACCTTATGGCGTTGGATGAGGCGAATCATATCCTGCGTTGCCATCACACAGGAGAAGTTGCCGCCATCGATGTACGAATGCTGGAGCACGTGAATCTTGTGCAGAAAGCGGTCGATGGCGCCGGTGAGATCCACGTGATTTCTGGCTATCGGTCTCCCGAGTACAATGCGCAGCTCGTGAAACGGAGCCGGCGAGTCGCGCAGCACAGCCTACATGTTCAGGGGCAGGCGCTCGACTTTTATATTCCCGGTGTCAAGATTCGTGAGATGCGCCATGCCGCATTGAAATTGCAGTACGGTGGGGTGGGGGTGTATCCGCGCGCAAATTTTATCCATCTCGATTGCGGTCCTTTCCGGACCTGGTAGCTCCCTCCTCGGCTTAAACCCGCTTTGTCTGGTTCATTTGGTCTACTGGTCTATCTGGTTTGTTCTGTTTGTCTGGTTTAGTTCGTTCAACCAAAAAAACAAGACAGACCAGACAAACCACACAACGCTCTATCAGATCCGTTTCAGGAACAACACCGACAGAGGCGGGAGTGTGACTGCGAGCGAATGGGGCATCCCATGGGCGGGGACGGCGTTTGTCTCAAGGCCTCCTGCATTTCCCATGTTGCTCCCTCCGTAGGCCGAAGCATCGCTGTTCAACAGTTCGCGGTAGTAGCCTGCGCCTGGCACGCCGACTCGGTAGTTGTAGCGGGGAACAGGCGTGAAGTTACACACACACAATATCTGATGATCCTGGTCCTTGGCTTTTCGGAGGAAGGCGATCACGGAATGGGTCGCATCGCAAAAGTCGATCCACTGGAAACCGGTCCAGTCGTGATCGAGTTCGTGCAGCGCTGGCTCCTGGCGGTAGAGCCAGTTGAGGTCTCGTACGAGCCGCTGGAGCCCCACGTGCCGATCGAGATTGCAGAGATGCCAGTCCAGACTGGTGTCATGGTTCCATTCCCGCCATTGTCCGAACTCTCCGCCCATGAACAGCATTTTTTTGCCGGGATGCCCGTACATGAAACCATAGAGAGTGCGGAGATTGGCAAAGCGTTGCCATTCGTCACCGGGCATTTTGTCGAGCAGCGACCGCTTTCCGTGCACCACTTCATCGTGCGACAGCACCAGGACGAAGTTTTCATCGAAGGCATAGAGGAGCCCAAACGTCAGCTGATTCTGATGAAAGGGGCGGTGGACAGGATCGTGGCCGAAGTATTCCAGCATGTCGTGCATCCAGCCCATGTTCCACTTGAACGTGAAGCCCAGTCCTCCGGCATAGGTGGGGCGTGAGACTCCCGGCCAGTGCGTGGATTCCTCGGCGATGGTCATGGCACCTGGGAAGTCACGGTGGACCAGAACATTCAAGTCTTTCAGTAGCGTAACGGCCCCGATATTTTCGTGTCCGCCGAACTGATTAGGAATCCATTCTCCCTCTTTCCGTCCGTAATCGAGATAGAGCATCGAGGCAACGGCATCCACGCGCAAGCCGTCGATGTGGTATCGATCGAACCAAAAGAGCCCGCTGCTCAGAAGGAAGTTCCGGACCTCGACGCGATCGTAATTGAAGATGCGGCTATGCCAGTCGGGATGGTACCCGAGCCGTGGGTCGGCATGATCGTAGAGATGCGTGCCGTCAAACTGGGCGAGCCCATGTGGATCGTCCGGAAAGTGCGCGGGGGTCCAGTCCATGAGCACACCGATTCCAGCCTGATGTGCCGTATCGACGAAGGACATGAAGTCTTCGGGAGATCCGTGCCGGCTGGTGATGGCGAAATAGCCGGTGGTTTGATAGCCCCAGGATCCATCGAACGGATGCTCTGAAATTGGTAAGAGTTCAACATGGGTATAGCCCATATCCTTCACGTACGGGATGAGCTTTATGGCAAGCTCAGAATAGGTCAGCCAGCGATTCCCTTCTTCAGGGATACGCATCCAGGAACCGAGGTGGACTTCGTAAATTGAGAGGGGTCTGGCGAGCGGATCTCGCTGTGCCCGCGCCGTCATCCAGGCTTGGTCCTTCCAGTGGTAGGGAGTGCGTGCGCAGACGATCGAGGCAGTCTTGGGGCGCAGCTCTGATGCGACTGCATAGGGATCGGCTTTTAAGAGCGGTGCGTCATGATGGCGCGACCGAATTTCATATTTGTAGAGCGTGCGGTCTGTCAGTCCGGGGATGAAAAGTTCCCAGAGGCCGGTTGCTCCTCGGTTTGTCATGGGATGGCGGCGTCCATCCCATCCTTTGAAGTCGCCCACGACACTCACTCGCTTAGCGCTCGGTGCCCAGACGACAAAATGGACTCCGGCGATAGCCTGAACCGTCCGGAGATGGGCTCCCATGGTTTCATAGGCTTTGAAGAAAGTTCCCTCGGCGAAGAGATGTAGCTCAAAGTCGGTGAGGAGGGGGAGGAATGCATAGGGATCATGCCGCTCCGATACCTGTCCTGCATGGTCGGTTACGCGGAGACGATAGGGGTTGGTTCCAAGTGGCCCCTGAACGATTGCTTCGAATAGTCCGGCTTCATGGAGGCGCGTCATGGGAATGGACTGTCGGTCTCGCTCATTGAGGAGTAGGGTCACGTCAGTGGCCTTCGGCAAGAAACACCGAATCACAACAGTAGAGGGACTGCTCTGAGCCATCGGATGAGCACCAAGAATTGCGCGCGGGTCCCAGTGGTGGCCCTGGATGAGTTGTTCGAGTTGATCGAGCGGTAAGTCTGACATGCAGGGAGATTCCTCAGTGCGTAGCCTGTATCGTAAGGGGGGTACGTGAGGAATGGAAGAGGAAAACGTATTGAGATTTCAACCGACCTGCCTCAATCGAAATGCTCGGAGCGTGGGTAGTTATGCAGTAGCTCCTATGCCAGGCAATACTCGTGCTCCATGCACGATATGTTCTGCTCCTACTCCAGCCAGAAGAAACGTCACTGAGAAGGAGTACAGTGGTGCGCCCGGAGGGACTTGAACCCCCAACCCCCAGATCCGTAGTCTGGTGCTCTATCCATTGAGCTACGGGCGCTTTAAACACGTGTGTGAGACACGTGAGTCTGGTGTGTAGAACCAGCCAGGTTATACAAGGCGCTGGCGACTAGGGTCAAGTCGTTGAAGATTACAGGCTGGTGGCCCCAGTAGAAAGACTCAGGAAAAGGGAACACTCTTGGATGGCGCAGCTGGCGGGTCGACAGTGTGAAATGCGGAAGATTGAAGCCCTCCCGTATTTCTGCACTCCATACGCTCTTTTGTTAAAAAATACTCTTGCTCACTTCACCGGAAGGCGGACTTTCATTGCCTGCATTATCGTACGCCGTAATGGCAAAGAAGTAGGTCGTTCCAGTTTGTAGTCCAGCCAGGGTATAGCTCGTCGTGGTTTTTGGTAATGTCGCGACAGGTGCGCCATAGGCACCCGACGATGTCGCTTTATAGATCTTATAGCCTGCCAGATCTGTCTCGCTGTTGGCATTCCAGGCCAAGCTGGCAGTGCCGGCTACTGTGGCGCTGAGGCTTAACGACACAGGGATAGAGCGTGGACTATTGGTCGATCCGGACGCCGTCACCGTGAGGACGGCGTTGTAGGTTCCAGCTGCCAGGCCGCTGGTTGTTACGCTGGCGGAGATGGTATCTGTTTCAGTCGTCGTGGTGCCGGAGGCGGTATTGAGACGTAACCAGACCGCATTGCTGCTGATGGTCCATGTCAGGGTCCCTCCTCCTGAATTGGTGATCGTGAATGGTTTTGCCGCTGGATTGATCCCTCCGACAGTTCCGGAGAAGGCTAAACTTGCGGGGCTGAACCCGATCGACCCACCACTTGTTGATGCCGCGATGGTCAAGGTGACGGGGATCGTCTTGGGCGTGGCTCCAGTTGCCGTCACGGTGATTGTGGCGGGATAGCTTCCTGCCAGCCAGCCAGCCAGGTTCACACTGGCAGTGATCGTTCCGGCGTTTGTGCCGGACAGCGGACTCAGGGTTAGCCAGGTTGCATTGTCACCGGCACTCCAAGTCAAAGTGCCGCCGCCGGTATTTGAAATAGCAAAGGTCTGAGCGGAGGGATTCGTCCCGGCAACTGTTCCGGCAAAGCCGAGGCTCGTCGTGTTGAGCCCAATGGCCGGGGCGGTTCCTGCCGCAAGTGTGAGCGAGACCGGGACCTGTTTCGCGAGACCGGCGGCCGTGACTGTGGCGGTGCCGCTATAGGATCCAGCAGCCAGGCCGGCAATGTTTGCGGTAATGGTAAATGTGCGTGACTGCCCGGGAGTCAGTGTGCCAGCTGGATAGCCGGCTTTAATCCAGGGAATCGAATCAGTCCAAGTAAAACTGACCGGCGAGGTGCCGGAATTGGTGAAAGTAACAGGGATGGTAAGCGGCCCTGGTCCTACTGTTCCAGTAAAGGCTACCAGAGACGGTGTGATGGTGACGCCGGCGGTGGATGAAGAGTTCGTAACGGTGAGCGTGACGGGAAGAGTTTTCGTTGCAGTACCGGTTGCGGTGACACTAATGGTACCGGAATAACTGCCGGCTGCCAATCCGCTTAGGTTGACCGTCGCGCTCACAGCCCCGGTATTGGTGCCTGCAGTCTGGGCGAGCGTCAGCCACGCTACATTGTCACTTGCGGTCCAGGACAAGGTGCCGCCGCCGGTGTTTGTGATATTGACAAGCTGCGCGGTGGGGTTGGTGCTGCCGGCGATTCCGGTGAAGGTAAGAGTGGACGGGTTCATACCGATGGCGGGGGATGGGGTTGTAGCTGAGAGCGCGAGAGTGACGGGGATCTGCTGTGTGATTCCTCCGGCCGTGACGCTTGCGAATCCACTATAGGATCCAGCGACCAGGTCGGAGATGTTTGCTTTGATGGTAAATGTCTGTGATTGCCCAGAAGTCAGTGTGCCGGCTGGATAGCCGGCTTTAATCCAAGGAATCGAATCGGTCCAAGTAAAACTGACCGGCGAGGTGCCGGAATTGGTGAAAGTAACAGGGATGGCAAGCGGCCCTGGTCCTACTGTTCCAGAAAAGACTACAGAAGATGGTGTGATGGTAATTCCGGGGAGTGCGAATGCACTAGTGATATAGAGTCCTCCATCAAGTACCAGCAGCCCAAGTAACGTGAAGAGGATGGCCTTCCCGATGACCCAATGCTGTAGAGATAACGAAGGGGAAGAAAACAGGTTCATGGTGTGACTCCTCTGCTCACGCGTTTATTGACGCTGTCTAGTTTCACAGCTCTTCATTGTCGAATACTTGACTTGCGGTACAGCAATGGCTGTGCCGCTCTGGTAAAGCAAAACCATACGGTGCAAACGCTTCACGGCATTACGTTTGTCACTAGGCTGTCTGGAACGGCCTACAGGGGGAATGTGTAGTAATCGCAGGTGTGGCCATGCAGCGGGGAGAGGGAAAGAGAATTCTAGAAACCTTTATCTGGATCAGATCGTTGAGTTGGGTACTCAAGCTGCGGGGTCGATAAGAAGAAGATCGGCAAAACTCTGTTCAGGTGTCTGATCATCAGGTATGATTCGGATGGATGCCGTTGATGTGGTTGACCTGAATTTGAGTCGTTCCTTTTCGCAGGGAATAGACATGGCTGTACCGTACCTCGTTTCACAGGATGAGTTGCCGCTTCCCGTGGCTGGCTCAATCAGTTCATGGTCGGCGTGGGGCATGGTTGCAGTAGGAGCGGTGCTTGCGATTGTGATCGGTACGTGGCTGGTCTGGTTTTCGGCTTCTGTGCAGCGGAAGTTTCAAGAGGAAGATATCCGAGCCGCCTGTCAGCGGGTGATGCCCGAGACCGTGGAGCGCTGTGTGGATACGGTTATTATTCAGCGCGGGGGAGCAAGACGATGAGGACCTGGACTCGACTGATCGGCGCGTGGGCCATCGGTTGTTCGATGACGATACTGTCCCCGTTCATGACCGCAGCGCAGGAACCGGCCGAGGAACAACGCCCTAGAGTTGAACTGAGCGCAGGAACCTGGTTCAGCGTCGGCGACACCAGGTGGGCGCACGATGCCTCATCAGTACCAGGATTTGGTAATCCAACATCCAAGCTCACCTATAAGGATGTCGGAACGAACGTGTTCGATCTTGCTGGGACGTTGTGGTTCACGCCACGATTATTCGGACGGCTCAATTTCGGCATTGCGGGTATCGGCGGGGGACGGCTTACAGACGACGACTTTCTGGCGGCTGACCGTGGAAATCCTTCCTCGCGAACGATCAGTGATATAAGCGGTGACGGCATGTGGTATCTCAACGCAGATGCCGGCGGACGAGTGACGAACTTCCCCAACCATCGAGGATGGTTGGATATATTTGGCGGGTTTCAGTATTGGCACACCGAGTATACGGCAGTTGGCCTGGGACAGGTGACCTGCACGACGGCGGGATCGACCATAGACCTAGGTGGAGGAAACGTATTGTGTAATTCAGCCGGCCCGTCACCTCCGGTAGGGAGCGGCACCAACATCATTACGAACACCACTAACTGGTATTCGATCCGTGTGGGTGGCCGGACAGAATATCGGCTAACGAGGCGCTTCAGTGTGCTCGGCACACTTGCGCTCATTCCGATCAGCGTGCTCGACAACAAGGATGTGCATCACCTGCGAGGAGATCTCCAGCAGAACCCGAGCTTCTCCATGGTGGGTTATGGGGTGGGGGCCAATGTGGACGTTGGAGCCCGATTCATGATCACGAACAATCTTGCGGCAAACCTGGGATACCGTTTGTATTATAACCGGGTGTTGAGTGGTGACCTCACCGTTCATCCTGCTGCAGGGTCTTCCGATTCTTTTCCTCTCACTCAGTTCGAATCCTTACGGCATGGTTTCACTGCCGGCCTCAGCCTTATATTTTAGCAGTCTGTTCCCAGTGTTTACCGGCGGCGTCCTGTCGGCAGCGTTTCGTCTTCGTATTGGGCAAAGAGCCGTTTAGCTTCTGGATGGAGATGGCTTGGATGGCCGTGGGGAATACCGACGGTGCGGAAGAGCGGTGTGAGTTTACCGTTCGGATGTAGGTAGCCTGCGCGGAGCGGGACGGTGCGTGTGCTGTGGCGGACTAAGTGGCAGGGAGTCGGTCTGATCGAAGTGAGCCATTCGGCAATATCGTGTGGATTGCCGATAGAGGCAGAGAGCAAGAGCAGCCGTGCTTGGCTCGGGCAGAAGATGATCGTTTCTTCCCAGACGACGCCCCGCTCCGGATCTGCGATATATTGCGATTCATCCAAAATGACCAGGCCTAACGTATCCAATCGAATGTCGATCTCACCGCCTCCGGCGTCGTAGAGCAGATTCCGCAAGATTTCCGTCGTCATGATCAGCAGAGGCGCTTGCCCATTGTCGCGCCGATCACCAGTGAGAATACCGACCTGGTCTGCGCCGAATATTTTTGAAAACTCCGTGTACTTGGTATTCGAGAGCGCCTTGAGCGGCGACGTATAGATGACGGTTCGATTCTCTGCCATGGCGCGACGAGCCGCTTCGACCGCGACATAGGTCTTTCCGCTTCCCGTCGGGACGCTGACGACGACATCACCCTCTCTCAGTTTGGCGATTGCATCTTCTTGCCAGGCATCCGGGACAAAGGTCTGCGGCGGCGGCACTCCCAGTCCCTCCAGCCAGCTGGAGAGGGTAACGCCTGGCTCATGGAATTCAGGTTCAACCGGCTTGTGCGTGGCGCGACGTTGTGGTGCCGAGGGCTTCGGTTTCCGCGCGGCAGGGATTTGTGGCACGGGCGGAGTGGGGCGAGCCTGTTGTTCGCCGATCAAGGTCATCAGGTCAGACTCAAATCCTGCGCGATTCTCGGCGGAATGGCGTAATAAGACTTCTATCAAGCGGCGTTTGCCTGCGCGGAAATGCCGCTGAACACGCCCGCGCGCAAGGCGGTGCAAGAGCGCGATCGGTTGTTGAGCCAGGAGTTGTTCGAGTTCTTGGGTGGTCATCATTTCTTCGTTAGGCGTGAAACGTAAGGCGTGAAGCGGTTGATGCCCCTGGCTTTGTCTCGATCCGGAAACGACCCCTTACGCCTGAGGTCTCACGCCTCACGTCGTTTCTCACGGTAATTCCTCCAGGACGCCTCGGCGCAGGTTGGCGATGGCGCGGGACGCGGTGTCTGCCAATCCGGGGTGTGTAGCCTTGAGCGTGTGTAGCTGTGACAGGAATTCCAAGGTTCGTGCCAAGAGGCGATAGATATCTCCTTCAGCCATCGTGGTGCTTTTACAAAGACCGATCCATGTGAGCGTGGGATCGCCGATCCATCGCTCCGTCACGGCGGCAATGTCGGCCCGCAAGAGCGGAGGATCTTCATGCGGCGAGAGCGACACAGCCAATTTTCTGACTTGTCCGAGCAATGAGCCCAATCCGGAACTGACACGAGGGAAAGCGCCTGGGCGATCGTCGTCATGCGCAATGCTCGACATCACGGCGGCCAGCATTGCCGGATCGGCTCCGCTGAACGCATCGGCCCGGAGCAATTCCGTGATGAGCAGCGAGTGGTCAATGCGGATGAGCCTGGCCCATTCGCCGTCATCGGTTAGATGAGCGGTCGGCGTGAGATACCCGAACTGTTGTAGGACGTCGATCTTTTCCTGGAAACGGTGCCAGAGACTCGTCCTCAGAGCCTGGATCGATTTGAGGTGGCGCTGTTGTTCCTGTCGAAGTTTCGCCGCGCGGGGATAGTCGCTCTGACAGGCGGAACGCGAAGGACAGGTTGGACAGGCAAAGTCACCCAGGGTTTGCACGATGGCGTCCGGAATCGGCTCATCGTCCTTGGGAATCAGAATGGGAAGCTCCGGCAGCCTACCCGGCAACTCCTCCAGGTGATGGAGCAATTCTTCCACGCTCTCCGGTGTGCACCAGGGATAGACCGGCGCATCCACACAGTCGAGGACACGGTCGGACACTTCGGTCACGGTGGAGGCGGGAGATTCGGTAATGCCTCCGCCCTGACGCAGCGCGGTGATCATCGGGCTCTTTTGTCCCTTGCTGCGATACTGGCGCAGGACCACGCCTCGGCTGCGGCCGATGCCCACCACACGACCAGGGGTGAGAAAATGAAAGCGTGCGGCGACTTCTGGTGGTTCGTGCCTCCTGATAGGGGCACGATGCGATTTCTGCCGGCGCACTTGGTCGAAGGTTTGCCATTCTGTGATCCAGTCGGTGCAGACACGCGGCCCGAACGGTTCCATTTGCTCACGCAGATCATCGAGCTTGCGTTCCAGAACCTCGGCGCGCTGGTTGAGCTGAAACTGCGCAAAGCTTTTGGCGAGAATCGGCTGGATTTGATCCAGGGGATGCGCTTTCAAGAGGTTCAGGACCATCGGATAGCTGATGAGGAATTGGCTGTTGATCGCTTCGGGATGACCGGTGAAGCCTTTGGTTAGCACATTGAGATCGATGTACGGCGAGGGGGTGACGATGGCGAAACCCACGAGATCTTTTCCTCGGCGCCCCGCGCGGCCGGCGATCTGCTGCACCTCGCCGATCGTCAAGTCCATGAAGTCGCGTGACTTGCGAATGCTGGATTGTGTGATGATGACCGTTCGTGCAGGGAAGTCGACTCCGGCGGCCAGTGTGGTCGTGGCGAAGACCGCATCAAGACAGCCATGACGCATCAGCTCCTCGACTGCGATTTTCCACGAGGGGAGATGGCCTGCATGATGCGCGGCCACACCGATGCGCTGGACGGTCGGAATGAGCGGGTGTTCAGCGATGCTGGGATATTGGACGATCACTTTTTCCAGCACGGCGGCGATCGCCTGCTGACGAAGCGGCGGGAGGAGAATGTGGCTATGGTCGAAGGCCTGCATCGCTTCATCGCACGCACGACGCGACGTGAGGAACACAATGGCGGGGGTCAAGTGCTTGTCGCGAAGCGCGATAATCAGATCAACCGGATGAATCGAGGGAGGCATGCAGTTTCATTCCCTTTGCAATCACGACCAAGCCGGATTCGGTGACGGTAAATCGCTGGGCGTCGGCCTCTCGGTTGTACCCGATTTCCGAGTGAGGCGGGATGATGACGTCTTTATCGATGATGGCCCGTCTGATCCGGCTATGTGCCCCGATGACGACATTTTCCATGAGGATCGATTCACGCACGTCGGCATTGTCCTGCACACGGACGTTCGGTGAGACCACGGAATTTTGCACCCGGCCACCGGAGAAGATGCAGCCGCCGCAGACGATGGAATCCAAGGCCACGCCCATCCTGCCGCCCTGATAGTCTTGCGCGAAGACGAATTTAGCCGGTGGAAATTGCCCTTGATAGGTTCGAATTGGCCAGTGTTGGTCGTAGAGATTGAAGAGGGGATCCACCGCGACGAGGTCCAGGTTCGCTTCCCAGTAGGCGTCCAATGTTCCGATGTCCCGCCAATATTTCACAGATTTATTGTTGGCGTCGATAAATTTGTAGGCGTAGACGCGTTGATCGCGAATCATTCTTGGAATGATATTTTTCCCGAAGTCGTGACTCCCACCTTCTTGGGCATCGGCAAGCAAGTGCTCGCGGAGGACTTTGGTGCGAAACAGGTAGATGCCCATTGACGCGAAGGCGTGGGTCGGATCGTTGGGAATCGACGGCGGTTGAGCCGGCTTCTCTAGAAAGTTCGTAATCCGGAGATCCTCATCCACGCTGATCACGCCGAATCGATGGGCCTCTTCGATCGGAATATCGATTGCGCCGACCACGGCATCGGCGCCTTTCGCGATCAGCCAATAGAACATCTCCATGTAGTTCATTTTGTAGATATGGTCACCGGCGAGGATCAACACATACTCCGGTTGTTCACTGTCGAGGAGAAAGAGGTTTTGATAGACCGCATCGGCAGTGCCTTGGTACCATTCTTCGCTGATTCGCTGCTGCGGTGGTATCGAGGCAATGAATTCGCCAAGTTCCGCGTTGAAGATATTCCAACCCGTGCGAATGTGACGGTCGAGCGAGTGGGATTTATACTGAATGAGGACTGCGACTTTTCGAAGCCCGGAATTGACACAATTACTGAGCGTGAAATCGATAATACGATACTTCCCGCCAAAGGGAACCGCCGGCTTGGCCCGATGTTCGGTGAGAGGTTGGAGACGTTCACCTTTCCCGCCCGCCAGCACCATGGTGAAGATGTTCGGCATTGCGGCGAATTGTAGCAGGACACTGAAGAAATAGAAAGAAAGCACACTCGTTGACATCGCGAGGATCTGAGACGATACTACGCGGGAGAGCCAAAGCGTATCCGTGAGTATTCGAGCAAAGGAGTGAGTATGAAGCGGGATGTACTGGTCACGTCGCTGGTGAAACAGAGGGTGGTTCAGAAGCCGGTCGTGGACCGTCGGAAAGATGCGCTCTGGCGGCTAGAACATCTTGAAAGCCAAATGGCAAAGTTGTCTGAATTGGTTCGGGAGCATGCAGAAGATGTCGACCGTTTGGTGCGTATCGTGGCCGAAGATCGTGATGCCATTCGGCGTCAGCTGTTGCGCAAGCATCATGCGCAAGTCCGGGTTCGCAAGCATCTTCGTGATTCCAACTCCAAAGTCGGACTCGACTTCTAATCTATTCATGGACATAGCTGCTGCAGTCGCGGATGCGCTGCTGCGAGGAGACTTAGTCTCACGGCGTTGGTGAGTTGTGAGCGAGACGGGCTAGACGTGCGCGACTCACGAAAATGAAACTTCCTGCCAGTCTCGCTTTTCTCGCGAGTCCCGCGCGAATAACGAAATACGCTCCACGAGGAACGCGTTCTGTGTGATATCCCGACAATCCTTCATGAATCACGCGGGCCAGTCGTGGTGGGGAAATACTGATGGCAGCGTTGTTGATTCTGGTGTAGTTGCGAGTAGGGTATGAAATCATTCATTGTCGTAGTGCGAAAATTGAGGGGAGATAAGGGGATGACGGTGCAGCAACGATATGCGTGTCGGTGGGCGATCGTCCTGATGTCGCTGATGTTGGGAATGGTTCAGACCCTGTGGGCTGAACCGATAGGGAAAGGATGGGCCATCCCGGTTCAGGTACCCTATGAGGCGCCTCCAAAGGGACAGAACTTCCCGGCTGAATCCGTCCCGCAGAATACAAAACCGTTGACAGACGAAGAGGTCCAGCGAGCCGAAGCGCTCCTGCCATTATTGGAAGGCAAACAAGAGTTTTGGGCGATCGGGGAATTTGTGCACCTCGGCGAGCCATCCGTGCCGGTGCTGGTCAAAGGCTTGACCATGCCGGGACCGCGCATTCGCTATAACGTCATTGAAACGATTTCGATGTTGAAGGCAACCTCGGCGGTTCCGGCCCTTGTCGCAGCGGCCAAGGAACCGAATGAGATTCCGCGGGTGCGTGAACATGCATTGCGGGTGGCCGTTCGATTGGATGCGGCCAAAGCCGTGGATGCAATCGAGGTGATGGCGAGAGATCAGAATTCGTCGATTCGGAAGGCCGCCGCATTCGAGGCTCGGTATGTCAGAGAGAAGACGGTGGTACCGGTTCTGATCGGGATGATTGCCGATGAGGAACGCTTTGTCGCACTCTCAGCGGTGCAGTCGCTCTGGATTCTGACCCGGCATGAAACGGAGTTTCACGATTGGGAGACGTCGACCAAGCAAGACCGTCAAGAGTGGACAACCGAGTGGGTGGAATGGTGGAATGGCCAGAAGGACAGCTTTGAAATGCCTGATCCGAAACGGCCCGCGCGATCTCGCTAGGCGCGACGCGCAGGGACCGAGTTGTTGTGTGTTTATTTGGTCTGTTTGGTTGACCGAGATTAGCTAGATGAACAAAACAAACCAGATCAACCCTTCTTATCTGTTTCGTGTGACCATGCCGTGCCTTGCGAGCATGAAAAACCCTGTGTTATATTTTTAGAGTTTGCCATCCCGTCTCATTGTTTGTACGGTGCTTGATAGAAGGATGACAGGTAGGGTCCATGCCTAAGCTCACGATTGCAAAGCTCGGTAATCCAGTCTTGCGCCAGGTTGCGGCCAAGGTTGATCCTCGCGACATTCGCACGTACGACCTGCAGCAATTCATCGACGATCTGTTTCAGGCGATGCTGGCTGAACCAGGGATAGGCTTGGCGGCGCCCCAGGTGTCGCGCTCGATTCAACTGGTCGTGATGGGCTGTGAAGGGGAAGACGGATTTCCCTTTACGGTGCTCATCAATCCCAAGATTGTCTTCTATGGTCCGCAGCAAGTCGAAAACTGGGAGGGTTGTTTAAGCGTGGAAGGGCTGCGGGGAAAGGTCACAAGGCCGTCAGTCGTGAGAGTGCAGGCGCTGGATCGTCAAGGCAAATCGATGGATTTCGAAGCGACCGGCCTCTATGCCGTCTGTATTCAGCACGAGATGGATCATCTTATCGGCAAGGTGTTTTTAGACCGGATGACCGATATGTCGACGCTCACACATCTCCCCGAATTTTCTAAGTACTGGCAACACGATCCCGTCCCCGTCATTTAACTCGCCGTAAAGATCCTGCGCTTGTGAAAACGCTGCTTCGCGTGCTCCAGTATCTCAGCCCACACCGCTCTATGGTGGTCGGCACATTCCTGTTTGCCGGGCTGGCAACCGCATTCGAGCTGATCCCTCCGTGGTTGATCAAAGTGATCATCGACGATGTCATCCAGGCCGGTCAGACCCAGCTCCTGCTGTGGGTCTTTCTCGGACTCTGTGCCGCCTATGTGCTGCGGAATCTCTGCGGGTCGATGCGGATTCGGTTGAATAATGGACTGGAGCAGCAAGTCGTCCATGATTTGCACGTCCAGGTGTTTTCTGCGCTTCAGCGATTATCGATCAGTTTCTTTGAGAATCGCCCAACAGGCGAGATCATGTCGCGGGTCTTGAACGATACCGAGCACATGCAGCGCATCTTCGTCGATGGGCTCGAAGAGATCATTACGGCCGGGCTGACGCTGACCGGGATCATGATCATGCTGTTCATGCTCAATTGGAAGCTGGCTCTGTTGGCGCTGGCGCCCATTCCTCTGTTGGTCGTGGGCGCGGCGTTCTTCACCAAACGCGTCCATGGGCACTATCGCGCGATTCGAAAAGGGTCAGCCGAACTGAACGCGCTGTTGCAGGACATGCTGGCAGGTATCAGGGAGACGATGGGTTTTAATCGTCAGCCGTACGAGCAGGAGCGATTCGACCAGAAGAGCGATCGTTGCCGGCAGGATACGTTGAAGGCCATGTACCTCTGGTCCTACTACTCCCCAGGCATGATGCTGATCGGGAGTCTTGGCGGGGCCATGGTGCTTTGGTTCGGCACGGCCGAAGTGTTGCAGCACCGTCTTTCCGTGGGCGAGCTCGTGATGTTCATCTCGTATCTCGCGCTCTTCTATGTGCCGATCAATCAGATTCACTCCGTCAATCACATGCTGCAGCATGCCTTGGCGGCGAGTGAACGGGTGTTCGAAGTGCTCGATCTCGTTCCGGAAGTCAGGGATCGCCCGGAGGCGCGCACACCAGTCACGAGAGTACGAGGAGAGGTCGCTTTTCATCGCGTCGGGTTTCATTATCGAGCGGATGCGCCGATCTTGACCGACGTCACGCTATCCGTCCATGCGGGAGAGCGCATCGCGCTGGTCGGTCCGAGCGGGGCGGGAAAGAGCACCACGCTGAAACTGCTGATGCGGTTTTACGATGCGACGCAGGGAGCCGTGACCATCGATGGGTACGATATCCGCGATCTGCCCCTGGCCTTTCTTCGAAGCCAAATCGGGCTGGTCCAGCAAGAGCCATTCCTCTTCAATGGCACGGTGAGAGAGAATATTTTGTACGGTGACCTCAAGGCCGGGCAGGACGAGGTTGAGGCAGCGACAAAGGTGGCACGCGCGCATGACTTCATCATGGCGCTTCCGGAAGGATACGATACCTGGATCGGAGAACGAGGCGTCAAGCTCTCAGTCGGGCAGCGGCAGCGTGTCTCGATCGCCCGTGTGATCCTGAAGGACCCTCCGATCGTCATGTTCGATGAGGCCACGTCCAATATCGATACGGAGACCGAAGTCAAGATTCGGGAAGCGCTGGACGATCTCACGAAAGGGCGGACGACGATCATCATTGCCCATCGCCTCTCCACCATCCATGGCGTCGATCGCATCATTGTCGTGGACCACGGACGTGTCGTCGAAGACGGGACGCATGAGGCGTTGATCGGGCATGAAGGGGTGTATGCGCGACTGTATGATGCTCAATTCCAAGTCTGATGCAGGAATGCTGAAAAATGGAGCGGGGGCGGCGCGGTGCCCTTCTTGCTCGCAGAACGCGCACAATAAGAATGTGCTCGTTCGATGCGCGCAGTAAAGGGCAGCCTCGGCCACTTCCCTTAAATGAGATATAAAGAATTGAAGGTTCTCGCTGCGGCCGCACTGGACGGTCTTTTTGAGCATCCTGCGAACGGATGCCTGACCGTTGCGGATAGCTCTTGCCCGCCAGTATACTAAGCGCACTGTATGAGGAGAGTCGCCGATGGTTCTGATATATGAAAGCGATCCGCTGGATGATGAGGATGCGCGTGGGCGGTTTTATCATGTTTGCCGTGGACGAATCGATCGCACGGAAATCCAACTGCCGGCCGGTGAGAAAGTGTATGAATGTGCCGTGTGTGGAATCGATCTTGAAGCAGAAGATTTTTGGCTAGCAAGGCAGAAAGGATCGGTGTAAGCCGTCATGGCTGGAAGCACAGGACGAAAAACCGTAGGCGTATCGCGTGGGCTGATGATGCTCTGCGAGACCTGCTATGCGCAGGTCATAGCCGAGAAACTCACCGACGAGAAGAACTTTGTCGCGAATGCAGACTTCCTCTTCGATACCATCTGCTTCGGTTGCACCGACATCAACCGGCCTCTGATCGACGACATGGCGGGTAGTGGAGAATGAGGATGTTGAAAAAGCCCACCAGCTTCGTTCTCACCTCCAAAGCATCCTCAACGTAGCCCATCGGGACAGAACTGCGTTAGCAGTTCGGGGTGGGTGGGTGAGAAAGTTACGCCTCCGGTGCTTTCTCGGCTGCGGCCTTGCTTGGGAAAAAGCGCGTCTCGGTGGGCTAGGGTTGGGTGGGTGAGAAGGCTGGTCTTTTTGAACATCCTCATAAGTGCAGACCTCCTACTAACTGGAACTGATCCAATCACATTGCCTTGTATATTTGACGGGGAAAAGGAAGAAAAACACATATGAGCCAGATCAGAGCTTTTAGAATGACAGCTTTAGCCGAAGGCATTTCGTTTCTCACCTTGTTATGTATTGCGATGCCGATGAAGTATTTCATGGGGATGCCAGAGGTCGTGAGAGTAGTGGGCTCAATACACGGGGGATTATTCCTGCTCTATGTTGGTCTATTAGCCATAGTGCATACGAAACAGCGATGGTCTTTCATGTTTTCACTGTATGCGCTGGTTGCGTCTGTCATTCCGTTTGGAACATTTGTGTTGGACAAACACCTACGTGAGAAAGAAGTAGCGGAAACAAACCAAGGTGGTCTGACCCTATAATTTTTCGACATGTCACTCCTCGATCTTTCGTGTACTGCCGCCCTGCGGCATTATTTTGGAATACCATCACAGCGCTAATTTCCTCTTAGCGGAAGTTCATGAGACTAAGATGACGTCGTCCAGCCGGCTGTCTTTTCCATATCGAAAATAGATACATTTTCGAGCTTGCGGCTCGCGTAACACTTGACGAAGCACATGCGACGTATGATACTGCGCCGACTCGTTAAGGTGGCAGCTCTTCGATGTTGGAAAGCGGTCAAGCTGTCATACCATTCGCGAAACTCATAGTTGAGCCTTGTAGGCGGTATTGACCATCGATTGAAAGGGAAAGTATGGATCGATATAGATGGGGTTTGCTTGTGTTGCTGATACTTATTGGGGGTTGCGCAAGTACTCCGCCAAAGTTCATCACGACGGGTCATGATCCATTGCTCGACAAAAACGGTGGGGTGCTGCTACTTGCCGATGTCTGCATCAGACGTGGCTCTATTATCCGTGACGACTATGTTGTGCTTGAGGAGTCAAAGGCAGGCGCAAAGGCTCTTGTGAACGAGGCGCGTGACTATCTTTCAACTTCCTGAAACAGTTCCGTGAATCCGCAGCTACCATCAGGCTGAAAACGCAGGCCTCTCGAATGCTTTACGTCGGCGTGACCGGCCTCAGTCGAACAGCCGGCCAGAATTTTCTTCGTGGGACCGGTTCAATTCTCATCGGCACGGCTGTCGGCATGGCGACCATGGGTATGGTTCGGGTTGGAGATAATCTTGTGGGGGCAGTTATCATGCCAAGTCCGATAGGTGATAGCAGGCTAATGAGTGAGGCCGTCATTAACCTGGATTCCGCTGAGGTGCAGTGGTCGAATGTAGTAAGTGCTCCCGGGGATCCCATAAAGCCGGATGTCGTAGCGCACCAGTCTATAGTTGACATGCTGCTCTCTCCTCTTGTTACGCGGCCAGCGCCGACGTGGTCACCACCAGGCATAGCACCAGTGCAATAGACCAACTACGAGTACCTAGCGATCAATACGATAAGTTCGTAGCCACAAGGCGCACATTCGGAGAACCGCGATGAAATTGACCAATGATATTTTACAGCGTGAGAGCATCTCCAGAGGAAAATTGAGGGCCAGCATTTCAGGGCTATCACTCGTAATACTTATGTGCGGCATTTCAGGATGTGCCTCGACAACAAGCTTCACACCAGTTGATTTTTGTTCTCAGTCTGTCAACCCAGCGATGGCCAGAGTTGTCCTGTCAAGAACGTCATCATTTTACGGAGGCGGGGCTGGTCTGCTGGTATTTGATAATGGTCAGCCAATTGGAGACATTGGTTCTGGTGATCGATTGTGCTGGGATAGATTTCCCGGTAAAGCAGTGATCAGTGGGCGGACGTTTAACCCACGAACTTTGGAAGAACTAGAACGAGAGCAAGCATGGAGCGTTAAAGTTGAGACGAGGGCGAACGCAACATACTACGTGCGTTCTAGATTTGGTGGTCAGTGGGAGCTGAGGACTGGGCCAGATTAAGCATTAGGTCCAACAAGGAGGTGTAGTCGACTGCCTCCAACGTCCTCGGCGCTTCTGTTTTCGGAAGCGACCGTACAACCTGCGGTTGCTCTACGCTTGCTGGTGAGATGCGTGGGCGTTAGGCGGGAGAAATAACATGCGGGATCGGTAGATGCCCACTATACTGAGAAAGGGTCCATATCGGTTTTTCTTTTACGCGGGTGATCGCGATGAGCCGATGCACATACATATCGAGCGTGATGATAAAGTCACGAAGTTTTGGTTGGAGCCGATACGGCTGCATACGAGCGGAGGCTTCTCTCGGGCAGAAATCGGACGAATTCAAGGGTTAGTACGATTGCACGCAAATGAGCTGATGGAGGCATGGCATGCGTATTTCAACGGTTGAGGCAGAAGTGCCCGTCGCGGAGAACGTGACGGTGACTGAGGATACGCTCAGCGTCGATTTGAGCGATGGACGGACGATCTCTGTTCCTTTGGCTTGGTTTCCTCGACTCATGCACGGAACACGGAAAGAGCGAGGTAACTGGCGGTTGATTGGCAAGGGATATGGTATCCACTGGGAAGATCTTGACGAGGACGTCAGCATCGAGAACTTATTGCTTGGACAAGCATCCGGAGAAAGTCAGTCATCCTTTAAGAAATGGCTGTCATTGAGACAAGCTCGTCTAACAACCGGATCCAGGGGACGTCGCTGACGGCGATTGCTCCTGGCCTGTCAGCTTTCATCCCTAACGGCTTTTACACGTTCCACTTCAATAGCCCCCTAGCCTCTGGCCTCTTGGTGCATGCCTGTGGATTCGTCGCGAGAGACGAACGACGCTTCACGATCAACGAAGTTACTTGCAGGTTTTCCCATCGAAGTAGGTGCAGCTTGTCTCTCCCGATTTCACTTTCCAGGTCTTCAGCAGGGGCGCTTGTCCATTCTCTCTCATCTCGACGACGAAATCCGCAAGGCCTGATATCGGGAGTTTCTCGATGTGCGGCTTGGCTGCATCCGGAGCATCGATCCAGAATACGGACCCAAAAGTGGAAATCAAGATGCGATGGCTTTCTTTATCAACTTGAATGACGGGACTGTAGAAACTTTTGTCCTCGGCAAAGCTAGGGGACGCGGTCAGGCTGACGAGGAAGAAACTGGAGAGTACGGCAAGAAGAGTTGTACGCATGTATGGCATTCCAAGCACTCCTGCGTATGAGATCATTTCGGAGACCATTATCGCACTCGAACGAATGTTAAACAAACTGAAAATTCTAGAGCGGAGATGGCGTTTTGAATACCACTTGCAGGGTTTGGATAGATTATGTCCGCGCGAGAGAACTTAGATGGTAAATGGAAGTAGGCTCCCGCAGGGTGCTCAAAAAGACCGTCCAGCAAGGCCGCAACGAGAGAGGAGGTGAGGCGTACCCTTGCGGTACGGTGAGCCTCTGAACGAAGTGAGAACGAAGCTGGTGGGTTTTTTCAGCACCCTGCTAGGTTGTGATGTGCGCTGGCGTGACCATTCCCCCCTTGATCCAGTATGTGCGAATGTCTGGCTTCGACTTTTCCATGAGGGAGATAAGCAGATAGGCGGGGATGGGCAGGTTGATCTTGGGCCAGATTTCTTCGTAGTCGGTGGCGATCTTGATGTCGGTGATGGAGGGGCGCGCCGGGTCGTGGGGATGGGAGTGGTAGACCACTTGCAGATCGAGCCCTTTGTTCCGAATGTCCTTCTTCGCAGCGGAAAAGTCCTGCATATCCATCACGAAGGCGATCTCGGCTCGTTCGGCTGGTGACAGTCGTTCTAAGTGCGCAACCTTTGCCGGGTCGAAGGAAGACAGTTTCTCGGCTCCTTCGAGCGCCACGATATTGGTGATCCGATAGACATGGGTGACGGTTCCGTTGGTTCCGGCCAGGAGCCCGCAACATTCGTAGGGATCGAGTTCCCTGGCGTGGGCTACCATGTCGTCGAGAATCGGTTGAGGAATGATGAGATCTGACACGGTTAGATGGCGCAGGTGACAGTGTAATCACTCTTCAGGTCGGTGATCGTCGGTGTCGGTCCGCAGAGGCGGCAGGCCGGGTCTTTGGGACGACGGACTTTTCTGAACTTCATCTCCAGGGCGTCGTAAATGAGCAGGCGATCGGCTAGAGTTTCGCCGATGTCGAGTATTTCCTTGATCGCCTCCGAGGCCTGAAGAATGCCCATGGTTCCAGCGAGGGCTCCCAAGACGCCTGCTTCTTGGCAATTCGGAACGAGTCCAGCCGGTGGCGGCTCCGGGTAGAGGCATCGGTAGCAGGGATAGCCGGCATGGGGTTTGATCGTCGTGAGCTGACCTTCAAACCGGAACATACTGGCAGAAATGAGCGTCTTCTTGGCGAAGAAACAGGCGTCGTTTACGAGAAAACGTGTCGCAAAGTTATCGGATCCGTCCAGCACGATGTCGTACTCTTTGAAGAGCGGAAGGATATTGTCGGCATCCACTAACTGGTGATAGGCATTGACCGTGATCTCCGGATTGATAGCCGTGAGGGTCTTCTTTCCCGATTCTACTTTCGGCATGCCCACCGTGGCCGTGGAGTGCAGGATTTGCCGCTGCAAGTTCGAGAGATCGACGACATCGCCATCGACCAGACCGATGGTGCCGACACCGGCAGCGGCGAGATAGAGTCCGGCAGGCGAGCCGAGCCCCCCGGCACCGATGAGCAGGACCTTCGCCCTGCTCAGTTTCATCTGGCCCTTGCCACCCACCTCGCTGAGAATAATCTGGCGGCTGTACCGTTGAATCTGCGGTTCAGTGAGTTCCATCTTCTATACGCCTAACCCCTTACTCCTCACGCCTTACCCCCCACGGTTTCTACTCCACGACATTCAATTCGATCGGGTCGACGATGACGCCCTTTTTGCGAAGGCCCGAGACCGCCCGTTCGATTTCCGTGCTGTCCCCGATCAGTTCGAGGTCCATCCACCCGGTGGTTTCACGAACATCGGCTCGCCGGACATTCGTGACGACTTTGAATTCGTGACCGATCTGATAGATGACCGGTTCTTTGATCTTGTCTTCTGGAAACCGGATGTGCACTTTCATATTCGCCATGATGAGCCTCCCGCAATGGCGGGCACGATCGAGACTTCGTCGCCGTCTTTGAGCGAGGTCTCTTTGCCCTTGAGGAACCGAATATCTTCTTCGTTGACGTACATATTCACGAAACGACGAAGCTCTCCTGTGTCGTCGCAGAGTCGATCCTTGATCCCAGGGTAGGAGGCGTTCAAGGTGTCGATCATTTCAACGATCGTGAGAGCCTGTGCGTCGACCTCTCCCTGTCCCTTCGTCAGAGGACGGAGCGGGGTTGGAATGCGAACTTTAATCATGCGTCACCACCACCCTGTCCCTTAATCTTAAAGGTTTGCTCAAAACTGGCAAGACTCGGCTGAATGCGATGGGGCCTGCCGACCGCATCGATCACGGCCTCCTGCGTCTTTAAGCCATTGCCGGTGATATAGGCGACGGTCACGTCGCCTTTCTTGATCGTACCTTGTTTCACCAGTTTCTGGAGTACGCCGACTGTCACACCGCCAGCGGTTTCTGCGAAGATTCCTTCGGTTTGCGCCAACAGTTTGATCCCTTCCACCACTTCGTCGTCTGAGACCATGTCCATGGAACCCTTGCTCTCGGTGGTCGCTTTGAGGGCGTAGTATCCGTCAGCGGGGTTGCCGATGGCCAGGGACTTGGCAATGGTCTTGGGCTTTACAGGTTTGAAGAAATCACGACCCGACTTGAAGGCCGTTGAAATGGGTGAACAGCCTTCGGCCTGCGCGCCGTTGAGCTTCGTCCGCACGTCGTCGACGAGACCCAAGGCCTTCATTTCATGGAGCCCCTTCCAGATCTTAGTCAGGAGCGATCCGGACGCCATCGGAATGACCACTTGGTCCGGTGTGCGCCAACCGAGTTGCTCCACGGTTTCGTAGGCCAGCGTCTTCGAGCCTTCCGCATAGTAGGGGCGAATGTTGATATTCACAAAGGCCCAGGCATGTTCGCCGGCGATCTCACTGCAGAGGCGATTGACGTCGTCATAATTGCCTTCGACTTCGACCACGTTCGGCTTGTAAATCAAATTGCCGAGGACCTTGGCTGCTTCCAAATCACCGGGAATGAAGACGTAGGCGCGCATTCCAGCGGCAGCCGCATGGGCGGCAACAGAATTGGCCAGATTGCCGGTCGAGGCACAGGCAATGGTTTCAAATCCCAATTCGCGAGCCCTGGTGATGGCCACGGCCACGACCCGATCTTTGAACGAGAGCGTGGGATGATTGACAGTATCGTTCTTAATGTAGATCTCGTCCAATCCGAGGTAAGCGCCGAGATTCTTGGCGCGCACAAGCGGGGTCATCCCGGCATGCGGGCCGAGAAACGTCGGCCCTTCCACCGGCAGGAGGTCGGCATAGCGCCAGATACTGTGCGGCCCGTCCTGGATCTTCTTGCGAGAAATGCCCTTCTTGATCTCCTCGTAGTTGTATTTCACCTCGAGGGGGCCAAAGCACATTTCGCAGACATGGATCGCCTTCGTCGGATATTCTTTTCCGCACTCGCGGCAGACTAGCGCTTTCATCATGGCCATGGTGATGTCACCTCACTCTATCAGTAGTTACGGACGGACGGCGCAGCCGGCAAATGGATCGCCGTCATCGAACAGTTCGGTAATCGTCGGGTGCGCTCCGCAGAGCGCACAGTCTGGATTGCGCTTCACCTTGATCTCTCTGAACAGTGTCTTGCGCGCATCGAAATCCAGGAACCGGTTCGTGAGAGGATGACCGATACCCAGAATGAGTTTCAAGGCCTCCGTCGCTTGGATTGTTCCAATGATGCCGGCTAACACGCCGATCACGCCCGCCTCCTGGCAGGAGGCGACCAATCCGGCAGGTGGAGGAGTCTTGAAGATACAACGGTAACAGGCGGATTGCTTCGGTACAATGGTCGTGACGCGCCCATCGAAACGGAGGATGCCGCCGTGGATCAACGGTTTTCCAGCAAAGAAACAGGCATCGTTGATCAAGAACTTGGCTGTGAAGTTATCGACTCCGTCGATGATGACATCGTACTCGCTGATAATCTTCAGCGCATTGCCGGCCGTTAGCCTCTCTTCGT
Source organism: Nitrospira sp. (assembly GCA_043745235.1). Classification (GTDB taxonomy): domain Bacteria; phylum Nitrospirota; class Nitrospiria; order Nitrospirales; family Nitrospiraceae; genus Palsa-1315. The sequence continues at coordinate 66,885 of JAYTTD010000090.1, read as the reverse complement.
ACATCGAGACCTGTACGTCGGGATTCAACGCCTGAATCTTCTCTTTGCCCGAAAGGACTTTGGGACGGCCTATGTCCGACGTATGGTGAAGAATTTGCCGATGAAGATTGGTCAGGTCCACGACATCGCTATCTATGAGGCCGATGGTGCCGACACCGGCTGCGGCCAGATAGAGTGCTGCCGGCGAACCAAGGCCTCCCGCGCCGACCAGGAGAATCTTGGCCTTGGCAATCTTCTTTTGCCCCTTGCCGCCCACCTCAGGCAGGAGAATATGGCGGCTGTAGCGGGATATTTGATCTTCAGTAAATTCCATGACAATCAGTTAGTGAATCCCAAAGGATGCTCAAAATGGTTTGCCAACGAGGCCGCAGGCGAGAGAAAACCGGAGGCGTACCCTCTGGGGTACGTTGAGGATTTTCCCGAGCCGAGAACAAAGTTGGAAGCCATTTTCAGCATCCTTTAGATGTTGAAATACTTTTCGATGCTGATATACCGCTCGCCGGTATCGCAGAGGATCGTAACCACATTCTTGCCTGGTCCAAGCTCTTGGGCCACTTTTTGCGCGGCAAACACATTGGCCCCGGCAGAAATTCCCACCAAGAGACCTTCCTTTTTCGAGAGCTGCTTGGCCGTTTGATAGGCTTCGTCATCGGTTACGGTCATCACACGATCGAGAATAGCCCGATTCAGCACTTTCGGGATGAACCCCGCGCCGATACCCTGAATCTTATGGGGCCCTGGGTCTCCACCAGATAAGACCGGCGACCCGGCTGGTTCAACCGCGATCACCTTCACGGCTGGGTTCCGTTCTTTGAATAGTTCCCCGCATCCGGTAATGGTACCGCCAGTGCCCACTGCCGCCACAAACGCATCGATTTTTCCACCGAGTGCTTCGAGAATCTCAAGCGCCGTGGTCTTTTTATGCATGGCTGGATTGGCCGGATTTGAAAACTGATCAGGCATAAAGTACGACGGATTTTGCGCGATGATGCTTTCCGATTCGCGGATGGCACCCTTCATGCCTTCCCAGGCCGGCGTCAAAACGAGTTGTGCGCCATAGGAGGACAAGAGGCTCGCCCGCTCCATACTCATGCTCTCCGGCATCACGAGGATCAGCTTATAGCCACGGACCGCGGCGACTAATGCCAGTCCGATCCCGGTGTTTCCGCTGGTCGGTTCGACGATGGTGCCGCCAGGCTTTAATGCGCCCATCCGTTCCGCCTCGTTGATCATATTGAGACAGATTCGATCCTTGACGCTTCCACCGGGATTAAAGAACTCGACTTTTCCATAGATTGTCGCCCCGCCGGCAGGAGACAACCGGTTCAGGCGGACAAGGGGAGTCCGCCCGATGAGTTCGGTGATGTCTTTGTGCAGGGTCATCGTCACCGGCCACCTCCCATATAAAACAAGAACTCGACCCGGTCGCCGTCGTTCAGGCGGGTGGTGGCGAGATGATCCCGGTCTATCATGGTATCGTTCACCTCGACCGCAACCATTTGCGGTTCAATCTTTTTGGCCTGGAGAAGATCAAGGACCGTTCCCCCTGAAATCTCTTCGGCCTTGCCATTGATTTTGACCTGCATGCAGACTCCTAACATGGCCAAGAGATTAAACAATTTCAACACGTTATCAAACCAACTTCTCCGTTGTCAAGGTAACGGAGAAGGTCGGTTCACGGCTTGACATTGTTTGTGATCCGCCGCCACTATGCCGTCTTTTGGAGGCGCGATTGCATGTGGAACCGCAACTTTATGTTCAGGTCTACCGAGGCCACTCCGCTCAAAGAGTCGGAAAACGAGTTGTTTCACGATACCGATCCCGCCATGGATAGCACCGGACTCCAGTTAGAGAAGTTTTTGTCTGTTTGGATTCAAGGCGATGGGAAGGACGAAACACCGACGGCGTTTACGAACATGTATGTTCGCACGGCCACATTGGATGTTCAGAAGCGAGTCGGGTTTCTACAACCGCTTCAAGGCCGATCGCACCAGATCAAACAATTGCTCACGCCGGGCCAAAAGCAGTATCTGCAGCAGTGGCTTGCCACCGAGGCACCTCGGGCCTGGGAGGTTACGGACGATCATTTCAAGATGTTATTTGAGCTCGAATGACTCCAGCCCGTCATCGATGAGAACTGTCATGCCCAACCGCATCGTGCGGTCATTGTGTTGTGTCGTGCTGATGCTCGCGGTTTCGGTCGGGGCCGGCTGGAGCGCGACGGTGGAGGTCTACTACGGACCAGATGATGCGCCACTCGACCGCCTGACGGCGTGTATGGGCAGGCGACCCGCTACCTCTATGTGGCGGTCTATGGGTTGACCTCTCCCCGTGCGGTGGAAGCGATGGTCGCGGCGAAGAAGCGGGGAGTCGATGTGCGCCTGATTACCGATCGGCAGCGCACTGAAGATGTCAAACAGCGCGCGGCGCTCCGCACATTGCATGTGGCCGGCATTCCGATCCTCGTAAACGAGCACGATGCGCTGATGCACCTGAAACAGGTTGTGATCGACGATGAGGTGAATGCCTCCGGCTCGATGAACCACACGACGAGCGGCAATCGTTATAATGATGAGCGGCTCGATGTCATGACTGATCACGCAATCACCGTCAAGGCCCGGGAGAAGTTCCTTGCGATGTGGAACGATCACACTCGATATCGGGCATGGGACCAGCACTGAGCGACATGGCACACTCAATCGAACAGACTGACGTCGCGGTGGTGGGAGCAGGGGGTGGCGGAGCCGTCTTAGCTCTGGCGTTGGCGAAACAAGGGATCAGCACCGTCGTGCTGGATCAGGCCGCTGGTCCACCCCAGGGATTACGGGGAGAAATTCTCCAACCGAATGGACAACAAGTACTCGATCGCTTGGGTGTGTTACCGGCGTTGCCGGCTGATGCCACGAGGTCCGTGCGGCATTTTCATTTTTGCCGGGCTGGAGGGACGCGCCTCTGCAGCATCGATTATGGCGATCTGCCTGCGCCGTATAATCGCGCCATCGTGACACTTCCGAACGTGGCCCACCACGCCATTGTCGCGGCAGTGCAGCAACAGAAGAGTGTGACGCTCCGTTATGGGACCTCCTTCACAGGACTTCTGCGCGAGGGCGATCGGGTCGTGGGATTGTCCACGCAAGGCCCGGAAGGCGTCAGTACGATCCGTGCAAAGATTGTCGTCGGCGCCGACGGCGCGTTTTCGAAAGTACGCGAGGCGCTGAAGATTCCCGCCGATCTGTATCTCTATCCTGACGGATATCTGATTGCGATTCTCGAATCGAAGGAGCCGATATCGGAATCGTTTTACTACATCGGACACAAGACCATTTTGGGAATATTTCCAGCGACAGGGAACAAGGTCTATCTGTTCTACATGATTCCCAAGGGTTCGATGGAGGCTGTGAAGCAGCGGGGTATCCCTGCGTTACAGCAGATGTGGAGCCGGATCGCGCCGCAATTTACCGGGCTGTTTCAGGGTCTGAGCGATTGGAGCCAGACGGCCTATATGCCGACCGGGCGGGTGCGTACGCCGACATGGGTTGCCAATGGAGCCGTGCTGATCGGCGATGCCGCTCATGCGATGAATCCCCATGCGTCACAGGGGCGTATGCAGGCGATGGTCGATGCCATGGCACTGTCCGACCTGTTGCCGGGCTGTCTTGCCGATCAGGACTATTCAGCTGCCAGGTTGAACGCGTTTGAGCGAGCCAGGCGACCGCACGTGACGATGTTGCAACGATTGGCCGATCAACAAGTGTTCTATTGGAACACAGCGAACCCAGTGGTGGCCTTCCTGCGCGATCGCGTGTTCCAGACGCTGGACCGGAACGCACGGCTTCGCTATCAGGTCCTATCGACCACGGCGGGGTTACGGACGACGCCGCCTTTTCATGGGATCGATCGCATGATTGCCGCGGGGTTTCTCCCTGATCTACATGCGAATGAACGATCGCCACATCCGATGTTGTTATGAAGAACCACAGACATGACTGAATGGCTGATTGAGGGATTGCCGGACGCGACACTGAAGCTGTTGCGGACCTACGTGAAGGAGGTCAAAGGTGTGTTCGGGGAGCAGCTGGAAGGTATGCTGCTCTACGGCAGTGCCGTCCGGGGAGAATTTCTTCCAGGTCGCTCCAACCTGAATATCCTTCTCCTGGTGCCGTCGTACGACAGTGTCGTCCTCAAGCAGTACAGCGCCGTGCATCGTCAATGGAGCAAGGAGCAGATTGTGGTCCCCCTCTTTCTCACGGAAGAGGAGCTGCGCTTCTCGGCAGCGGTATTTCCGCTTGAGTTTCTGGAGATCCAGGAACAGCATCGCGTCCTAAGCGGGCGGGATCCGTTCATCGGTTTTCACGTGAAGACTGATCGACTGAGAGAGGCCGTGGGCCAAGGCCTCATGAGTCATCTGTTGCGCCTGCGTCAACGGTATGTCGAAGGGAGCGGAAGTGCGGAGGCCACAACGATTTTACTGCCGCTCTCGATCACGTCAACCCTTCCATTGCTGCGTGGGGTGCAACGTCTTCTCGGGCGTCCCGTCCTCTCTCACTCCGACGCCATGATCAAGGACGTCGCCGAACAGTTAACCCTGGATCTGCAGGGCTTGCTGGACGTCTTGTTGCTCAAGCGCGGACAGATTTCTCCTGGCTCACACGAAATCCCTCGTCTCTTTGACCGGTATCTCCAAGCCTTGACGCTGCTCACTCGCACTGTTGAGCAACTGCCGCAGTCGGGGCAGCGATGATGAAGATTGTCCGCATCGCGATGGTGCTCGGCCTTGTCTGCTTCGAGGGCCTCGCCCAGGCGGTGTCCTATGAACGGCCCAAGATCCAGTTACCGGAACCGCGAGGGTATGTGAGCGACCATGCGCAGGCGATCAATGAGGAGTGGAAAGAGCGCATCCGGTCCGTCTGCCAGGATCTTGAACGGAAGACCGGCGTCGAGATGGTGGTCGTCACCGTGCCGAGCATCAAGCCGTTCGGGTCGGCGAATGAGTACGCGACGGCGCTCTATGAAAAGTGGGGCATCGGATCGACACAACAGGAGCATGGCGTGATGGTGCTGGTCGCGGTGGAAGAACGACAAGCTGCGATCACCCTTGGTCGGCAGATGTTGCCGGTGATTACTCCCACAGTGATGAGTCAAGTTGGGCGCGAGTCTCTGCAGCCGTCGATTGCGTTGGGACATTTCGGCGAAGGCCTCTATCGCGCGGTGGTGGCGCTGGCCTCTCCCGCGCAGGAGGTGCGTGTCGGGAGTATCGTAAATCCACATTATTCCAAAGGCCTGGGTTTCTGGATCGCTCTTCTCACCAGCATCGCGGCCCTCTCGTTCTTCTGGTGGATCACCCGTCCCGACCTGCGACATCCGTACCGACGAATTCAAAAGGGAGAGTACTGGGGAACAGGGCAGGGCGGTTTCGGCGGGAATTTCGGAGGGTTTGGGGGGGGGACGGGTGGAGATGGGTGGAAATAGGGTGGCCTGGTTGGCCTCTTGCTCGCGGAACAGCGGAGGGGATGGAGCCTGATGATCTTCCTTGCTCGCGCAACGCGCGGCCTGAGAAGGCCCTCGTTGGACGCGCGCAGTAGAAGATCAATCAGCCCTCATCCCTGGGAGAGAACGAGCGAGCTTGGTGGGAGCATCAATAGTCGTTGGACGCGCGCAATCGAGGATTGACCAGGTTACCCTTGTGAAGGAAGTAGGGGATTGGGATGCGGCACGCAGTAAAAGGATGTCTTGCTCCTCCCATACAAGGCCTCACGTCATCTTGTCGCCATCTGCTATTGGCTTTCCCCCTAAAGGTGGAGTGATTTCTTGCATGGGAAGAAATATTCTTTGGCGGCGTTGGTTGCGTGGAACCCCTAGTCTATCAGGGGTTGTTTTGGATTAAACAATCAAGAACATCTGCGATCTCTGGATAAATGTATTATTGTACGACCTCGGTTTACTTTCTCAAGGCTGGCGTGTTGGATCAGGCTACAGTGCATGTACTCGGTCGTCTGTGCATGTCACCGGTCGAACCGGTGGTGCTCAATCTAGGGAAATGGCTTCGAGATCGTGGACGCATAAGGATAAGAAAGTAGAAGTCAGAAGAGGGTTATGAACGCTGAACTGTTCCGCTGGGCGCGCGAAACATCGGGCTTGTCTTTGGAGCAGGCCGCGAGCGCGCTCGACATTAAAGATGTCGAGCGGTTGCACGCTATAGAAATGGGCGAAGAAGAACCGTCACGCCCACTGCTTCTGAAAATGGCCAAGCAGTACCGTCGGCCGTTGGTGACTTTCTACTTGCCGGTGCCACCTGCGAAGGGCGATCGCGGCGAAGATTTCCGAACTCTTCCTGCGGACCGCTCCATAGCCGCTGACGCCTTGCTGGATGCTTTGATCCGTGACGTTAAGGCACGGCAAGCGGTCGTGCGGTCTCTGGCTGAAGACGATGATGAGGCATCCCCCTTGGCTTTTATCGGCTCCAGCTCAATGCAAGGCAGCGTTAAATCCGTTCTCGCATCCATCAAGTCAACACTGGCCATCGATACTGCTGACTATCGGCGGCAGAGAACCTCGGAAGAGGCTTTTTCATATCTGCGCAACAAGGCGGAAAGCGTTGGGATCTTTGTTCTGTTGATTGGAAATTTAGGCAGCCATCATAGCGCCATAGCGGTTGAAACGTTTCGTGGATTTGCCATTGCCGACAAGTTCGCACCATTTGTGATCATCAACGACCAGGACGCCAAGACTGCATGGTCGTTCACGTTAATGCACGAGATCGCGCATCTGTGGCTAGGCACTACAGGCGTTAGTGGCACCAGCGCGGAACAGGCGATAGAAAAATTTTGCAATGAAGTAGCCAGTAGCTTCCTGCTGCCACAGGGGGAGTTAGCCACGCTTCGGATTGACGACGACACGCCATCCGAGGAGCTGATTCAGCTGATCAGCAGTTTTGCTAATGAGCGCCATCTAAGTCGGAAGATGGTAGCCTACGCACTGTTTCGAGCAGGTCAGCTTAGTCAGGCGGCGTGGGGTCGTCTCGATCGAGTACTAGATGATCTCTGGATGAGTGAAAGGGCTGCGCGGAAGGAAAAAGAAAAGTTAAACGACAGTGGTCCAACCTATTATGTCGTGCGGCGCTATCATTTGGGACGGGCACTCCTCAATTTAGTCGACCGATCTATTGGGGCTGGGACACTCACGCCAGTGAAGGCAGCCAAGGTTCTTGGCGTGAAGCCACGCAGCGTTTATCCATTGCTAATGACTTCAGAACGTTTTGGCACCACTGACACGAGAGGGTAACGGATGCTCTACCTTCTCGATGCGAGTATGCTTATCACGGCCAACAAGTCCTACTATCCAGTGGATTCAGTTCCCGAATTCTGGGAGTGGCTGCTATATATGGCCGAGCAGGGAAGTGTAAAGATTCCGTTGGAAATCTTCGAGGAAATCAAGGACGGCCCAGATAACGAAGAGAAGGACCTGCTCTTCGGCTGGGTTCAAAAATTGGATGTTAAGAATGCCCTTTTACTCGTCGAGAGCGTTAATGTTGCTCTAGTGCAAAAGGCAATCACAGTGGGCTATGCCCCTGATCTAACCGATACCGAAGTGGAGCAGTTGGGACGAGACCCGTTCCTCGTGGCCTACGCAATGGCCGCACCTGACACACGGGTTGTGGTAACCTCCGAAGTCTCGAAGCCGTCAAAAACTCGCCAGAATCGACACCTACCTGACGTATGCAATGGCTTAGGTACTAAGTGGTGCGATCCATTCGCCTTAAACCGGGCGCTCGGATTCAGAACGGACTGGAAAAAGAATGCATAATCTCGCAGCTCGGTGCAGTGTAGGAGGTCGTAAGGGTGAGATCTTGCATTCACACATCTCATAAAGCGCAGCGGCACACCACTGCGGATTTTCCCTATCCTTGAAGGTTCCTTGTGAAGGGCTAGGCTGCTCGGTGATTCCGTGGCCCGGACTCAAAGGTGATATCCAGTCGCCCTCCACAGGCGCGAACGATTCTTTGGAGGGTGCGGAGTTCATAGCGGTCATAGTCGGTGTTTTCATAACGACTGATAGCCGAGGCCGTAGTTCCAACACGCTGTGCGATCTGCGCTTGTGTGAGCCCTGCCTCTTGACGTAGCCGACTCAGCTGTTCTCCAATTGCCAGCTTTTGTACTTCTTCCTCGAATCCCTTTCTGAACTTGGCGTTGGCGAGCTTTCTCTCCACCCATCCCATGGAACTCTTAGCGGATTGTTTTCTCATGTTTTCTCCTCTCTTCGAACTCCTGCTTGTACATTTCTGCTCGGTCGATTTCACGTTTGGGCGTTTTGTCACCAGATTTCCTGAATCCGTGCGTCAAGATAAGTCTTCGTCCGACAAAGAAGAAGCACAGGATGCGATCGGCATCGACTTTGAACTCGAAGATCTGGTCCGTCTCGGTCAAATGCTTGAACTTACGCTCGTTCCAGATCTTGCCGGTGTCTCCCATGCGCGCAAACAGCGCGGCGAATTTTTGCTGAACAGCCAGAGGAAGCTGTTCGAGCCATTCTTCAGCTGGTGCGGCTCCGTTCGAGGTGACGTAGAACTCTACGCCGAGCGCCGGACCGTCATAGACCAGTCGGCTCAATGGCAATTTGCCGGGTGAAGGGGCCATTCTTCCTTGTCAGGGATATAGCATATACGCTACTATTTCGGCAAGGGGGATTGGAAACAGGGTTGAGGGATCAGCGCGGGCACCGCTTCATTTATTGCTGAATCGCTGAGAGCAGCCACTTACCATCTGGGGATTGCATGAAGGTCCAGGCTTCGCCAGCTTCGGTCGGTGTCTCCTCGTTGCCTTCAACGACATAGCCTGGTTCTCCAGGCTGCTTTGTCAGAGACAGATTATAGTCACGGGCGCTCCAGCGAAGCCCTGCCGTTACATAGCGTGTGCCCTGTTCGGTCCAGACTTCCAGAATCTCTGCTCGGAGGAGCACCACATCGTCCACATGGTTTTGGATGTCCTGGCTTGTATTGTCGGCTAGGGCGGCGCTGAAATAATTCAGCATCTCCGGCGTAACGTACTGCCGTAGCTCGGTCAGATCCGGTTTGCTCCAGGCTCTTTGAACATCGGTCAGTAGCTGCTGAAAGGTTGCCTTGTCAGTGGTGGTAACGCTATCAACTGATATTTCCTGTCTGGTTCTGGAGGACCGCGTTGTTGGCAGATTGTCGCCGGACGGGTCGCGGCCTGTGATCCCTGAAAAATCGGGGAGGGAGGGGCGCTGTATTTTCAGGAAATAAAAAATCGTTGCGGCTCCCAGGAGCAGGAGGATCAGAAGGATTCCGGCAGAGCTGGAACCCTCGGGGGTGGTGGGGGGAGGTGTGGTTTCGGCAGCAGGTGCATCGGCATCGGTGGTCTGCGCGTTGCTGATCGTTACTCCAAAGAGCATATGGCCGATCCATGATCGGCCGATTGCTTCTGTAAAGGATACAACAGGGGTTCCAATCAGAGTCACCACGATGAATGCGGCAATGAATGTTGTTCTGTTCAAGCAAGCTCCTTGTGATCAATTCGCGAGCGAGTCAAATACTCTCATATACTAGCAGCAATGGTCCCCTGAAAACGTAAGGTGTGAGGATAGAAAGCAGGGCGTTCTTTCTTTCATGTGTAGATGAGACGCGTGGGTAGAGATGATCAGGGAAGCGCCAATATCCGTCAGGCAAACTGGGAAAGGTATTGATCGGGTGGCGGGTCGCAGAGCATCTTCAATCGGTGAAGAGCACGGAGGTGCTGGTGCGCGCTGAGGTGTCGAAGACAAGGAGGGCTGAGCCACGACCACGCCCTGGTTTTAAGGTCGCAATTTGCGACCTTAACCCGCCTTTTCATGAGGCTTTTGAACGGAGCGAGGTACGTGAAGCGCTAGCGGGTTTGAATCGCCAGGCCTGACTGTCAATCAAAGTCCTTGCGCTTTTTTGGCCGCGAGGATAGCAATCTCCTCAGGGATCAGATAGCGCCGTGGTCCGAAAATCGCTGTACCGACGCGCACCATTGTTGCGCCTTCGGCAATGGCGATATCCATATCTTCTGACATCCCCATGGAGAGTGTGTCGAGTTCGTATCTATCTCGCTTGAGCCGATCGAACAGTTCCCACAGCATGTGGAACTGGCTGCGCTGTAAAGCTGTGGCATTCGTGAGCTCAGGGACGGCCATCAATCCTCGTAATTTCAGGCGAGGCAGGCGAACGACATGCGCGGCCAGACTCGACAACTCCTCAGGTGCGACACCGCTTTTACTCGCCTCTCCGCTCACATTGACTTGTAAACATATTTGCAAGGGCGGCAGTGATTCGGGCCGGTCTTTTGACAAGCGGTCGGCAATCTTCGCTCTGTCTACACTGTGAACCCAGGAAAAATTCTCCGCGATGCGTTTGGTCTTATTGCTCTGTATCGGACCAATGAAATGCCATTCAATTGGCAGATCGGTAAGATGCTGCATCTTTGCCAGCGCTTCCTGTAGATAATTTTCACCGAAGATCCTTTGTCCGGCGACCCAGGCTTCCCTCAATTGCTCGGCTGGGTTGGTTTTGCTCGCCGCCAGCAGAGTGATCTCGCCGGGTTGCCGGTCGAGAGATTGTGCCACTCTGGCGATACGGGCTTCTACGGCTTGCAAGCGTGAGGCAATTGTTGTCGTCATGTGCGCGGGTGTCTCACGTTCTTGAATTGGCTTGCATCTGACGAAGCATCACGATGAAGATACTTTGTCCATTCATATATCAACGTTGTTGTGAAGGGGATCCCGAAGCGGCCGAGTGATACATATATTCGCGCGTGAAGGGAATGGTGTTGTTCAATCCGTTCGTAAACAGGACATGATAGAGCCGTGGGCTGCCGTAGCGAAAATTGACGACACACCCATTGAGAAACATCCGCCACATTCGAACGAACGACGCATCGAACATCGTTTCAACCTTTTTGATCTGTGCCTCGAATCGTGTGCACCACTCCTCAACCGTTCTTGCGTAGTGCAGGCGCAAGTTTTCGATGTCCGTCGGAACGAGTCCGGTTTCGCCCATGGTACGAACAATTTCGTCGAGCGAGGGAATGTATCCACCGGGGAAGATGTATTTCAATGTCCAGGGATCACCAGGCAGCGATCGCTCTTCTCCAATAGTGTGGAGCAACCCTATGCCGTCGGGCTTCAGGAGCGACTTCGCCTTCTCCATAAACGTCGGAATGAATCGCTTCCCCACATGTTCAAACATTCCAATGGACACGAATTTGTCGAACTGGCCCTCGAGTTTCCGGTAATCTTCGAACACGACAGAAACCTTCTCTGACAGCCCTTCGCGCTTCACCAGGTCAGTGGCATACTCCACTTGCTGCTTCGACAGTGAGCAGCCGACGCCGCGCACGCCGTAGTGCTTGGCGGCGTAGATCAGCATTCCACCCCAGCCGCAGCCGATATCCACCAGTGTTTCTCCGGCCTTCAACTGAAGTTTCCGGCAGATATGTTCGTACTTCTGTTGCTGTGCTTGCTCAAGCGTGTCGTGCTCGTGACGGAAGTAGGCACAGGAGTAGGCCATGCTCTCGTCAAGCCACAGCTTGTAGAAGTCATTCCCGAGATCGTAATGGTGGGCGATGTGTTTTGGCGCACGCGAGAGCGTGTTGAGCGAGGTCTGACGCAGGTGCTGAAATGCGAGCTTCGTTTTCAACCCGAGTGGCAGATTGAGGATTGCGGGATCTGTTCCGAAGCGAAGGAGTTGCCTGAAATCACCCTCCACCTGAATATCGCCTGACATATACTCTTCGCCAAAACCCAACGATACACTTTCGAGTACATGCTCTGCCGCTTGCTTTGTGGCAAAGGTGAGTATGAACTGGGGTTTACCAGCACCGAACGATCTTTTCACCCCATCCCAAAACTGCACCTGAAACGACACATCGCGCGCATTATTGCTCAATGTTTCGAAGAGTTGTTCGAGTGTTTTTCGCATGATCGCCCTTTTTCGGGTGATGGGACTTTGCTTTTGAGGTGGGCAGAGGTTTGAACACCCTCAAGAAGCTCTAACAGGTGCCTGTGATAAGCCCTTTCCCCGGTTCTTGTCAAGATGCTCATGCCGAGGGGGTAGTGGTAAAGAGGGCGAGCCACCATTTTGACGCGCGGTGCTTGGCCTTGAGCGATAGTAATGGCACTAAGAAACGCTGCTTTGGACAGGCAACGGTATCAATCCCGAGGGGGTTGTTTTTTATCAAAAAGTAACTGACAATGGATTCCGTTCAACGGTCAGTCGTACCAAACCAGTCAACCGACTCACTAACAGTAGGAGAGGCGTCACCATGATGAAAGTGTGGAGTATTTTGTGGGTAGCGAGCGCATTGATGATCCCCGGCACAGTCTGGGCCTATGGTGATAGCGGTGGCAGTAGTATCATACCGTGCGCGGCGAAGTTGTCAAAATTCACGCCGCCAAATAATACAGAGGTGGCGCCAAAATCAGAATTTTCATTTTTTGCATCCACTTTGACCAACCCGGCTAGTATTCGGGTGACGATAAAAGACCGGTTGGTACCGGTCACCGTGACTTCTAAACATGATGGGTTTCAGGTAACCGGCAAACTCCCTGACGCAGTAAAAGCAACCTTCGCAAAAATTAACCTTACGGCGAAAGGTCCCAATCAATGCGAAGTGAGTGGTGGATGGTTGGTGAAAGTGAAGTGACTGCATCATGATGGTACCCGGTTTACGTGATGATGCTAGCCAGCGAGAATGGAATCGTTATTGAAGGGTCTGGGTATCTTTTCTCGTAGCAGGTGAGGGGGACATCTCAATATGGTCCCTGTTCAGTCTTTGGAAAATATTCAGAAACATCTCCTGAATAAGGTCTTTGGCCCCGTCTTCCTGGGCACAGCCGAAAGACAAACTGATAGATTCCATCAATGCGCCAAGAGGGCGGCCCGACCGTAGTGGTCGGGGCCGCCCTCTTGAGTCTTTTCCCGTGCCCTCTTCAGATTCAGAGTGAGGCAGGTATGTGTGCAGTCCCTGTCTATTTTGGAAAGTCTTTCGGCGCGGTGGCCTGCTTCCAGCCTTCTCCAGCCAGCGTCTGAAGAAACTGCACAAGATCTCGCTTCTCTTCCTTCGTCAGTTCGAGAGGAAGGATCAACGGATCCTGGTGGGGGTTCTTCACGCCTCCCTGATTGTAAAAGTTCACGACCTCGTCGAGCGTTTTGAAGCGGCCGTCATGCATATAGGGCGCGCTTCGGCTGATTTCCCGCAAGGTCGGAGTTTTAAACGCGCCAATCTCCTCCGGATTCTTGGTCACCATATACCGCCCGAGATCCACTTTATTGTCGTCCCAACCGATACCGAGGTTATGGAACTTTTCGTCGGTGAAGTTGAACCCGGAATGGCACTTCGTGCAGCGAGCTTTGTCTCGGAACAGGAGGAGGCCGCGTTGTGCCTCTGCTGAAATGGCTCCCGCTTCCCCGCCCTGATCAAATCGGTCTGCTGGGCTGTTGCCGGACAGGACGGTGCGTTGGAAGCTGGCGATGGCTTTGCCCACATTGCCAATCGTGATGTCTTCGCCGAAGGCTTGCAGGAAGAGTGTGTTGTAGCCGGGGATCTTCTTCATCTTCGCAATCATGATCTCGTAGTTAGCAAAGCCATGCTCAATCGGATTCGTAAAGGGGCCGACCGATTGGTCTTCTAACGTGGCGGCCCGGCCGTCCCAAAATTGAACGCTGCTGAATACCCGGTTGAAGGACGCCGGCGCACTACGGCCGCCTTTCTGGCCTCGGATGCCTGCAGAGACCGGCTGGCCGTCCGTAAATGCGAATTGCGCCAGGTGGCAACTTGCGCACGCGATCGTGTTGTCGGCGGATAACCGCTTGTCGAAGAATAACGCCCGGCCTAACTCGACTTTTTGAGTCGTTATAGGATTATCTGCAGGAATGACGATGGCACTCTCTTCCAGGCCCAAAGGAAACTTGAACTTATACTCGTTCGATACCACAGCATTCGCGCTCGGCACCGCGATCCAGGATGACAGCATTGCCACCGCGCAGACGGCCAGGCTTCCAAGCACGCGTTTGCCTAATGGAAGCGAATCTCCCAAAAATGCTTTTTGAAGTTGGGTTGATGGTGGTAGTTCGGTATTCGGTATAGCTGATTTCATTGAAGCTCCTCCCGGTTGGATTTTATGACGCGCGGTCCTGTGTCGTTGAGTGGTGTGCAGCCATTTCTCGCCGTAATCTGCGTAGTATCGAAGCATCCGAGACGCTACGTTGACGGTCAAAACATTATAGCGCGAATCGTACCCATCATGCTCTTCCTTTGCAAGCCATTTTTTCGGCTCTGGCGATTGCAGCTGTGTGGTAGAGGTGCCGTTATGCTGGGGTAAATTTTAGCGCGACGCCGTTGATGCAGTAGCGTAACCCTGTCGGTTTGGGGCCATCCTTAAAAATGTGTCCTTGATGCCCTTCGCAGCGTGCGCAGTGGACTTCGGTGCGAGGGAAGATCAGTTTATAGTCGGTGGTGGATTCGACCGCTTTGGGATCGATCGGTTGCCAGAAGCTGGGCCACCCGGTGCCGCTATCGAATTTGTGCTCTGAGGAATAGGCCGGGAGGTCACAGCCGACGCAGTAGTAGACGCCGGCCTTCTTGTTGTCGTGCATGTTATCGGTAAAGGGGCGCTCGGTATGCTCATGCCGTAAGACCCGGTAGGCCTCCGGCGCGAGGAGTTTCTTCCACTCCTCGTCGGTCTTCACGACTTTGACAATCGGGCCGATCACGATGTGCTGTGCCATCTGAGCCTCCTTATGTAGACAACGCGCATGCGGTAGTCAAGCCGATCTCTGAATTCTTACGCCGACATGATCACCGATCGATAAATACGCCACCCTTCGGATAGACCATACTGGGTATGAGTCGGTCGGTAATGCCGGATACTGGGAAGAGACTGTGGCTGTCTGTGCTGCTAGGTTTAAAGAGTCCGGCCAGGCTATGCTCGGATGAGCGGCCTGGATCAGACGCGTGTTGTACCTAATCGTACGTGTTTTCGTTGATGTCGATGAAGAGATCATAGTCGAGGTAGTCTGCGCTGCCGAGACCGGTCGTGGGTTCACAACTGTAATGATCGTTGCCGTTGCCGTTCTCGAGCAAGAGGCTCGTGGGCCAAGCGATCGAACTCGGAGCGAACCGTTGCCGTGACGCGCTTGAGGTCCTACTCCCTCATGCGGCTTGCGTGGCGTTACAGGTGTGAGTGGCCATAGGCTCGCAAAGAACCTTTGCATCAGGCAGCAGCCGGGCAAGATGAGGAGCAGGCGTATGGTGACAAGTTGGCGGCACCAGTGCGACATCGTGATGACAGAATACCCTGGGTCGTGAGCCATTGCCATGGGTGAGGCGGAAATATTTTGCATCGAACTAGTGGGTCAGTAGCGGGGCTCAGCGAACCGTCACTCGTAAAGCGTGAGACATGTGAGAAGGGTGTGGTGTAGGGTTCGAAGTTCTGAAAGTCTCGAATTTTAGCCTTCGAACCACTCCCCATCTCGCTCCGCTATCCTGCCCGGTGTCCCGGATGTGGAGGCCATGGACACTCTGCTATGCTGAAAATTGCATTGTCGCGTTTTGATCGCTCCGCGAGAAGGTCACTGAGGGTCTGAGTGATACGAGAACGATGCTGGTGGATTTTTCTAGCGTCCTGCTATGTCTTTTTCAATCCACAGGCCTTGGCAACGGCATCGCGGTACGCCAGCCAGAGCATCAGGCATTTTTTAAGGCAGCTCAGTACGGCTTGTTGCTGGGTGTGAGTCGTGGCGTGGGTCACCACCATGGTGTAGGCATCGTGGCGATGGCCAGCTTCGACCATTTGGTGAGCACGAATCAGATCCATGGAATCGGGCGATAGGCTATAGTACTTCACCAGCGGGTGGCGTTGGACGATCGCTTCGATGTCTTCGGCTGTTTTGGGCTTGGAGGGAGCGACGATTTCTGCGCGATCCTTCACGCTGCCTTCTACGAAAACAGTCAAGGCCGCTGCTCCGATGACCCAGTCTCGGCTATTCGAGGCACGGTTCAGCCAGGTGCGGTAACGTCGACTAGCCGGTAAGAGGCGTACCCTGTCAAAGTCACGCGCTGGCAACCCAAGGCCTGCCATCATGGTCAGGAACAATTCCGGGTGCGACTTTCCTAACGAGAGCCCACCCGTATCTTCTTCGTAAATATTATCGGCAAGCATCCGCCGGACCGGGGCCGGGGGATGCTGCCCATAAATGTGAGCCAGGAACACAGGAAAGTCACGTACATACACGCTGTATTCTTGTTGAAAGTGGCGTGTGAGTTGCTCAAGGGTGACTGTTCCGTCGGCGAATGCCGGCCAGGCCCAATGATGCTTACGGTCCATGACACGCAAGAGCTCTTCTCGGAATCGGCTTTTTGTCATGGGGCGTATCATGTCTGTTGCCTTCCTGGTGAGCGGCTCGTTACAATCCGATGACTCGGAGATGTGTCAATGAATCCTATTACGGTTCAAAATCCAGAAGATATACTGTCCTTACTCGCCGAGGTATCCCTGCGTGGGTCGGGCTTTGTGACGGACTGTCTCCTGGACAATGTATTGGAAGAAGGCTTCATGGAGCCGATTTATCTGAACGCCAGTGGGGAAGACCCTGATGCATTTTTTAAAGGCCAATCTCCAGCCTGGGCGGTGTATCAGATCCGAGAATGGAAACGTGTGTTGACCGTTTCGGGTGGTCCAGGCAAAGAGCGCCGTGTGCAAATTACAGAGACTCCGTAGAGTGTTGATAAGTGTAAAAGGGATGCGGAGAAAAAGCAACGACATGAGGGAGGGGTAACTGCCGGTGGCCAGTTTGACTGCGGAGGGTGCCACATGCCGATGATCCGTCTCACTGAGCCGCAGAGTATGGGCGAGCTGGCGATGGTCACGAGTCTGCTGGAAGGCAGCGGCATTGCTTACACAGTTCAGAACGAACATATGAGCAGCTTGTATCCCGGACTCCCCATCTCTCAACTCGTGTGTCATGGTTGACGAACGCGAGCAGGTCCGTGCGGAAGTGCTGCTGAGCCGACTGCGGTTGGCGGTCCGTGATGTCTCGTCGCAGGGGTAA
This sequence comes from Nitrospira sp., assembly GCA_043745235.1. Taxonomy (GTDB): domain Bacteria; phylum Nitrospirota; class Nitrospiria; order Nitrospirales; family Nitrospiraceae; genus Palsa-1315. The sequence goes on along the minus strand of JAYTTD010000090.1, from coordinate 49,802 downwards.
GTGCGCACTAGCTCCTCGGTTTTGGGCTGTGCGGGTTGGACGGGGTTTGAATAGGGAGCCGTTCGCCTGAGCCTTGGAACCATCCACCGATGAGGCTGCCTTCTTCAAAGTACAGATAGCGATGTTTCACCGTCGCGGCGGTTTCCCAATCTTCAAAAATCCACTCTTCTCGACGAATGCCTTCTTTGGTGAACGTCGTGTTGATCGTTTGTGGCCCACCCCACGCTTGTAACACCTGTTCTTTTGACATGCCCACCATGACGCGATGTTCCGCGATATGTTTCTGAAAATCCGGGTCTTTGAGTTGTTCGATGAGCGGCCAGACCACCATGAGGAGAACAAACAGCCCAAGCCCGGCGTAGATGATGAGCCGAACGGGTCGGCGACGAATGAAGGGGATCGATTCTTCCAGATCAGTATCAGTTGAGGAGGTGTTCATCTGCTCTTGGCTAGCTGCGGTGGTGTGATGCATGACGAGGTGCATCGTAGCAACGCAAACCGGAGAGAGTCAAGCGAATCAATATTATTTCTCTTATTAATCAGTGTGATACAAGACCTAGGCTATACTTGATCTAGCAAGTGTACTGGCGATCAGAAGAGGTGGCGATGATTCCTGGATCGAAACAGGAAAATACACTGAGGCGATGGATTCTTGTGATATGGCTCCTGGCCGTAGGAAGTGGCCTGGTCATGCCGTTGGCTTCACTTGAAGCATTGGCGACCACGATGTATTCCTATATCGACGAGCAAGGCACGCCCGTGATCACAGATAATGTGAACACGATTCCTGAACGGTATCGAGCAAGGGTCAAAACGACCGAATTGACAGCGACGGCTCCGCAGAGTACTTCAACTGTCGGCACCATTCATGAGCGCGTAACGAACGTGGGGGGGCAGCTGAGAGATATGGTTTCCGGAGCCGTGCCCAATATCTCTGGGCTTTCTCCTTCACAGTCGGAGACCTTTACCTATGCGGGTCTTGCGGCGATAGTCCTATTCGCTGTCATGTACATGAGTAACAGCCAAGGGATGGTCCGGCTTCTGGCTTTGTGGTGTTTGATCATGCTGGGTCTTGGTACGCCAATTGTGATGTACCTGTCGAAGGATGGTCCGATGGATCTGATGAAGACCAAAGCCGCTCAGGTCGAAAAACAGCACCAAGATCGTGTTCGGCAGATTCCGTAACCCGCCTCAGACATCCTCGAAACCAATCATGATTGTCGGCTAGTCCGCGTACTTGGGGACAGGTATCTTCTTGGGCGCGGGCGGCTGAGGGGCGAGCATGTGCTGAGAGAATTCTCGTGAGTAGGGATTCAGGATAGGGTCATGGGTATGTCGCTGCCGTTGTTTTACAAGGTCGACACTTTGAGTGCCGATTTCCACTCGATCGACAAGCGCATTGGTCGTGAGTGGCTCCGGCAGCCCTTGCAACGAGAATAGCTGGTAGGCCAGGGTCCACTCCAGTTTGTCCTTGGTCGCTTCTTTCACAATAAAACGAGCCTGTGACGACGCGGCGCCCTTAAACAACAACAGCCAGATATTCGACCGGAATGAGGGGGACGTAGGATCCTCTGAAGGGTGGAATTCCGGGACGAGTGTGGGGATCTGGGCGAGGGAAACGGTGGGGGAGAATTCAATATCGACGAGTCGAACGAATAATGTTCGATTCTCGCGTTCATCGTTGGGATCGATGGTGTAACTGAACGAGTATCGGACCTCGATACCATCACGTGTAAAGGTATAGACATCCTCGCCATTTTCCGGCGAGACGAGTTTTCGAAAATACTTCTCCCAATCCGTGATGGCGTAGTAGGTAAAGACGCGCAGCGCGGACTTCCGATCGCGCACAGCCTGCGGCATCCCCAGTTTTTGATGGAGCTCAGTTTGTGTGAGCCCGAGGTACCCATCTTCAAAATAGGGTGCTGCGAGGACTGCAGGGGGTTGGAGCCCAATGCTGGAAATCATCAATAGCAGGAGATACGCGAAGATGGTATGGATAGAAAGACGCAGAGGCACGGTTTCTCTCCAGCTGGTCGCGGCATCGTATCGGCGACCTCCCCGCCTGTCAAGGCGCGGCGATCGGATTGCTTGCTGGCGTAAGAACCTCTCAGTTATGATGGCTCAACTTCCTTTACCATCACAGCGGATTCGATCGCGGAGACAGCTCGTATGAGTGCATCGCTAGACGCCTTGCTGCAACAACGCATTCTAGTCCTCGACGGGGCCATGGGGACCATGATTCAGCAGCGCAAGCTGGATGAGGCGGCGTTCCGTGGTGAGCGATTCAAAGATTCAAAAAAAGATCTGAAGGGCCACAACGATCTTCTGAACCTCACTCAGCCGGCCATTATTGAAGACATTCATCGCCAGTATCTCGAGGCCGGGGCCGACATCGTGGAGACCAATACGTTTAACTCTCAAGCAATTTCCCTGGCGGACTATCACATGGACACACTGGGCTACGAGCTGTCCAAAGCCGGGGCAGAATGTGCCAAGCGGGCTGTGTTCAACGTGCAAGCGGCTCAGCCGGGGCGGCAATGTTTCGTAGCCGGCGCAATCGGGCCGACGACGAAGACGTCATCCATTTCAACTGATGTCAACAACTCAGCCGCGCGGGGGACGACCTATGAAGAGCTCCTCGCCGCGTACAGTGATCAGGTTCGTGGCCTACTCGATGGTGGAGCAGACCTTCTATTAGTAGAAACCATCTTCGACACCCTGAACGCCAAAGCTGCGTTTTTTGCCATTCAAGAGGTTTTCGATAACGGGGGGCGCCGCGTACCCATCATGGCCTCGGTCACCTTTATCCAGGCCGGGAGCAATCGAGGTGTGACCGGCCAGACTGTCGAGGCGTTCTGGAATTCCATTTCCCATGTGCCTTTACTGAGCGTGGGGATGAACTGCGCGTTGGGGCCGAAGGAAATGCGACCGCTGATTGAAGAGCTCTCGCACATTGCGCCGATCTTTATCAGTTCTCATCCGAATGCCGGTCTGCCCAATCCGTTGCTGCCGACGGGATTTCCAGAGACGCCCGATAGCCTGGCGCCTCAATTAAAAGAATGGGCGCAGAATGGTTGGCTGAATATCGTCGGTGGCTGTTGTGGGACGACACCTGGACATATCAAGTTGATTGCCGAAGCCGTGCGCGGTCTTCCTCCGCGCGTCCCGCCGCTCGTCGAACTTCATACCAGGCTTAGCGGGCTGGAAGCGGTCACGATTCGGACGGAATCGAACTTTGTGAATATCGGTGAACGGACCAACGTCACGGGGTCACCGGCTTTCTCAAAATTGATTCTAGGAGGCGACTATGAAGCCGCGCTCTCTGTGGCGCGACAACAGGTCGAGGGGGGTGCCCAGATCATCGACATCAATATGGACGAAGGCATGCTTGATTCCCAGGCCGCCATGGAGAAATTCCTACGATTGGTGGCATCGGAACCCGATATTTCCCGCGTACCCATCATGGTGGATAGCTCAAAGTGGGACATCCTGGAGACGGGTCTGAAGCAGATCCAGGGCAAGCCCGTCGTCAATAGCATCAGCCTCAAAGAAGGCGAAGCCAAATTTCTCCAGCAGGCCGAACTCGTTCATCGCTATGGAGCGGCCGTGGTGGTGATGGCCTTCGATGAGCGTGGCCAAGCCGACACGTATGAGCGCAAAATCGAGGTCTGTGAGCGAGCCTATCGCCTCCTCACGGAACGCATCGGTTTTCCAGCCCAGGACATCATCTTCGATCCGAACATCCTCACCGTGGCGACCGGCATTGAGGAACACAACAACTATGCGGTGAATTTCCTGGAAGCGACTCGATGGATCAAACAGCATCTTCCGCTGGCGAAAGTCAGCGGCGGCGTCAGCAACATTTCTTTTTCGTTTCGCGGCAACAACCGTGTGCGCGAGGCGATGCATTCCGCGTTTCTCTATCACGCCATCAAGGCCGGGCTCGATATGGGAATTGTCAATGCCGGCCAGTTGGCGGTGTACGAGGAGATCCCCAAGGATCTCCTGGAACTGGTCGAAGACGTGCTGCTGAACCGCCGGCCAGATGCGACAGAACGGTTGGTGACGTTTGCTGAGACCGTCAAGCAACAGGGCAAAGTGGTGGTGAAGGATGATGAGTGGCGCTCGGGCACGGTGGAGGAGCGCTTGTCCCATGCACTGGTGAAAGGTGTGACCGACTATATCGAGCAGGACATCGAGGAAGCTCGACAAAAATATGCCAAGCCGCTGCATGTGATCGAGGGGCCGTTGATGGCTGGGATGAACATCGTGGGGGACCTGTTCGGGTCCGGCAAGATGTTTCTGCCACAAGTGGTCAAGAGTGCCAGGGTCATGAAGAAAGCTGTGGCGTACTTGATGCCGTTCATGGACGCTGAGAAAGAAAAATCAGGGGCGTCAAGCTCGAATGGGAAGATCCTGCTCGCCACGGTCAAGGGCGATGTGCATGACATCGGGAAGAACATCGTCGGGGTGGTCCTGGGATGTAATAACTACGAGGTGATCGATCTTGGGGTGATGGTGCCCTGTGAAAAGATTTTGGCGGCGGCACGCGAACATGGGGTCACGATCATAGGGCTGAGCGGGCTCATTACCCCGTCGCTCGACGAAATGGCACACGTGGCGCGCGAGCTGACGCGCGAGGGTTTTGACCTGCCGTTACTCATTGGCGGTGCCACCACGAGTAAAGCCCATACGGCCGTCAAAATTGCTCCGGCCTACAAGCACTCCGTTGTGCATGTGCTGGACGCCTCAAGAGCTGTGGGCGTCGTCGGCAGTCTGGTGAATGCCGACTTGCGGGCTGACTTCGCCAAGAAGGTGCGCGCCGACTATGATCAGATACGCCAGACCCATCAGGACAAGGGTGTCAAATCCCTCTGGACGCTGGCGCGAGCGCGAGCCAATCGATTCCACTCCAATTGGGCTGAGGTCAATATTCCCATACCGGCCTTCACCGGGGTGAAGGTGGTGCCGCAGCAGCCGCTAGATCAGCTGATTCCCTTCATCGATTGGTCGCCGTTCTTTCACACATGGGAATTGCGCGGACGCTACCCGACCATTCTGGAAGATCCTGTTGTGGGCTTGAAGGCCAAGGAGTTGTACGACGATGCGTTGGCCTTGCTCCGCAAGATTGTGGAGCAACGGTTATTCACCGCCAATGGGGTCTACGGGTTTTTCCCTGCCAACAGCCTGGGCGACGATATTGAAATCTATACCGATGACCGTCGTACGTCGGTCTTGACGACCGTCCACACCTTGCGCCAGCAATCGGAGAAGCCGCAGGGGCAGTGCAGTTTTGCGCTGGCGGATTTTGTCGCACCGAAAGAGTCCGGTCGTGCGGATTATGTCGGTGCCTTTGCTGTCACGACGGGAATCGGAGTGGATCTCTTATGTCGAGAGTTCGAGCGTGACCACGACGACTACAATTCTATTATGACCAAAGCCTTGGCCGATCGTCTGGCCGAAGCCTTTGCGGAATGGCTGCATAAGCAAGTGCGAGAAGCTTGGGGATATGGCAAGAGCGAGACGCTGACGAGTGAGGACCTGATCCGCGAAAAGTATCGAGGCATTCGACCAGCCCCTGGCTATCCGGCTTGTCCGGACCACACGGAGAAACGGCTCCTGTTCGATCTGCTACAAGCCGAGCAGAATACCGGCATCACGCTGACTGAGAGCTTCGCGATGTGGCCGGCTGCGGCGGTGAGCGGTTTCTATTTTGCCCACCCGGAGGCCAAGTATTTTGCCGTGGGTAAGATCGGGAAGGATCAAGTCGAAGACTATGCCAATCGGAAGGAGATGGACCTGCGCACCATCGAGCGCTGGCTGTCGCCCAACCTGAACTACGAACTCATTTGAGGATAAAATAAGAGGTGAGCGTACAGAATGAATGAGTGTCTAGACGACGAGGCCCACTAAGAGACTTCTGCTAAAATGGCCTGCCGGGCGGGTTTTCCAATCGCCGCAGTCAGCGCTGACTTCACCCAACGGTAGCGTTCTTCCGCCCAGCGATTCACGTCCTCTGAATCAGTAAAGACTAGCTCCCAGGCTTTGGCGGCGTCCAGCATCAGCAACTGGTGTGGGTGCGTACTGCCGGACATATAGACGACGAGCACGGCAGATTTTCCGGTGAGGCTGATATCCGTAAACACGTGCAGCAGGGCGCCATCCGGTAATGTGACGTCGCGTGACGCGGCCTCAATGAGAGGGTGGTAGAGCCGTTGAAGAAATTGGGACGTCACTTCGTAGGCGTTGGTCGTACTTAAGAGGCGGGGATTGGGTTTTTCTCCAAACAGGTTCTCGGTCAGATAGGTCGCAGCCTCCCAGGTCGGCATGACTCCGGACGTGACTAAGGATTCGCACAGGTAGGCAATCCAATTGCGCGTGGCTCTCTGTTTGCGAGCCGTCATCGTCTTCTTTGCCATCAGCGGAGCCCTTTCGCAAGCGTGAAATATTGTGGGTACAGGGCCTGAGAATCTGTGCGTGGGGCTGTACCTGACGAGATGAGGAAAGTATATCGGTGGGTAGAAAACTGGTCAACGAAATGACGAAAAGAAGGCGAGCCCGCATTCTTCGTACGGTTCGTCAAGAAATCGTGTAGAACGTCTTTCTTATGAAGCGTATTTCCTTATTCTCGCGGAACTCGCGAGACATGCGAGAAAAACGGGACTGGTCGGACATTCCATTTTTGTGAGTCGCGCCTGTCGCGCGCACCATTCACGAACGATGAGCGACGCAGAACGTCGCAGCGGCGAATCCGCGATTGCAGCAGAAATGTTCGCGGGGAAGTGGGCTAAGACTCGGGAGTCAACCCACGCGGCGATTTGTCGGCGTACTCGTCATGGATGCGCTTGATGTCGTTCGGCGAGGCAAAGAAGACATCGAGGAGCTCGGGGTCGAAGTGTTCGCCCCGATGTTTGGTCATGAGTTCGGTGGCGTGATCGAGTGAGAAGGCCGGCTTGTAGACTCGTTGCGTGGTGAGAGCATCGAAGGCATCGGCGATCGCGGCGATCCGTCCTTCCACGGGAATCGCTTCGCCTTTCAACTTGCGCGGATATCCGTTGCCATCCCAACGCTCATGGTGGGTCCAGGCGATGGAAGCTGCGACTTTGAGGATCTCCGCATCCGACCCACTGAGGATGCGATAGCCGATTTCCGAATGTTGAGAGATGACGGCGAATTCTTCCGGCGTAAACTTGCCGGGCTTGAGGAGGACATGATCTGGCGTGCCGATTTTTCCGATGTCGTGCATCGGACTGGCCGTGCGGATCAAATCACACCGTTCCGATGACAGTCCATACTTCCGCGCGAGCAATTCACAGTAGTGGCTCATGCGTTGAATATGCTGTGCCGTAGCGCTGTCCCGGTATTCGGCGGCGATGGCAAGTCGTTGAATCGTTTCCTCTCGTGAGAGACGCAGTTCCTTTTCGCTGACCTCGAGCCACTCGAGCGCTTGCTGGAGAGCCATCGTTCTGGTTCTGACGACATCTTCCAGGTTCTCCCGGTGCAGGCGATTGTCAAGCTCAAGGCGGCGGCGGCGGAGCGCATTGGCGACATCGATCATGACTTCATTGGACTCGAACGGCTTGACGATGTATCCAAAGGCACCCATGTCCAGCGCAGCGTTTGCCAGCACCGAGCTGTCAAGACCAGTGACCATGATGACGGCGGTGTGGGGGTATTGATTCTGGATGTTGCGGACGAGATCCATGCCCGACTCACCGGGCATATTCACATCGCACAGCATCAATGCGAAGGGTTGCTCATCCAGCCGTGTCCGTGCCTCACGCGCATCGCAGGCGAGGACCGTCTCATACCCATGGGTTTGCAGCATGTATCCCAGGAGCCGGCGGATCGGTTCTTCGTCGTCGACGATCAGCACGCGTTTGAGTTCAAGGAGGGCGTGCTGGCTGGATCGGTCAAGAAGCAACGTCATGATGTGTGAGTCTGCTGTATATGAAGAAGGAAACTGTTTAGGCGTTAGTGGATATTCGTTTATGTCACGATGTTCAGAGGTCTCAAGAGAACTGTACGGCCATGTGCACCTTTTGTGCCAATATATTCAGAAAAGCCTGCACGTTGTCGGTCGCACATCCGATGATGTCCTCTTACCAGAGGAGCAGTGAGATGCCGTGCTGTGACAGCATTTTATGGCAGGAGGCAGTGGCAGCAGCACCTGAGATTGCGGTGGCCATGCTTCTTGAGTGTGGTGCGCCTGTACAGATTTAACCGTTCGCGCCGCATATTTTTGAACAAATTGATCGGCAGGAATGGCGAAGGTACGCGCTGTTGTTCCTGACTCCACTCGCTATGGAGTGTCAGGCCAGTTTCGTTGCGCTTTCACAGAGCCTTCACTATAATGCGGCACATCCATAAATAGGAGTCATCAATGAGTAGTGCAGCGGGATTATTGCGTGTCGATGGGCGGCGGAAAGATCAACTTCGCCCGGTGAAGGTGACGCGGAACTTCATCAAGCATGCTGAGGGGTCTGTCCTGATCGAAATGGGCGACACCAAAGTGATTTGCACAGCCTCAATTGAGGAGAAGGTGCCTCCGTTTCTGAAGGGGAAAGGACAAGGATGGGTGACGGCAGAGTATTCGATGCTCCCCCGTTCGACCCACGAACGGTCCCCGCGTGAAGCGGTCAAAGGAAAGCAGGGTGGCAGGACGTTGGAGATTCAACGCCTTGTAGGGCGAGCCCTCCGTGCGGTGACCGATATGGGCCAGATGGGAGAGCGGTCAATCTGGCTCGACTGCGACGTCATCCAGGCCGACGGAGGGACCAGAACGGCGTCTATTACTGGGGCGTTCATCGCCCTGGCCGATGCGTTTACCGTGCTCAAGAAGAGGGGCCTGATTAAGAAACGTCCGTTGACGGATTATCTTGCGGCCATTAGTGTGGGGAAAGTGGGTGGAGAGATCCTCGTCGACTTGGCCTATACAGAAGACTCAATGGCCGATGTCGACATGAATGTGGTCATGACCGGACAAGGGCGCTACGTTGAGGTCCAGGGTACAGCGGAACGGACCCCCTTTGCCAAACAGGAAATGGATGAGTTCATGGCGATGGGCTGGAGCGGAATTCAGACTCTCACCGCGCTGCAGAAGGATCTGATCGGAGAATTGGAGTAGGGAAGAGACGATGATTCGTGAAGTGGTGCTTGCCACACGCAATCACGATAAAGTAATAGAACTCGTTGCGCTCTTAGGCGATCTGGGCATCACGATTCGTACACTCGATGAATTTCCGGATGCTCCGGACGTGGTCGAAGACGGAGACACCTGCGAGGCCAACGCAGTAAAGAAAGCGCGTGCCATTGCCGAGTTCACGGGCTTGCCAGCTGTCGCTGACGACACGGGGCTGGAAGTGGATGCGCTGGGTGGGCGCCCCGGTGTCCATGCCGCCCGATATGCTGGCGAAAATGCGACTTACGAAGACAACTGTCTGAAGTTGCTCCGGGAATTGACGGGCGTGCCACGCGAACGACGAACCGCCCGCTTTCTGACCGTCGCGGCAGTCGCACTGCCTTCAGGTGGAATTCGGGTGGCACAGGGAACGTTGGATGGAGTGATTGCAGAAAAGGCGAGTGGGACGTTAGGCTTCGGGTATGATCCTGTGTTCCTCATTCCAGAATTAGGAAAGACCTTGGCGCAGCTGCCGGCGGATCACAAAAACACGATTAGCCATCGCGCCAAAGCGTTCACTCAGGCGAAAGACCTCTTACGAGAGATGGAATTCGAGATGCTCGAGTCGGGGCGTAGCGCAGCCCGGTAGCGCGCCTGCTTTGGGAGCAGGATGTCGGAGGTTCAAATCCTCTCGCCCCGACCAAACCGCAATGAAGTGCTGAGTTGAACGAAGCATTCGGAGTCGCCCCCCCGTGGATCCTTCCGTTACCACTGATCCGCAACGCAAGACTCAGTACTTTCTTGCAAGAACGCGCCCGTAGCTCAGTTGGATAGAGCAACAGCCTTCTAAGCTGTAGGTCGCTGGTTCGATTCCAGCCGGGCGCACCATAGGGATTCCTATCCATGCGCTGGTTGTTTCGCCCCTATCGTCTTGCGATCCTTGCCCTAAGCCTGGTGCTTCTCTACACCCTCGTCGGATTTTTTCTCATTCCATACCTGATTAAGGCCTACGCGATCCCTGCTATTGCCGAGAAGCTCAAGCGCCCGGTGCTGGTCAAAGAGGTGGATCTCAATCCCTTTGCGCTATCGCTTCGGGTGACGGGCTTGGAAATTCGAGAATCGGATCAGTCTGCTTTGCTCGGGTTTGACGAGTTCTTCGTCAATCTTCAGGCAAGCTCTCTCATTCGTCGGGCCTATGTGTTCGATACGATTCGGCTCACGGTGCCCTATGTGTCCGCCCGAGTATTCAAAGACGGGCGCATGAATCTGGCGGAGCTTGTACCGTCGGACGGTGGTTCACAACCGGTCGTGCCGGATCAAGCTGAGAAGACTAAAGCAGAGATGCCCGCTATCGAGATCGGTGAGTTTGAAATCGCACAAGGGATTGTCGAATTTCGCGATGATTCGAAGCCCAAGCCCTACAGGCTCGATATCGTTCCAATCCATATTGTGCTGAAGAATTTCCATACCAAACCGGGCGGTGACAATTCGTATGCCTTCACCGCGGAGTTGGGCAAGGGCGAAATGCTCTCCTGGGCTGGCACCGTCTCGCTCGAACCGATTCAATCCTCCGGCACGTTTTCCCTCTCCGACGTGAAGCTATCTAACCTGTGGCAATACATTCACGATCGATTCCGCTTCGATATCATCGATGGCACGGTCGCGGCCGATGCCAGGTACGTGTTCGATGCCGCGGCGACTCCCATCAAGTTTCAAATTTCACAGGCGAACATCAGGGTCGAGAAGCTCGCAGTCAAGGAGGATGGGAGTCTTGATCCGGTGATCACCATTCCGGCGCTGAATGTCGAGGGTGTCGACGTGGATCTCGCGACGCACGAGGTCACGGTCAGGAATATCGCAGTCGAGCGTGCAGCATTCACGGCCTGGTTGAATCCCGATGGCACCGTGAATTATCAGCAGATGTTTATTCCAGTAGACTCCACCCAACCTCCGCCTGCTGCGAACAGCGCCTCTCCTACATCTAAAGATGAGAAACCGTGGGCGATCTGGCTCAAGGAGATCACGCTAAAGGACCATTCGATCGACTTTGACGATCGCACGTTGGCGATTCCGGCTCATGCCGAGGTGCGGGGCTTGACCGTCAAGACCCACGACGTGCGGATTCCGATCAGAGAAGCTCTGCCAATCGAGGTGGGGATGCAGCTGAATGAAACCGGGACCATTCATGTGAATGGGTCGGTGCTGCCCAATCCGCTCCAGGCGGATGTCACCCTAATGCTCAAGGATATTGCGATCAGACCGTTTGAGCCGTATTTTGAAAAATTTGCGCGTATTGATATTCAGTCCGGCGTCGTCAATCTTGATGGAACCCTCCATTTTGCCACCGAACATCAGAACGGTCCGCTCATGTCGTATGACGGCAACGTGAGCATCGAGGCATTGAGCGTGGCCGACCGCGATCAGGGTGACGAGGTGGCCTCGCTGCACACATTGTCCCTCAAGACGGTTCGTGTAACCGTCGATCCAACCACGGTCTCGATTAAAGAGATAGGCCTTCAACAGCCCATGGCGCATCTCGTTGTGCTGCCGGACGGGGGATTGAATCTGAGCAAGCTTGCCGCTACGCCTCCGCCATCGGCGGCAGTGGACGAAAAGCCTGCGGAGCCTCAGAAGGCCAAGAGTCCACCAGTTCCGGTGACGGTCGGTGTGGTGAAACTTGCCAAAGCAGCCGTGACCTTTCGGGATAATTCGGTACAACCTCCTGTCCAGACCGGACTTTCCGATCTGACCGGTACGATCAAAAGACTGTCGTCGAAGCAGCTCGCCAGGGCGGACGTTGATCTCACCGGTCGTGTGGGTAAGGTGGCGCCGCTCAAGATCGCAGGCACCATCAATCCTTTAAGTGAGGATGCGTTTACGGATCTCACGATTACCCTTGGGGGTATGGACCTGACTGCAGAAGGTCCCTACAGCGGCAAGTATGTGGGCTATGGCTTATCGAAGGGGAAGCTCTCTCTCGATTTGAAGTACAAGGTCTCCCAAAAGCAGCTTGAGGCGGAAAACAAAGTGCTGGTCGATCAACTGACGTTCGGGGAAAAGGTCGACAGTCCGGATGCGACGTCGCTGCCCGTTCCGCTGGTTGTGGCGCTCTTGAAAGATCGAAAGGGACGCATCGACATCGATTTGCCCATTCGCGGCGACTTGAATGATCCCGACTTCAAGTACGGCAAAGTGGTCCTGTCGACCTTACTCAATCTGCTCACAAAAATCGTGGCGTCTCCGTTTTCGCTGATGGGAAAGCTGATTCCTGGCAGCGGTAACGAAGAGGATTTACAGTTCATCGCATTCCCTCCTGGCAGCGCGACAGTGCCGGATGCGGAGATCAAGAAGCTCGAAGCCTTGGCGAAAGGACTGGAGGAACGGCCTGGACTCAGGCTTGACATTACAGGGACGGCCGATTCAGTTTACGATCGACAGGCACTCAATCGCATGAAACTCCAGGCGGACATTCAGGTCATGTGGCAACGCGAGCGCGGGAAACCTTCGGCAAAAGGAGAGCCGGTACCAACCGATGACGAGCAGAGGTTCATTCAAGAGCTCTACGAAGCACACCAGAAAAAGGCAGTTTTGTCCGCTGCGCTGCCCAAAGATGATGGCCCTGCCAAACCGCTGACGGTCGAAGACATGAAACAGGTGTTAATGGCTGCCATGCCCTTGGATGAAGAGGCGCTTCGCACCTTGGCCCGTCAACGTGCCGACCAGGTTCGAGAGCAATTGACTGGTGAGGGCAAGCTGGCCGATGAACGAGTCTATCTGCTGGACGTCGATTTGAACGCGTCAGACCATGAGCAGATACGAAGCCGGTTGGCCGTTGCGGCTGCACCCTGAGCGATAGTGACGATAGAGGCAGGCAAGAGACTGCGGTTTCGAATACCGCAGTCTCTGCGAAATTTGTGGAGGGATCGTTGGCCCTAAAAAAATCTTGAGGCAATCGCCCCTCTTGAAGTCTCCATGGGTGGCACTGTATCGTAGATCCGATCAGGGTCGGAGATCTCTATTGACGTATATAGAACGGAGGGTACTATGGCAGTACGATTGGGAGACGAAGCACCGAATTTCACAGCGGAGACGACGGAAGGAACCGTCAACTTTCACGAGTGGCTGGGCGGGGGATGGGGAATTCTTTTCTCGCATCCGAAGGACTATACCCCGGTGTGCACCACGGAGTTGGGGACGGTGGCAAAGATTACGCCGGAGTTTAAGAAGCGGGGAGTCAAAGTTATCGCTGTCAGTGTCGATCCCTTGGATTCCCACAAGGGCTGGATCAATGACATCAATGAGACGCAAAAGACGACGATGAATTACCCGATCATTGCCGATCCTGACAAGAAGGTCGCAGCTCTCTATGACATGATCCATCCGAACGCCATGGACAACATGACGGTCCGTTCAGTGTTCATTGTCGGGCCGGACAAAAAGGTGAAGTTAACATTGACCTATCCAGCTTCATGTGGCCGGAATTTCGATGAATTGCTAAGAGTTATCGACTCCCTTCAGCTGACATCAAAGTTCAAAGTCGCGACACCGGCAAACTGGAAGGACGGCGAGGATTGCATCATCACCCCTGCGGTGAATGATGCTGAAGCAAAGACGCTCTTCCCCAAAGGATTCAAGACTGTGAAGCCCTATCTGCGCTATACCCCGCAGCCGAACAAGTAGCGAACAGTTTGACCCACATTGAGGGCGGGAGTGGCTTTGAGCCACTCCCGCCCTTCGTATTTCTAGCAGGATACTGAAAAAGTCTGCCAGCATCGTTCTCGCTTCGCTCAGAGGCTCAACGTACTGAAACGTACGCCTCGCCTCTTCGCTCGCTTCGGCCTTGCTGGACAGCATTTTTGAGCATCCTGCGGGGCCTTGTCTCTTACTTCAAGACGCGCAGGTTATCGAAGTTCCGGTGGGCCTATTTAGTTTTTCCTCAACTAGGGGTAAGAAAACTCTCCCGATTCGAGCCTCTCCTTAGGGAGCATGGAAGGGAGCGGTTGATTGATGGGTCATGGGAACTGTGCTAAAGTAAATTCCTAATGCAACGGATATGTGACAAACCATTGGGTTCTCGGGTGCTGATCCTCGTATGGGCGTCCCTATGGATGCTCATGGTTCCATTCTTCCACGTGCATCCTGAGGCCGATCATCGTCATGGGGATGTGGGTCATGTCCATGGCGGCACGATCCACACTGTGTTCTCTCCGGACCTCGAGTGCGAATACCAGGATGATGTCCACGATTCGACCTGTCCTGAAGCCGCGCATCAGCACTTTCAAGATCGTGCGCATTTCGGTCATGCGCCCAATCACCCTGAGATTCAATTCTCACTGCTGACCATTCCGATCGATCGTCCACTGCCGAAGCCTGGGATGACGGTCTTTGAATTACCAGTCGTCGAGCGTCTAGCGGCTCAACGGGCTGTCGCCGTGGCTTCGTTGCAACCCAGCACCTCGCACTCAATTCTGTTTCTCTCAACCGCACTCCCTCTTCGCGCTCCTCCCTCCCAATCCCTCTAATTCATTTTTCGTTTCGTGATGATCGGGTAACGCAGGCGAGTCGCCACAGTCGGAGAGGGCGCCCTCCTTACTTGTGATCGTAGGTTTCCCATGACCATGATCACAAGGGATCAGTTTCGAGGGAGCTGCCAGTCTCTTGGACCTGCTCGACTCCCAACGCGTGAATAGGCAAACACGACTTGAGTATGTCCATGCGTGCGTAGGTCTCTTGGTCACGCTCGCTCGGCTTGAGCGTGTGGTCGGCGGAATCTAACGATCCAGAAGGAATGTTGATCATGAGAAGCAAATGGACAGCACAGACCGCGTGTGTGTTCGCGCTGTTCCTGTTCGTCACGGCCTGCGGGGATCGCGGGAGTGAACAGCCGACTTCGCCGCCGAAAGCGAATCCCCAGTCAGGTGCTCATCGCATTACGGCCATTCAGGTCCCGGCGGCCGTGCGAGATCGATTACGCATTGATCCGGTCACCGCACACATGGTTCCAGATGTCGTGACGGCCCCAGGCGAAGTTGCACTCGATCTCAATCAGGTGGCCAAGATTATGTCCCGAATTGAAGGGCAAGCCCAGTCCATCCATGTCCAGTTGGGTGATCGCGTCAGACGTGGTCAGCCATTGGTCGCTATTGAGAGCCTGCGTTTGGATGAATTGGTGCAGGAATACCTCGTGACCAAATCCCAGGTTGATGTGGCCGAGAATATGTATCGACGGACGGAGAAACTCGTAGCCGATAGGGTCGTGGCGGAGCGCCGACTGGTCGAAGACCGAGGTCGTTTCATTGAAGCACAAGCCCGCCATCAGCATGTTCGTGAGAAGCTTCTGAATATGGGCATGACCCCCGGTGAATTGCATCAGTTAGAGCATGGAAGCCACCAGGAGGGGCATCGCTATACCCTCACGTCGCCAATCGCCGGGACGGTGGTCGCGCAAAATGTTGTGCGGGGACAGGGTGTGGCGCCGGGCAATGAACTGTTCGAGATCGTCGACACGAGCCGGGTCTGGGTCTTTGCGAATCTGCCGATCGAACAGGCCAGAAAGTTCAAAGAGGGCGATGTGGGGACGATCCTGCCCAAAGGCGGTGAGCCGGTCACAGCTCCGCTCACGTATCTTGCACCGGTCGCGGACGAGGCCACGCGAACAATTCGAGTCCGGTTCGAGGTGGCGAACCAGCAACACACTCTGAAACCACGAGAATATGTGAATGTGCAGCTGACTATCGAGAGTCCACCGACCTTGGCCGTTCCCGTGTCGGCACTGACGATGGTGGGCAATGTGCGTGGCGTGTTCGTTCAGCGGGAGACCGGGTACGCGTTCGTTCCCATCGAAGCCGGCCGCGAAGGCGGGGGTTGGGTTGAAGTGCAGAAAGGACTGGCAGCGGGCGAGCAGGTGGTGGTCGACGGCGTCTTTGACCTGAAGAATGTCCTACTCAAAGAACATATCGGGTCCGGAGAGGGAGGGTAAGATGGATAGGCTGTTCATCCTCTCGCTGCGCTACCGTTTCTTCACTCTGGTGGCGGTCATATTCGTGATCGTCATTGGCCTGTGGTCCTTTACCCGCCTCACCATTGACGCGATGCCGGATCTGACGCCTGTCCAGGTCCAAATCCTGACACGTTCCCCAGCGTTCGGCCCGCTCGAAGTGGAACAGTTCATCACGTTTCCAATCGAGGCCTCGCTGAGCGGATTGCCAGCCCTACGCGAACTCCGCTCTGTGTCGCGCTATGGGCTCTCGGCGGTCACCGCGATCTTCGAAGATCAGACCGACATCTACCGTGCGAGACAGTTAGTCAGCGAACGGTTGACCCGTGCGATGGAGCGTATCCCAGTCGAGTATGGCCGTCCGATCGTGGGACCCCTGACGACCGGATTGGGCGAAGTCTATCAATTCACTGTGAAAGGAAAGGACCACAGCCCCATGGCACTCCGGACGCTTCTCGAATGGGATATCGGGATGCGGCTGCGGACGGTGCCGGGCGTGGTGGAAGTCAATATTTGGGGAGGAGAACCGCAGCAGTTCCAAGTTGTGCTGAATCCCGCGAAGCTCCTGTCTTATAAACTGTCCCTTCGGCATGTGTTTGAAGCGCTCGAACGCAATAATGCCATCGCAGGCGGCGGTTACATTGAGCGTCAACGCGAGCAATTGCTCATTCGTGGTGAAGCCTTGGCGACGCAGGTGGCCGACCTTGCGAGGATCGTGGTAGCGCACGGCCCCGGAGGAGTTCCTATCTATATTGCCGACCTCGCGGAGGTGAAGGAGGCGTCGGCACTCCGTATCGGCGCGGCGACCGCGATGGGCGAGGGCGAAACCGTGATCGGCATGGTCCAGATGTTGGCGGGCGAGAATGCGCAGCAGGTCGTCGAGCGTGTCAAGACCCGCGTGAGAGAGATTGAAGCGACCCTCCCTTCTGGCGTGACCATCGAACCCTATTACGACCGCACGCTCTTTGTCTCGAAGGTCATGCATACCGTACGCAACAATCTGCTCGAAGGGGGACTCCTCGTCATGGCCGTGCTGTTCCTGTTTCTCGGCAATTTCCGCGCAGGCGTGATCGTGGCGTTGGCGATTCCGTTGTCGATGCTGATTGCCTTCAGCGGGATGATGCAGGTCGGGCTCTCCGGCAACCTCATGAGCCTCGGCGCCATCGATTTCGGCTTACTCGTGGATGGCTCGGTGGTGATGATCGACAACATCCTCCGACGATTGGCGAAGAAAGGCGTCATGAGTCCGGAGGCACGACTGAGTGAGATCCAGGCGGCTGGCCGCGAGGTGCTTCGTCCCATGACTCTTGCCGTCTGTATCATCATTCTCGTGTACGTGCCCATCCTGGCCCTGACCGGGATCGAAGGGAAGATGTTCCGCCCCATGGCCCTGACCGTCATCCTGGCCCTGGCCGGATCACTGCTCCTCGCTGTGACGGTTACCCCACTGCTCGCCTATTGGTTTGTGCGAGGCAAGTCCGGACATGAAGGTACGCCTGTGATCGGGATGCTGCGCCGTGCCTACGAACCCTGTCTCAGACGGGCGGTGGCGCGCCCGGCGTGGGTGGTGACGCCGGCGGTGGGGCTGTTTGTCGTGAGTCTCGGAATCAGTACATGGCTTGGCATCGAGTTTGTGCCTCGACTCGACGAAGGAGATATGGCGATTCAAGTGTGGCGGTTACCCAGCGTGTCTCTGAGCGAGTCGGTCCAGAATGCCGTAGACGTTGAACGGGTGCTGCGTCGATTTCCGGAAGTCGTGCAGGTGGTGACTAGAACCGGGAGTCCAGAGGTGGCGACCGACGTAATGGGAGTGGAGATGTCCGATGTGTTCGTCATTCTCAAGCCGCAGCACGAATGGACGACGGCCGGTACGCGCGAGGACCTGATCGCCAAGATGAGGCCCGCCATTCTTGATGCGGTTCCTGGTGTCGGCCTCGGTTTTACGCAACCGATCGAGATGCGTTTCAATGAATTGATCGCGGGGACGCGCTCTGATCTGGCCGTCAAGATTTTTGGGCCTGATATGGAGGTGCTCAAGCAGCAAGCCGAGGCCGTGGCGCGTGCGTTGGAAACCGTGCGCGGCGCAGCAGACGTCAGAGTTGAGCAGGTAGCGGGCCTTCCACTGTTGCGAGTGATCGTGGACAGGGAACAGATTGCCCGGTATGGGCTCACGGCAGACGACGTGCTCGCCCTCGTCCAAACCACACGTGTGGGACGCGTCGTCGGCACCGTGTTCCAAGGCTCCCGACGGTTTGATCTCGTCGTCCGTTTAGCCGACAGCGCATCAGCGGATCCTGCCGCACTGGGCAATCTGCTCATCCCAACCGGTCAGGGTGAACTCGTCCCCCTCTCCCGCGTGGCGGCTATCCGAGTGGACACGGGACCGGCGCAGATCAGCAGGGAGCGCGTGCAGCGACGTATCGTGGTGGAGAACAATATTCGAGGAAGGGATTTGGGAAGCTTCGTGTCAGAGGCTCAGCGCGCCGTGGCACGTGAGGTGTTGCTTCCGACAGGGTATGAATTGACATGGGGCGGACAGTTTCAGCATCTTCAAGAAGCCACCAGCCGGTTAGCCGTGGTCGTGCCCATCACCCTCCTCCTGATTCTGGGTGTGCTGTCGGTAATCTTCGGGGCCATGCGCCCCGCGCTGCTGATTTTTCTCAATGTCCCCTTGGCCTTATCTGGCGGTATCGTGGCCCTCTGGCTACGGGGCTTGCCGCTCAGTATTTCAGCGGTCATTGGATTCATTGCCCTCTTTGGTATTGCAGTGCTTAATGGGGTGGTGCTAGTCAGCCACATCCGGCAACTCGAAGCAGAAGGGTTTCCGACTGATCAGGCCATCATGCATGGAGCGATGGACCGACTCAGGCCCGTGCTGATGACGGCACTGGTCGCCAGCCTCGGCTTTCTTCCCATGGCAGTGGCGACCAGCATGGGAGCCGAGGTTCAACGGCCTCTCGCCACTGTTGTCATCGGGGGATTATTTACCTCGACGCTATTAACGTTGCTGATCATCCCGGCGCTCTACAGTCGGATCATCGGCAACAGGCAGGTCCCAGTCAAAACCATAAGGACTTGACGATGCCGCCCTTGCTGTCATCGGTGTTCGAAGTTCTGAAAATCTTGAACTTCGAATCTCGAACTATTCCTCGCCAGGCTCACATGTCTCGCGCGTCTATCTGGCGTGCCACGGAGTTTTTTCAATAGCTGCTAGACGAGCAGCAGGCCAGCTGATCGAATCTTTTTCCAAGAGGTCGTACTGAGGAAGGCCTCGAATTCATTTGTGGTTCCTGGAAAAATGGTTTTCATTTCCCGGAGTAGGGGGTAGGGATTCAAGGGGTTGTTCTGTGGCGTGGATTGTCGTATCAGATCATCAAGCCACTGAGCCTGTGGGTTGGATAGCGTCACGGCGTGATCACTGGTGCGTCCCGGCAGAATGAATCGCGTTCTTCTACCGACAGGTTCACAGACAGGTTGCCCACCGAGCCATACGAACCGCCGTGCTGCCTGTGGGTCATCTTCCACCATTCGGCCCTTGAGGAGACGACGTACCCACGTGGAGGAGACCCGAGGGCTTGGCACGGAATGGTCGAACCATTGGCGGACGTCGAGTGTGAGCCCGCTCCCTTCGAGGTAATTGAGTATCGACCGTCGTAGTCCTTCGCCGAGCCATTCCGGCGTCTTGCCGCGTTGATCCTCATGTAGAAAGTCATTCTCCGCAAAGCCTTGAAACTCAGGCCCGAGGATGCGCAACCCATGGGCGGCAGGCTTGAGCCCGATTGGGCTATGGGCTGTGGCGGTGAAGCGATGCCAGAAGGCGGATTGAATCAGATCTGCTGCGAACAATTGCCGCACCCGTTCAAGCGAGTCGACCGTTTCTTGCACCGTCTCAGAGGGACATCCGTACATGAGATAGGCATGGATGAGAATGCCTGCGTCTTTGAAGGACGCTGCCACAAGCGCTGTCTGGTCGACGGTAATTCCTTTCTTGATCTTTTCCAGCAGGCGGTCTGAGGCCGCTTCAAGTCCCGCTGTCACGGCGATGCAGCCGGAGGCAGCCAGCAGGCGACAGAGGTCTGGCGAGAAGGCCTCCTCGAAGCGGATGTTGCCCCACCATGAGATGGTGATGCCTCGTTCCAGTAGGGCCAATGCGAGCGATTTTAAGGCAGTGGGAGGGGCAGCCTCATCGACAAAGTGGAACCCGCGGCAACCCGTCTCGGCGGTCAGTTGTTCGATCTGTTGAATAAGCCGATCGGTCGGCGTCATCTCATAGCGACTGATGTAGTTAAGCCCTACGTCGCAGAACGTGCACTGCTTCCAATAGCAGCCGTGAGCGACCGTGAGTTTGTTCCAATGGCCTTCGGACCAGAGACGATGCATCGGGTTCGTACTGTCCAAAATGGTGAGATAGTTCGCTAAGGTTAGGCCGCTATAGGTCGGACAGCCGACCTCATTCATGCTGAACTCCCGGTCAGACGTATCATTCACGAAGACCACTTGATCCTTGTCTCGATAGAACGTTCGGCAGAGTCGCGTGCGTGGCCTGGTCCCTGCCAGATATTCAATCAACGAGAGCAGAGGCCGTTCCCCATCGTCGAGCGTGACGTAATCGATGTAATCAAATACGCGAGGGTCCGACAGACGGCGAAGCTCCGTGTTGGCATACCCGCCTCCCAGGGCGATAGCGATGTCGGGTCGTCGATTCTTGATCGAGTGTGCAATACGAAACGCGCCGTAGAGGTTCCCGGGAAAGGGAACAGTCAGACAGACGAGCGAAGGATTAAGACGGTCGAGATGTTTCTGCAAGGATTCGAGCATGAATTGATCCGTCAGCGTCGGAGGGACGGCGATCGCGTCAATGATGGTGTCGAACGACGATGCGGCTCGGGCGATATGTTCGGCATAGCGGCTCAGGGCAAAATGAGGAGAGACGGTCGCTTGAATCAGATCAGCCAGGTCTTCGAGATACAAGGTGGCGAATCGTTTCGCGCGATCCTGCTCAGATAAGGCACGTAAAGCCGAAGTGTTCCTTCTCTGGTCGGCAAACCGAGGGCCTTGGGGAAGAAATCCTGGGCGAGCGAGGAGCAAGGCTAATGAGGGATTGCGTCCTTGGAGAAATTCGATGACTGGATCGATAGCATTCAGATAGGCCGGCTCGACCGCCAACATCTGTCTGGCTTCACCGGGCAACGCATCTTCTCGCGTGCGTATTTGCTCAAATACAGTCTGGAGTCCCGATCGACAAAAGATTCGGAGGACCATTTCAATGCCGAGGTCGGCTTGGGAGGCCTCAATCCCGCGACCACGGAGAAACCCCGTAAGATAGGCGGTGGCTGGGTAGGGGGTATTCAGTTGAGTAAGCGGAGGGATGAGGAGCAAAAGGCGCTGGGTCGGCATGGTCGTTGACATAGCACAAGACTGCGTGGCAGCGCCAGATTACCCCTTGCACCGCCTGCTTTTCCTCCAGCGCGTTCACGGAGTTGATAGAATGCCCCGTCTATTTCTTCAGGTTACAGGTCGGAACGTCTGTGCTGGGTTTTGAGGGTAACGGCTTTGAGGCGGTGCGTGTCTTACGGCTGAAGCCTTGAGGGGGGAAATGTAACCGTGTGGGACTCAGGCAAAGTTGAACCACAGTTTGGGCTGGGTTCAGGCTCAGACAGTTCAAATTACCGTGAAAGTATGGCGGAGGGGGCGAGATTTGAACTCGCGGACCCCTTGCGAGGTCTCCAGTTTTCAAGACTGGCACGTTCGGCCGCTCCGTCACCCCTCCAAACCGGTGCACGCGGTCATTAGTCAATAGTCATAGGGTAAATGAGTCAGATGGTCAAGGGTCTCCAGCTAAAGTCCATCAGGGAGTGGCAGGTGACCAATGGCCATTGATACTATGCGTGACTGATCCGCTCCATCCCCCCCATATAGGGACGCAACACATCCGGTATCATGACGCTCCCATCCGGCTGTTGGTAGCGTTCGAGGATAGCCACGAGCGTGCGGCCGACCGCAAGCCCGGACCCGTTGAGGGTATGGACAAACTCCGCTTTTGTTTCCTTCTTTCCAACTGTGCCCTTATAGCGAATATTGGCCCGTCTGGCCTGAAATCCTTCAAAGTTGCTGCAGGAGGAGATCTCCCGATAGTGGTTCTGGGAAGGAAGCCAGACTTCGATGTCGTATGTTTTCGCCGCAGAGAACCCCATATCCCCGGTGCAGAGGGTGACGACTCGGTAATGAAGCCCTAGTCCTTGCAAGATCGCTTCGGCATGGCCGGTCAACCGCTCCAGTTCCTCATACGACTGATCAGGTTTTGCAAACGTGACCAACTCCACTTTGTTGAATTGGTGGAGGCGAATGAGCCCTTTGGTGTCTTTCCCATAGGATCCTGCCTCGCGGCGAAAACAGGGTGTATAGGCCGTATATCTAATCGGCAGGGCACTCTCGGTGAGTATCTCGTCACGGTGGAGATTGGTCAACGGCACTTCTGCCGTCGGGATCAAGAAATAGCCGTCACCTTCCAGGCGAAAGAGATCCTCTTTGAACTTGGGTAATTGGCCGGTCGCGGTCATGCTCTTCTCATTGACAAGGAGTGGCGGCAGGACTTCCCGATAGCCATGCTGTGTCGTGTGAAGGTCAAGCATATAGTTGATGAGGGCCCGTTCGAGTCGTGCGCCAGCTCCCGTCAGAACCGCGAATCGTGCCCCGGCGATCTTGGCGGCGCGGTCAAAGTCGAGAATGCCAAGGGCTTCACCAATTTCCCAGTGGGTTTTTGGCTTACATGAAAACTGCTGCGGCTCTCCCCACCGTCGTTCTTCTCTGTTGTCGCTGGAATCTTTTCCGACAGGAACAGAAGCATGCGGAAGATTCGGAATGCGGAGAGCTACATCGCCAACTTTTTGCTCAATGGCGCGCAATTCCTCTTCGTGGTTCCCGATTTCAGGGACACGCGCCCGCATCCCTTGCGCTGCACGCAAGGTCTCGGCTTCTTCAGCTTTGCCATCCCGCATAAGGCGGCCGATTTCATCGGAGAACTTTTTTATCTCATGGCGTTCCTGCTCGATCTTGATTGTCAGGGTACGCCGACCCTCGATTAATTTCCGAAGGTCATCCCACGCAATGTCGTATCCGCGTGGACCGAGTTGGGCCCTCAAGGCGTCTAGATTCTCTCGTAAATAGCGTAGATCGTACATAGTTGTGTGTTCCAGAAAGCGGCTGGAATCTAACATCGAGGTAGGGGTTAGTCAATCAATCGGGTTGTGATATTCCGCCTTGGAAGGCATGGTTTGTCCCGTTGACAGGAGTGCGTGAATCAAGGACCATAGCCGATGCGCACGGTGATGAATCCACCCAATCCGTTTGAATCACGGCACCGGGATCTCTTGGAGCCTGCTCCTCATGTGCAGTTGCAAATGTTTGAAGATGCGACCCGTGACATTCTCAGTCGGAACGAGAGTCCCGATTTGCCGTTTCGATGGAGCCTCAACCCCTATCGTGGCTGCTTCCACGCCTGCGCCTATTGCTATGCCAGACCGACACATGAGTATTGGGGGTTCGGCGCCGGGACTGACTTCGAGTCCAAGATCATCGTGAAGCGGGAGGCCGCGACTTTGCTCCGCCGGACATTCGAGAAACCTTCATGGAAGGGTGAATTGATCCTGTTCTCGGGGAACACCGATTGTTACCAGCCACTGGAAGCCTCGCTGGAGCTGACACGGGCCTGCCTCGAAGTCTGTGCCGAGTATCGGAATCCTGTCGGGATCATCACGAAAGGGGTGTTGGTGCTGCGCGATCTGGATGTGCTGTGTCGGTTGCATCAGGAGGCGTCGGTTCATGTGTATTTCAGCATTCCGTTTTCAGACGATGAGGTGGCGCGCAAGGTCGAACCCCACGCGCCGTCAAGTCGGAAACGCTTCGAGGCGATGGCGACCTTGGCGAACGCCGGGATTCCCACCGGGATCTCACTGTCTCCGATCATTCCTGGTCTCAACGATGAGGATATGCCTGAGTTGTTGGCTCGAGCGAAACAAGCAGGAGCGGTGGAGGCGATGGCGACGTTGCTGCGTCTATCTGGCTCTGTGGAGCCGGTGTTCATGGAGCGAATGGCGGCGGCGTTTCCAGATCGCATCACCAAGATCACGAATCGGATTCGGGATGTGCGTGGTGGCGCGATCAGCGAGGAGGCCTTCTTTGAACGCCATCGTGGCGCAGGCCCCTATTGGGCTATGATCGAACAGTTATTCGAGGTTTCCAGACGGAAGGCAGGATTGTCGGTGCTGCGTGACGAGCCGATTCCCGCCACCTTTCGCAGGCCGGTGGTCGAACAAACGACTTTAT
Source organism: Nitrospira sp. (assembly GCA_043745235.1). Taxonomy (GTDB): domain Bacteria; phylum Nitrospirota; class Nitrospiria; order Nitrospirales; family Nitrospiraceae; genus Palsa-1315. The sequence goes on along the minus strand of JAYTTD010000090.1, from coordinate 25,359 downwards.
TCTGAAGCAGGACAGGGAAGGAAACGAGGATGAAACATAATCCAGGTTTTCTCAAGTTGGTGGATGCGGCACGAGCACGAGTCAAGGAATGTACGGTCGCGCAGGCCAAGGCCAGGCTCGATCGGGGTGAGGTACCGCACTTTCTCGATGTGCGCGAGGATCACGAATTTGCGAAGGATCATGCGAAAGGCGCCCGTCATCTTGGAAAAGGGATTATCGAGCGCGATGTGGAAATCTGTATCCCTAATAAAGAGACGGCCATTCTGTTGTATTGTGGCGGCGGCTACCGGTCCGTTCTAGCCGCGGATGCGCTTCAGCAAATGGGCTATACGAATGTGATGTCGATAGATGGGGGAATCAACGGCTGGCGGGATGCGGGCTATCCGATGGAGAGTTGATGGGACCTCAGAGAGGCCGAGGTCCCATTCACGTTGGAGCATGAATTCGGTGGCGCGATCGGGACGGTTACTTGCTGTTCACTCGATCGAATTCCTTGATCACTTGGTCGGTTAAATCGATGGTGTCCTTGTTGTAGATCACGATCTTGACCGTTTGTTCGCTGCCCTTATCGACGACGAGAGCAAACCCGCCTTTTTCCGCCACGGCTTTTGTGGCCAAAGAAATCCTCTTCATGTACTCATCGACCAATTCCTTCTGCTTCCCCTGCAGCTCCTGATTAAATTCCTGCGCGCGCTTTTGGTAGTCCTGGACCTTTGCGCGGAACTGGGTCTCTTTTTCTTTTTTCTCGGTGTCGCTTAGCTTCGCGATTTGTTCCTTGAGTGTTTTCTCAGTGTTGCGCAATTCTTCTTCATCCCCGGACAACAACTTCTGTCTGGTGGTGACGTACTCTTTGAGCCCATCCAAGGCTTTTTTCCCTGCTTTTGATTTTTCTAAGACGGCCTGAGGATCGACAACACCCATCTTGAAGGCCTCGGTAGCTTGTGCAGCAGGAAGAAATGAGAGTAACAACATGCCGGCGGCGACCAAGGGGAGGGTGATCCGCCTCAAGATGAATCCCGTTGTATGCATAACACGCGCTCCTTGTTGATAAACACTGCGATTAGCGTAACCGTTGCGAGAATAACTGGGAGGCCAAGCTCTGTCAAGGGATTGGGTCGCGTGGAGGTTCGCACCCTGCTAGACGAAGTATCGGCTCGTGTCGAGCTTGTACTCGGTATTATCGATCAAACGGATAATGCTGTGACGGAAATCCCCGGTCTCATCTTTCTCGGTTAGGTCTATCTCGCGCCCCTGATCGACCGAGTTTCCCTGCGGATCGGTGATGACTCTGACGAACGGTCGTTCGGTATTCGCCTTGTCTGTAGCCGGCTTGAGCACGACTGCCAGTTCACTCGTCTCCAGCATCACCAGGCTGCCGATAGGGATGATGCCGACGCAGTTCACGAACAGCTTGAGCAGCACTGGGTCGAACGACTTCCCGGACTTTGAGAGCATCATGTTCAATACTTTGGACGGAGACATGGGCTCTCGGCGGTAGACACGGGAGGAGGTCATGGCGTCGTAACAGTCTGCGATTGTGAGGATGCGGCCAGTCAGTGAGAGAGTCCATGGCACGGCCAGCTTCGGATACCCGGAGAAGTCCAGGTTCATATGGTGTTCGAAGGAGGCCGCCGCCATGCGGCCAGGTAGCTCCGTGATACCTCGCATTTTTGAAAGACTCAGCACTCCCTCCGTGGGGTGATTACGCATGGCCACCCAGTCTTCATCGGTAAACTCGCCTGGTTTATTCAGGACCTCCATGGGAATGGTGGATTTGCCCATGTCGTGAAACAGCGCCGCAAGACCCAGGTCGGCTAGTTCCACTTTGGGGTAGCCTGCGCGATTGGCCAGCGCCATGGACAACAACGATACATTGACCGAATGGTTATGTGTGTACTGATCGTGGCATCGAAGGGTTGTGAGACCGAGAACTGCGGCTTCATCATCCGCCATAAGATCGATGATGTTTTGGATCGCACGCCTCGCCTGTTTAAAGCTAACCGTTCCACCCTCACGGGCTGATTGTGTCAGTGACCCAATTGATCCTCCCACTTTAGAATAGGCGGCCTTGGCGTTCATTTTTCGTTGCACGTTTGGGTCGACGCTTTCTGTGCCGTCCGGTCCCGCGTTCCCTGCCACTCCTGGTCCGGTGCCCCCTGTCGATTTGGGTTTCGAGTTCCCTGCCGTTCCGGTTTCTTGTCGGATGTGCAGCTGCCGGTGTTCTTCTAGCTCAATGCCGGCGATCCCCCGTGCGGTGATTTCCTTCCGGAGGTTTTCGATAGTGTTATTGTCAGAATCAAGGCTGACAAAGAGCGCGGCGAACTCACGAAGATCCTTCGACTCCACGGCCAACGAGAATGTCATCCCGCCAATTTTCCAGGCATTCAAGGCATCGATGATGCTGGTGGCCACGGCCATCTGCTGCGCATTCACTTTCAAGTGACTGTCCCCGAGAAACAAGAAATCGTTTTGTAAGCGGAGCGTGACTGGCTGGTCGTGCGCCATGGTCTTGATCAAGGTCAGCATGGCATCGACGGGTCTATCCAGGGCTGCGTTGGTACGCTCATAGATGCGGGAGGTCTTAATCAAGACATTCAACTGTGTGACCAGTTGGATTCCCAGTATGACCATCTGTTGGTCAAGGATGTCCCCGGCCTCCGATCCGCGGGCGATTTTTTGAGACAGAGACTTTTCGTGTGTCAGGATCGGCTGGGCTTGTTCAGCCGCGACCGGGGCTTCTTTGATCTTGATGTCACTCACGGCAATGGCTCCTTGCTATGATGCAGCCTGTTTGAGATGCTGCTGTCGTTGGGCTTGGGCAAGTGCCGCGGTGCAGGCTTGCTTTACGGCACCACCACCTTTTCTCTGACCCAGCTCAAGGGTAGCGAGGGCGGCAGGGGTCGCCAATTTCCCCAACGCCTCAGCGGCAAGGGCGGCGAGCTCTTCCTTTTTCTTCCGGTTGGTCCAGGACCGTTCCATGATCAAACCTTCAAAGAATGGAATGACCTCATCGCTACTGGTGGCGCGCATGGCTTGGAACACCGCACGTTTTTCACTGAGGGTTCGATCCATGAATACGTCCGCCGATACGAGGGGTGACCAGGCGGAGTAGGGCGCTTTATAGAGACCGGTCATGAGCAGCTTGAGTGCCGCAAACCTGACTGATTCTTCTGTATCGTTCAAGAACGCGACCAGCTTCATCCCGTTCCCGTTGAGACGGAATATCCCGATTGCCCGCACGACTTCTTTCCGTACCTGCATGTCCGGATAGCGCACAAGTTTTTCAATGGCCTCGGCACATCGTGGGTTGTTCCATTTGAGAAGGATGGCGAGAAGGTTCTTCACGTAGCGGGGGCGGCGGTCTGACAAACCGCGAAGCACGTGATCCAGCTGATCCTTCGCAAGTGTCTCGAGGGCGTCAGCCACGACTGCCTGGTGGGCCGGCGCCTCCAGATTTGCCATAAGCGCGCACAAGGCAGGAACGGCAGCCGACGGCATCGAGAGCAGAACCGTCGGCAATCCTTCCGTGGTTGCGTCGGGGATCTTATTCAAATAGGTCTCGATCATCTTCATGCGTTCAGGTCGGCCAAGGCTGTCGAGCAGGGTCGACAATTGTTTTTTGTGATCGTCGTTGAGATCCGGTCTCACTTCAGCCGTGACATGTAATAGGCCAAGTACACTGTCTAACACGATCCATTTACCCTGGGCCGTCAATGAGTCGAGGACGTTTCCCCAGAGGTCAAGCAACTTGGTCAGGATCACAGCAGATTTTTCAGAGGCCAGGATCGCAGTGAGCATATCCAATAGGTATGTCGTGTTATCTCTGGCGCTCTCAGCCTCGATTTCCTTCGCCAGTTCAGCTAACTCCGCGTCAGAGACCTCGTAGCCTACATGGCCGGATCGGAATCGACCAGCTTGCCTGCTGGTTCCCTGTCCGGTTCCTGTTCCGGTTGGCGTTCCGCCACCACCGGCCTCTGAGCCATCGCCTCCTTCAAGCCCTGTCCCTTCTCCCCTCTTAACACGGGCCTGCTCCTGATCCAGAAGGTTCCTCAAACTCGCTTCCGGCGCGTGCAGCATTTCGTCAAGAGGCAGGGCAAAGACCTCTCCACCAGTCGAGGCTTTGGCGACCTCTTCGGCGGTAACCAAGGTGATGGTGGAGAGGTTCTTAGACCAGAGACGAGTCACAATGTCGTCATCATTTTCATCGGGAGTGAGGCTGTCCCACAGCGAATCAAGCAAGAAAGAGAGGTCTTCTGGCGAAAGACCTTCGAGGAATGCCAGTTCCCGAATGCCATCCGCATAGAGTTTGAACGCGACGCTTTCATTACTCGAATCCTGCTCGGATCGAAGGACGGCTTCCCCGTTAAAGTACAGTTCGGAGCGTTGAACAAGAAATGCCAATTTTGAGTAGGTAGCGAGGTGAGCCGTGAGTCCCTCGAATAACTGCTGGAAGAACTTCTGCGCCACAGGATTCGCCGCCCCGAACGTTCGACTGGCTTTTGCGCTTTTGTCCAAGAGTGCGAGGACTCGCTTGACGGAGGCCAACTCTGGATTGGCCGGCTCTTTTCCTGGTGCGATCGGCAGTGCGATGCTGTCTGTGTTCAGCTCGTCCATGATGATTAGTCGTACGCTGGAGGTGCTGAATCGTCAAGAAAATAGCCGCTCTTCACCAGACGTTCAGCAAGGAATTACCGAGGGATTCCTCCTTCCTTCCGGTATGGACACGAGGCATTGTGAACCTCATGAGTAGCCGGTAGAATCCAGCATATATTAATGAGCGAATCGAGCCACATTGTCTGTTTTGGAGATAGCCTCACGAGAGGGTTTCAATCGCCCACTGTCGACAATCCTCAAGGTATGGAGACGCCGTATGGGCGTTTCTTGCAAGAATTGACAGGGCCATCCATGCGCGTGTCTGTGAGCGGCATCTGCGGTGAGCTGACCGGTGAAATGGCGGTACGATTTCGGTCGGCTGTGCTTGTTTCTCAACCGATGTATGTGGTGATTCTCGGGGGAACGAACGATCTTGGATGGAATGCAGCGCCGGAAGACATCATGCGCAACCTTCTCAAAATGTATGAGCTGGCCACAGCGGCCGGAATCAAGCCGGTGCCGATGACCGTTCCGTCGATCAGAGTGGGTGACGATCTTCACAATAAGGAGGGGCGGCGATGGTTTGCAGAACATCTTGATCGGCGGTGCCAACTTAACGGGTTGATTCTCCGCTACGCCGAATCGAAGCGGCTGGCAGCCTTCGACCTCTTCGCCGCCACACTAGAGCCCGAAACGCAACAGCTCGCAGCCCGGTACTCTAATGACGGGCTGCATCTGAGCACAGTCGGATATCGACTGGTTGCTGAGCGGTTGTACCAGGAGGTATTTGCTGCAACGTTGACAAGTGGGTTGTGAGGCGAGGAGAGCATGATGCGTGAGGTGACCGATCGGGATTTCGATCAAGTCGTGAAACAGGCCGGTGTGCCGGTGCTGGTGGAGTTCTGGAAACCAGGATGTGGGAGTTGCCGAGCCTTGATGCGTGAACTTGAAAAGCTGGAGCGCGATGTGGCCGATACAATGCTGATCGTGAAAATGAATGTCGAAGAGAACTTCCAGATTCCAGCGGAGTTGGAGGTTCGCTCATTGCCGGTGTTGGCTCTCTATGAACAGGGAGAGTTCGAGCGGTTTATCGGCGGGCTGGGAACCAGGGAGGAGATTTTCAAGCAGTTACGGCTGACATAAGATACGGTGCTACAATGTCCGCCAGGTCCGTCCATCCTTTTCAATGAGGCGATTGGCCTCGACCGGTCCACAGGTTCCTGCCGGATATTCAGGCAACCACCGCAACCCTTGCCGATGCCACCCTTCCAGAATCTTGGTGATCCAGGTCCAAGAGGCCTCAACGGCGTCGCGCCGCATGAATCGGGACGCATCGCCGGCCATGACATCCAAGAGCAACCGCTCATAGGCTTCGGGCGACGGGCGGCCGAAGACGTCACTGTATTGAAAGTCCATTTCCACCGGGTGTGTCTGCGCGCGCGTTCCCGGCACGCGCGAGACGATGCGGAGCGAGAGCCCTTCTTCCGGTTGGATGCGTAATGCCAATACGTTCGGCGGTTGCGGTTGCTGCGTATTGGCGTTGAACAGGATGTGCGGGATATCCTTGAATTGCACCGCGATCTCGCTGGCGCGATGGGGGAGCGCTTTCCCGGTGCGCAGATAGAAGGGCACGCCGTCCCAGCGCCAGTTTTCCACAAAACATTTGAGCGCGACATAGGTTTCCGTCGTGGAATCAGGGTGAATCCCGTTTTCGCGACGATAGCCCGGGATGGGCGCGCCTTGGGCTATACCTTCACTGTATTGGGCACGGACGGTGACGTGCTCGACATCCTGGTCGGTGATGGGTCTGAGGCAGCGAAGGACCTCCATCTTCGCATTGCGCACCACATCCGGATCGAGTGAGTAGGGGGGTTCCATCGCGACTAGGCAGAGTAGCTGCAGCATGTGGTTCTGTACCATGTCGCGCAAGGCACCGGCTTCTTCGTAGTAGCTGGCCCTGGTTCCGACACCCTCCGTTTCGCTCACCGTGATCTGCACATGATCGATGTACTTGTGGTTCCAAATCGGCTCGAAGATGCTGTTGGCGAACCGGACGACCATCAAATTCTGAACGGTTTCTTTCCCTAGATAGTGATCGATGCGGAAGATCTGAGATTCGTCGAACACGCGCCCCGTCACGCTGTTGATGGCCTGGGCGGAAGCCAAATCGCGGCCGACCGGTTTCTCGACGATGATGCGGGCATAGGGCGTATGCGCCTCCGGCTTCGTCGCCAATCCGGCTTGCTCAAGCCCCTCGCAGACAGAGGCAAACGAGCTGGGAGGGATGCTGAGATAGAAAATCCGGTTGCCGGGTAATTGAAAGTTCCGTTCAATGTCTTCTGCTCGTGACTTCAGTCTGGCATAGGTGTTCGGGTCCTCATTCCCTCCCGACAGATAAAAGAGATGTGGCGCAAAATCTTTCCATCTATCCTCTGCCAAGGCTTGCCGGGAATGTGCCACGATGCCGTCACGAATCGTGGCGCGGAACTCCTCGTCGGTCATCGACTTGCGGCCCAGCCCGATCACCGCATAGCGCGGCGGCAGGAGTCCGTCGAGGAGCAAGTTGTAGAGGGCAGGAATCAGACGCCGACGCGCCAGATCGCCGGAACCGCCGAAGATGACGAGGGTACAGGGCTCGACCGGAGGGATCGTTTCCTGCGAGGGGCTGATATCGATACGTGGACTATTCGGTGGCATAGGGCTCCGGCGTTACCGGCGGACCGCATGGCCGCCAAAGGCGTTCCGCAACGCGGCCAGCATCTTTTCCGCAAAGGACTCGCTTTGCCGTGATCGGAATCGAGTGAATAATGCCGTCGTGAGCGTCGGGACCGGGACATCTTTCTCGATCGCATCGGCGATCATCCAGCGTCCTTCGCCAGAATCCTGTACATAGCCTTTCAGTTGTTCCAGCCTTGGATCCGCTTTCAAGGCGCCGGCCGCCAATTCTAAGAGCCAGGATCGGACGACACTGCCGTGCATCCAGAGGTCTGCGATTTTTGCGAGGTTGAGCTGGTAGTCGCTTTTTGCCATCAGCTCGAAACCTTCCGCATATCCCTGCATCATGCTGTACTCGATTCCGTTATGAACCATTTTCACGTAATGTCCAGCGCCGATTCCGCCGACGTGGGCCCAGCCCTGTTCCGGCGCCAGCGTCGTGAAAATCGGTGCGAGCTGTTTTACCGGTGCGTCGTCGCCACCGACCATCAGACAGTAGCCGATTGTCAGTCCCCAAATGCCGCCGCTGGTGCCGGCATCGACATAATGAAGCTGTTTCTTCTTGAGGTCCGCGGCCCGTCGAACATCGTCGTGGAATCTGGTATTGCCGCCATCGATTATGGTGTCGCCCGCGTGGAGCAGCGCCGCGACGGCCTGAACAGTTTCCTCCGTCGGCGCGCCGGATGGGACCATGATCCAGACCGCGCGCGGAGCCTTGAGCTGGCCGACAAGATCGGCCAGCGATGAGGCACCGACACACCCGACCCCTTCGGCTTGCTTGATCAGATCCGCCGATCGATCGTAGACCACCACCCGGTGGCGATCACGTTGCAACCGGGTGACCATGTTTATCCCCATTTTCCCGAGTCCGATGAATCCGATTTCCATAGTGACTCCTTCTTGTGCGGTCATGGCTGGGCAAAAACTCGCAGATTACGCTCCTCTCGAGGGGCGTAATCTCTATTTGGCCTGCACATAATGACCGGCTGACGAACTCCGTGCGACAGCGGTCTGTTGATCGATTCCGGAGTCCTGTCAGTCGATCCTGGCAGGATTCGGGACATCCTTAAAGAGCGTATCGGCAAGGTCGCGGCCAAAGTTGAGCCGCTCAGGCAACGTGGCCGCAGTCAGGAAGCGTCCAGCTAGGTCAGCCACGTCTGCATCGCGGGAGGCGATAAACTTCAGTACGTCACTCGGCGCGGTCAGCCAGAAGCCACGGAGCCGGAAGAAAGCGAGAACGACGTCATCGAAAAATATCGAGAGGAGGTACTGCGCGGTTGCCGGCCTGTCCGCCAAATCTCGGGCCTTTCCCAACCAATGGAAACACTCCGCCTTCATCCGAATCTGCTCATTGATGCTGACTGGGGGTGGCCCCTGTCGGAACCGTTGGTTGGCGCGTTCGAGAAGCTTGGCGCCGATGTTGTCGTGATCGAAGAGGATGCGGGCTTTCCGCAAGAGAGATGGGAGACGCGGCGAGTAGGGGAGGTCTTCCTCAAACTCCAGATACCCGCGATACCGGATGTCGGCCAGACGATCGGCGACACGGACGATCTCGTGGCCGTCGGTCTGTCCTTTCACGAGGGCAATGAGATCGATGTCGCTGTGAGTCGTGATGGCGCGCCGGACGCTGGACCCCACCAGGATTGCACTGACGAGATCAGCTCCTCGGCGGCCACGGACATGGCGCAGAGCCACAGCGACAAGATCTTCGAATCCCGGTTCGTCGATCGGGTCCGGTTGTTCCGGTGGCTCAGGCATCGCCAGGAGTTCTGCCTTCAATTCTTCTGACGTGGGAATAGGGTGAGTGGCGGGACTATCCATTTTTTAGGCTTCCTGTACGAGCTGAATGTGTTTCGGGAGCGATCTCAGCCAGTCCTCGAATGGTTGGTCGGCATCAACGATGATTTCCAACTTCCCATTGGTCAATCGACGGACCACACCTGGACTTTCCGGAGACAACGGGATCTCGACCCACTCGCGGTTCAGTCCGAGAGAGTCGGTGACCCCAAGGATTCGGCTGATGTGAGTGAACGATACAACTGTTAACGGCATTGGTACTCCATCACGCGGCATTCTAGATTTCAGTGGGAGAGGTGTCAATGAGCGGGAGTCTTAGTTCGCCAAGACGCGGGCAAAGATCTCGCCGGCTTCGTCGGTCATGGGACTGGAGATATCCAAATGCGTGACGGCACGAAAACTGTCGCCGCCGATCGCATTGATCAATACTCCCTCCTGCTTCAATGCGGCGACGATCGACGGGGGAGTCAGGCGGTGGCCGATCACATCGAAGATGACGATATTCGTGTCGACATCTTGAGGACTGATCCTGACCGTCGGAATCTGCTGTAGCCGCCGTGCCAGCCGTTTGGCGTGGTCATGATCCACTTTCAATCGTCCGAGGTGGTGCTCAAGGGCATAGATGCCGGCGGCGGCAAGGATGCCTGCCTGCCGCATCGCGCCACCGTACATTCGGCGCAGTCGCCTGGCCTTATCGAGGAGAGTCAGATCATTCATCATGAGAAGGGAGCCGGCCGGAGCCCCCAGTCCTTTCGAGAGACAGACCGAGAGCGTGTCGAAGTGCTGGGCATAGGAAGCCGGCGGCAAGGTGGTCGCCGCGATAGCATTGAACAGCCGCGCACCGTCCAAATGCATAGGGATGTCGTGGGCGGTCGCCACCGTGTGAATCCGTTCAATCGTTGCCAGCGGGTAAATCGTTCCGCCTCCGCTATTATGAGTGTTCTCAAGGCAGATCAGCGCTGTTTGAATTGTATGCGGATCTTTGGGCCGGACTGCCGCTTCGACCTGTTCGGCTGAGATAAGACCCCGAGATCCCATGATCCAATGGAGTTGGACGCCTGCCAGTGCCCCGGCGGCGCCTTGCTCGTAGCGCACGATATGCGCCTTGCTCTCGACGATGACCTCTTGGCCCGGCTGTGTATGCAGGCGAATGGCGAGTTGATTGGCCATCGTGCCGGATGGCACGAAGAGCGCGGCCTTTTTCCCAAACATCGTGGCCACCATGTCCTGGAGGCGATTCACAGTGGGATCTTCGCCGTAGACATCGTCTCCCACGTCCGCGTGTGCCATCGCTTTTCGCATGGCGTCAGTGGGTTTCGTGACTGTATCGCTGCGTAAGTCGATCATCAAATATTCGTGAACATGCCGCAAGATAGTGAGCTTCGCGCATTCTAGCAAATTTTCTCTTTGCGTGGGAGAGTCTGTCCCGGTGAGGTGCCGCATATCATGAGATCCTCCCGAGCTTGCTCGCTTATCTTCTAGAGGGGACAGCCAGACTGGCATTCACTGCGCGCATTGAGCGAGCACTGCTTTATCGTGGGGGCTCTGCGAGCAAGAATGATGGTCTGGTTGCCCCCTCCTCCTTCCTTTACGTGTGAAAAAACCGCGTGATATAGTCGCCGGGAAGTTTTAGAGAGAGCGATTGATGAAGATGTTTCACATCTCATGATTCATGTTCCACGGGGGTATAATGCCTGAAGTTCCAGTTAAGCTCTACATTGATAAGTTATTGAAAGAATGCCGTGAAGTTACACGGAGTCTTTCGCTTCTGTCCGGTCAAGTTAAAGGGAAAGCTTTGCGCGCGATGGCGGATCGATTAGCGGCGGACGAAGAAAAGATTTTGGCGGAAAACGTGAAGGATGTGGACGCAGTCGGAAAGTCTTTCGAGGCCGATGTCATGAAAGACCGGATGAAAGCCGCCGTGGCTCGCCTGCGCATGACGGCAGACGATATCAAGGAGATCGTCGATCGTCTCCGTATGATCGCAGATCTACCCGATCCGGTCGGTGCCGTCACCTCAAGATGGCAACGTCCTGATGGATTACAAGTCAGCCGTGTCCGTGTCCCGATCGGGGTGATCGGCGTCGTGTCAGAACTAAGCCCGCTCATTATGGTGGAGTCGATCGCGCTCTGCTTCAAGTCGGGTAATCTGTGTATTTTTCGCGGTGCGCCGGAGTGGGGCCTGACGCAGCAGGCTATCGGGACCGGCCTGCGCGAAGCCGCGGAACAGAATGGGGTGCCGGCCGGCGCATGGATCATCATCGAGCGTCCTGAAAAAGAGGTCGCGGTCGAGCTGATCCGGTCCGGCAAAAATCTCGATGCCATTATTCCGCGTGGTGGGGCCGGACTCCGCAAGGCCGTCATTGAACAAGCGAAGATGCCGGTGCTCTGCTACGACGGGGGGCTCACCCATATGTATGTGGATGCCGACACCGACATGCCGATGGCTCAAAATGTGGCGATTAATTCCAAGGTACAGAAGGCCATGGCAGTGAACTCGCTCGACACGCTGCTCGTACAACAGGTAATTGGGCGACAGTTCCTGCCCCCGCTGGTCAACCGCCTGCTCGAAGAGTTTAAGATCGAGGTGCGGGCCTGTCCCAAGACCATGGCCCTCATGGGGCAAATGGCGATGACCGGACATGCTTCAATTATTGCAGCAAAGGATGAGGATTGGCACACCCAATTTCAGGGGCCCGTGTTGACCGTCAAAATGGTCGCGAATATGGATGAAGCCTTGGCGCACATTGTGACATATGGACCCTGTCTAACCGCCGTCATCGCAACCACGAGCTATGAGTCGGCCATGCGGTTCACGCGTGAAGTGGATGCCAGCGCGGTGTTCGTCAATGCATCGTCTCGGCTCAATGCCGGTGATAGTTACGGGATGGGTGCCGATATCGGGCTCAGCGGTTCGCGGATCCATGCCAAGGGTCCGATCGGTCTTGAGCAATTAACCTGCGAAAAGTACGTGGCCTTTGGTTCGGGCCAATTGCGCTACCCGCATCCAGTGCCGGAGGCGTATTTTGATGCGATCATGCTGAAGAGGCCGTAGTCGCCTGCCGAACCGGCTCTCCAGCTTCGCGCTCAGTCGCTCGAACCACTCGACGTACCCTCACCGCGTATGCCTCGTGGTGTGCACTCCTTGTGGCCTCGCTAGAAAACGTGTTGAGCAGGCATGCCGAGGCTGGATCAATGATCAACGAGTCGCTGTCACAATTGCTCCATCTGCATCTTGCCGGATGGGGCCTCCGGCAATTCACGTCGGATGAGAGCTATTTTCAGTGGCAGCGGGAAACCCTCTCACCGGCCGACATTGCAGCATTGCATCGGCAGGTGGAGCAGAAGCGTGGTGGATTGTCTGCCGATGAGGTGGCGTTCTACGATGCCACCGCCCACCCGCATATCCTGCCGGTCCTGTGTAGCCAACAGTACGACTATTATCTGGCCATCGGCGCGCGCGTGGCCGGTCGTATCGGTGAAACCTGGTCTATACTGGATGTGGGCTGCGGGGTCGGCATTCTCACGACATTCTATGCGAGGCAGTATCCCGACAAGACTGTTGTTGGAATCGATCGTTCACCTGTCTCGATTGCGCGCGCGCAAGAACACGCGAACGCACTTGGCCTGACGAACGTGCAGTTTGAATGTCTCGATATTGATCACAGGGCTCCCACTCACTCCTTTGATGTGATCCTTGCCACGCATGCTCTTGTGCAAGCTGAACAGGACTCTGGCATTCCCAGTCGCAGCTGGAAGACGTTCGAGCGTGCGAGCGAGAGTCAGCAGCAAGCGGACTTCGAACGACGAACGGGGATCGGCACCAGACTCGATCGCCTGATCGGTCTGCTCTCTGCACAGGGGCGCATGATTGTGTGTGAGAAAACCCGTCAGTTGGCGAGACGAATCCCGTTGCAGCGGGCCTTGGCTGCACGAGATCTTAGCCTGATCGAGCAGCCGGAGTTGATTCGATACCGTCTCGTCGAAGAAATGACCGACGATGGACCATTCTATGTGTTGGGGGTGGGAGCCTCGGAACAACTTCAATGGGATGAATTGCCGGAGCCGGACGAAGGCCATCCGTTGGATCAAACGGAGCTGAAGACCGGATCAACCGATCCTGATGCGCCACTCTATGAGAACCATTGTCCTTCCGCGCAGCGCGTCTGGGAACAATTGCGCGATACGCACCTCCTCAAAGAGACCACGCGCCAGGAGCCAGATGGCCGCCAGCTGCATGTCGAGCTTGGGCAGGCAGAGGAGGGGATCTATCTGTATTGTGCCAATACCTTAGATCAACGTCAGTTGGTGATTGTCGAGCCAGCCCGGAAGGGCATGCTGGAATCGTACTATCGGGAGATTGTGAATGGTGGGTGAACCGAAGTTATTCAGGAGCGAGTGGCGTCTGTGCGAGCACTATTCTTGATGGCAAGCACGAGGAGATCCCTGTCTCGAATCGCATAGACAATCCGATAATCGCCCTCACGAACCCGATAGAGATGGTCCAGACCATTAAGTTTCGCGCTGCCGGAGGGGCGAGGATTGGTACGGAGTGTATGGAGCCATTTCACGAGAAGTTTTTGAAGCGGCCTAGCGAGTGCGTGGAGTTGCTGCTCAGCAGGAGGGGCCAGCAAAATTGTGGAGATACTCTGGTGCAATCAGAAACCCAATTCTTTCAAAATGACATCGAGCGACTGGGCGCCTTTTTTGTTGGCTTGGGCCAAGGCCGCGCGGGCATCGACGAGATCAATACGATCTTCCAGGGCTTCCAGGAGTCGCAGGTCATTGAGAGGTACCACCGCGGCGACTGCCCGGCCACGTCGGCGCAATAGTACACGCTCATTGCCGAATGCCGCGCGGTTGATCGCATCGGCGAATCCCTCCCGCTCCTTATTGCCTTCTGGATTTCCCATGGCACACCTCCGCAGATAGCGTCCGGTCAGACGGACAGATCGTTCGAATGGTGCAAGCTGTACAGTGGGGAGGAGGCGAAGTCAATCGACGAGAGCATGTCACATACCCTATTCCATTTTTTCGGTAATTGGGGTATGAAGTGGGGGCGGCGAGTGCGTCGCAGATCAATATTACTCATCCACACATCAGAGGAGAGACTCAATGGCTAAGGGCATGACACAGAAGAAAATGACCAAGAAGAAACCAGCCAAGACGGTGAAGGAAAAGCGGGCGGACAAGGTTGCCAAGCAGAGGGGCTAATGTAGCCCGCGCGTCGGCTGTTCTGGTCGAAGCAATTTCGAGTCTACCCATCGACGTGCAGTCAGAGGCAAGCCGGGCACGTCGGTGGGTGAGCTCTGACGCCGTGACCTGCTCCTTCCCACCCCCATTCCGCTGGTTGCGCAATCTGTCTCCGTAAGAATCGAACGGTCGAGGGTACACGATGTCCAATCTGCCATCTGATTTCTTGAGTGGCCGGTCGACAATGGTGCGTATCTGCGCGAGGCTCTTTCCTGCAATGGCTGGGCTGGCGATCAGATACGTGTCTGACGTCACGAGTGCAGTGGGGCAGGATGTCTCAGCGATGATCACGCAATGGTAATAGTGCCTTCAGTGCTGAACCCTGTCTTTGAGACTGTTACAGGTGAGGCTCCAGCTTCTTTCAGCTTATTTCCCAGGCCTGATGACAGGAGAGACTGTTGGAGGTCGTCGGCCGTCTGATCTTGGAGAAAGTCGAGCCCGATGACAGCGTAATGAAGGGGATGGCCGTGCGGCCCATCGATACGGAAGACCTGGGCGCGACTGGTTCCTTCCTGGAAATCGGCGATGTGGTGTTTGGGAAACTGCCGGCGCAGGTAGAGGCGGACTACGTCGAACTTGGCTAGATCGCTCACGTGTCTGTTGTGTACCTTTCCGGGTATTTTTTGTTCAAAGAGCCACCAGGAATGATTTTCCCTGTGGCGCTCACGATAAAGCCCAGGCGACCCAGTATACGCCCTCAACCGTTGCGAAGTCATGAGGCCAGGCACAGTGCTCGGCACCCGTCCCTATCACTTCTTCCGGTAC
The DNA here is from genome assembly GCA_043745235.1 of Nitrospira sp. GTDB lineage: Bacteria > Nitrospirota > Nitrospiria > Nitrospirales > Nitrospiraceae > Palsa-1315. The sequence goes on along the minus strand of JAYTTD010000090.1, from coordinate 10,236 downwards.
ACGTTCAGCCCGACTTTCTCCTCGCGGTTCAAAATGGTCACATTCCCTTCAGTCGAGGCAATGATGATTGTTTTCCCCGAGGCAGACGGCCCGAACTCTTTGGACAGATCTACTTTGATGGTCAACATCGTTCCTTCGACGGTCATTTCCACGTTCTTCATGATGGTGGCCTCTCAGTGATGGACAACGCGTGAGCACGCCTTGTCCGGATAATGATGCAACCTGTACCGCGGGCACGGGAGGAAGTCAATCGACGGAAGCGCGAGACATGCGGGATTGGCGGGAAAGGCGCAACGTGCACACCTAGCACGACAAGCGCGATTCGAAGTTCGCGTTCGGAGTTCGAAGTTCCGAAAACCTCGAACCCTCGCCAGTCTCGCATGTCTCGCTCGTCCCCCCCGTTACCCTCCAGCACGCACAGGGCGAAACCCGGCGTTGGTCAGGATGCGGGCGACGGTTTCGCACTGGTCGCCTTGAATTTCGATCCGTCCCTTCTTCACCGTGCCCCCGGCACCACAGGCCTTCTGCATCTCCTTCGCGAGTGTCTCTTTTTCGGCCAGACCGATGCCAGTGAAACCCGTGACGACGGTCACAGTCTTGCCGCCTCGATGTGCAGTCTGGCGAATGATATCCACCCGCCCACGGCTTTTTTTTGGTGTGATAGGTGCTGCGGTGTGTGAGGCGACACCTGGCCGAACCTCTGGCGCCACTGGCAGGTCCACCTTCTTCAGGGCGGCGAACGGATTGGCCCACGTGATCGGCTCACCACTCGTGGGAATGCGTGCTTTCTTGTTCATCGCCGCACACTCCTCCTGCAGCCTTGCATGCCGTAGCAGTGTCACTGTCCAAACGGGGCTGAAGCGCTTTTCAATAGCGTCAAGGTAATGTGCGCGCTGTTTTCTCCATCTGCCATCCAAATCTCTCCCTCTTGAATGGTACATTGCAACTGCATGTTGGGCTGCGCGAGTGTGGCCAAGGCGCGCAGCCCGTCCAGAGGCAGATTCATCACGGTCAGATTATTCGGCCGCTCGAGTGTAGCCAGATTTTTCTCCCACCATTGGTCAGCGCCACGACCCCCATAGGTATAGATGTAGACCTGTTTCGCGCGACCGCAGGCCCGGCGAACGGCTTTCTCATCCGGCTGGCCCACCTCGATCCAGAGGTCGATGGCGCCCGTCAAATCCTTCTGCCAGAGAGCAGGCTCCTCTTCCGTGCTCAGCCCACGGCCAAATGACAAGGACTCATGCGCGTGCAGCACAAAGGTCAGCAGACGCACCATCATGCGCTCATCGGTTTCAGAGGGGTGGCGCGCCAGGGTGAGGGTATGGTCCTCGTAGTACTGGCGGTCCATGTCGGAGATCTGCACGGTCGCTTTGAAAATGGTGGCGTTCGAGGCCATAGAATCATGGTTCCTTGGTTTCTGAAAGATTCAGATGGATGGAGCCGACAAGTTCCCTCGCTCAGCTATCTTTGTACGCGATGTACCACCCTTCGACCCGCTCTCGCGCCCAGGGTGTTTTCCGGAGAAACGTGAGGCTGGATTTCACGCTGGGGTCATGGAGGAAACAGCGGATCGGGACACGCCTTCCCATTTCGGCCCATCCATACCGCTCGACCAGTTCCTTGATGATGGTCTCCAGCGTGATCCCGTGCAATGGGTCGCGGGGATGAGACACAGTCATGAGTGCATGGCGAATGACATGGGCTGATAGCTGAAGATGAAAGACGGATAGCGTATAGCATATCGCACGGACAAGGAGCCACTGGTCTAGCAGGATGCTGAAAAAGTCCGCCAGCGGCGTTCTCGCTTCACTCAGAGGCTCAACGTACCGAAGCGTACGCCTCGCCTCTTCGCTTGCTGCGGCCTTGATGGACGGCCTTTTTGAGCATCCTGCGAAGTGCTTTTCCGTTGTGCCACACGTACGGACCGTCGAAGCTTTAGCCTGCCAACATAGTTTTTCCGAAGCCTGCTACAGCTTGAGGCTGAGAGACGTGCGGCGCATGAGGAAAAGAGCGTATGGCTGATGGTTTGTAGCTGAGGCAAAAGCGCGAGGGGATCGGCTGGTTTGTCTTGTTTATTTCGTTTCTCTGGTTGAACCAGACAACGAAACAAACCTCTGCAACCAGACAAACCAGAGGACAGCTAGGTGTTGCGCTTGCGCAAGCTCGCGAGATTGGCGAAGGGTGTGAAGGTTGAAGGGCGCTCTTGGACCCGGTCCGGCGGCGGCTCAGCCGATGGGTCCGCCACCTGATTCCGCTGGTGCTCATTGTCGTGACAGTAGAGACAGAGCAACTCCCAGTTGCTTCCGTCGGGCGGATTGTAGTCGTGGTTATGGTCCTTGTGATGGACTGTCAGCTGGCTCAGCTTCTTGCCGTCGAATTCACGTCCGCAGTGCGCACAGATCCAGGGAAACAGTTTGAGCGCGCGCTCCCGATAAGTCTGCTGCAATTGAGCCTGGGTGTTTCGTGCCATGCAAGCCTCGGAGAGGGTATCAACTCGGTACTCAACGACTCTACATTAGCCGTAGGCTATCGCTTCCTACGTGCCATGAAATGTGTTAGGGCTTCTGTTCATGATTACTGGTTTGAGCCACGGTGTGAACGATCAAGCAATGGCCTTGCGGGGCTCCGGCGGGCTAGAAAGTCCATGCGCCGTCTAGGGAAAACATCCGTTACTATATAAGCTGTGTGCAGGGCCAAGAGAATACCCGAATGGCTGGTTTGACCCATCCAGCTTGCTGTGCCTCTGCACACCAGGCCATGACCGCATGAGCGATCTTGTCACGCTGAACTGGTTCGAGCGAGACGAGGAGCACACTATTTCCTCCGGTTATAGAACGAGCCCCCTTCCGTCGATCCCGATTGCCCCATCCCAACCGTCTCTGGAATTTCGGTGTAGGCCTTGACGCCGGATACACGTAATAATTCATGCACGCGTTCTTTCAGTGATGTACGAAACACAAGCATCAACATGTCCATGGGTGACCTCAAAAAAGGTGTGTTTCCACTATAACAGCTCCCAATCGATCCCGGAAGACATAGGGAGAGCCAGCAAGGAGAAACGACTGCGGACCCGCAATCGTTTCCGGCGGCGGAGCGAGAGAAGGAGAGCAATCGAGAGGCGGGTGAAGCCAGGCGAATATATCTGGTGCCAAGGTCGGTCTTGTTTCTCTTGTTGAGCAAAACCAGAGAAACCTTATAGACCGGAGCCAAAACGGGTGGAGGCTTCGACCCTCGTTGTCTCCCCTGGCTCAGACATATCCTCTCCTGTTCCTGCGAGAGACCTCCAGCCACATTACTGTGGCAACCCCACACTATCCCATCGCCGTCCAAATTTTCTGTGCGTTCTCACCGGTGAACGTCACGTCATCCTGCGTGGTGGGGCTGCGCTCGAAGTAGAGGTGCAGCAATCCCCCTCCAAAATGAGCTTCTCGGACGAGGTCGAGATTGATGGCCACGTCACCTGTGCGTTCTTCATCTTTTACTTTGACGAACCGCATAACTCTTGCCTCCTTATGTAAATGGGGTCTTCGAAAATCACGGTGGATACTTTTCCGTATTCTGCTTTATGGGCGGGAGGAACGCCGCAATAATGTGATCTGATGGACTTGGGGTGTTTCATGCGGCCACAGACCACTGGAGGGTCCACTGTGATGCGGCAACCCCAAGAGTAGCACGCGCTGCCTTGTCGAACGCTTCATGACTTGACCCTACCCTCAGAAGTCGCGAACGTCAAGAAAATGGGCAGAGCGTTCTTCTCGTGAAACGTACAACGTGAGACGTGAACGTTTCGGGATTTCAGTGAGAGCTGAGATGCGATTGAATGCGCAGATGGCGTATCGTGTTGACTGCGAGAAACGAGCGACGAGGAACGAGTTCGGAGGCGGTGGGCGGCTGGTTAGAAGGAAATGGTTTCTGGTACCGTGCTCGTATCGCTGGACACACTCCGGACTACAGCCAGGGTAGTTCCAGGCCACAATGGTTTGGTGTATATTGTTGCTCAGCCGGGAACTCAACAAGGACAGCATACATCAATCCTGGTAGGGGCGACATCGCGGAAACCTTTCACATCGAAAAGCAAGAGGACATCATGACCATCGGTATCGGTGCGAGCGCTCGATTCGAAGCGATTCGAGAAGTAACCAGGCGCACTCCGCGCAAGTTTGATCCACCCCGCGATGAGGAGGGAAGAGGTCTGCGAGTGTCGGAGTTTTACGGGGTCAATACCTTTGACCTTCACAAGATGAAGGAGCAGCTTCCCAAAGAGGTCTATACGAAACTCGTGCAGACAATCGAAATGGGGAAAAAGCTTGATCGGGATACCGCAAGCTCCGTCGCTCATGCGATTAAGGAATGGGCGCTAACCCGCAACGTGACGCATTTTTGTCACTGGTTTCAACCACAGACTGGAGCGACAGCCGAGAAACATGATGCCTTCCTGAGCTTCGATGACCAGAACCGCCCGATCGAAGCATTTTCCGGCTCCCAGCTGATTCAAAGTGAACCGGATGCGTCGAGCTTTCCATCAGGTGGCATGCGCACGACATTTGAAGCGCGCGGGTACACCGCGTGGGATCCTTCGAGTCCTGTGTTCATCATGGAGCACACGAATGGAAGGACGCTGTGCATTCCCTCCGTCTTTATTAGTTACCATGGCGATGCGCTTGACGAAAAAACAGCGCTGCTTCGAAGTATTGACGTCCTTTCACATAAGGCATGCGAGCTGCTTGGGCTCATTGGTGACGTAGGAATCAAGCGCGTGGTTCCAACCCTTGGCGTAGAGCAGGAGTATTTTCTCATCGATCGTTCCTTCTTTAACCTCCGACCGGATTTGGTGATGACCGGACGGACGTTGATTGGTGGTCAACCGCCGAAAGGGCAGCAGCTCGAGGACCATTATTTCGGGAGCATTCCGGCCCGGGCGCAGGCCTTCATGGCTGAAATGGAATACGAGCTGTATAAAACAGGTGTGCCAGTGAAGACACGTCACAATGAAGTGGCACCCTCTCAATTTGAATCAGCTCCGATTTTTGAAGAAGCCAATATTGCCACGGACCACAATCAATTACTCATGGAAGTCTTGCGCAAGGTCGCCCTTCGTCATCATTTCTCAGTGCTCCTTCACGAGAAGCCCTTTGAGGGAATTAACGGAAGTGGAAAACATAACAACTGGTCGATGTCGATCACGGCCAGCGGCCCCGAACACGATGGGGATAACCTTCTTGATCCAGGGAAGACCCCCCATCAGAATCTTCGATTTCTCCTCGTGCTGGTTGGGATCATGAAAGGCGTCTATACCCATGCGGGTTTATTGCGCGCGTCTATCGCCTCGGCGGGAAACGATCATCGGTTGGGTGCGAATGAAGCCCCTCCGGCGATTATCTCAATCTTCCTTGGCGACATGCTCAATCGCATTCTCGATGAAATTGAAAAGGGGACGGCCCAAGAACAAAACCCGGAAGCCACAGTGCTGAAGCTCGGAGTAAGCAAGCTTCCGGAAGTCATGAAGGATAATGCCGACCGCAATCGAACGTCGCCCTTTGCATTTACGGGAAATAAATTTGAGTTTCGCGCGGTAGGGTCATCAGCGTCGACCGCATTTCCTGTGACGATTCTGAATGCCGCGGTGGCTGACGGTTTTACGGATCTCATTGCATCGCTCAAGGCGAGGTTGAACACCTCGAAAACCATAGAGTTGGCCGTGCTTGAGGTGCTGAAGGAAGCCATTAAAGAAACGCACCCCATTCGATTTGAAGGAAACAATTATAGCGAAGACTGGGTAAAAGAGGCTGAGCGGCGAGGAATCCCGAATCTGCGCAAAACACCAGAGGCGTTGGCGGAATTGACGACATCCAGGTCCAAAGACATGTTCATCAAGATGGGGATTTTCACCGAGGCTGAATTAGCCTCTCGGTTTCATGTCAGGACTGAACGGTACGTCAAGAATTTGCTCATTGAAGTTGATACCTTGTGCTCGATGGTCGAAACGCAAATTCTTTCTGCGGCATATGCCTATCACGGGATGCTGGCTTCGGCGGTGTTCAGCTGTAAGTCCATTGGAAGCACGGCGCCACAGGCTGATGTGGTGAGCCGTCTCGGCATGCTCATCAGTTCGCTTCAGACGAAACGAATGGCGCTCGAGACCGCGTTTCATAAGGTTGAAGCGCTGAGCAGCGAGGAAGAGAAGGCCATACTACTCGCTCGCGACGTGACCTCGGCCATGTCCGATGTCCGCCAAGTCTGCGATGAGCTTGAATCCATTGTGGCGGACGATTACTGGCCGCTTCCGAAGTATCGAGAGATGTTGTTTCTGTCTTAGCTCACATTATTCATGAGCGCTTCTGCCGCGATCGCGGATTCGCAGCTGCGACGAGCCTTCGGTGGGCAGGCTTGTCACTCGCTCCCTCGACGTACTGTTCAGGTACGTCTCGGGGCCTCACGGCTCCGCATGCCCGTCTCATAACGCGACTGCGCGATTTCTCGACGAACCGTCATGAATAATGCGGGATAACAGGAAGCTGACAGCGGATCGCATCAATTGTGAACAATGAGCGGCGCGGAGCGAGTCTGGAGACGGGGGGGGGCGGCTGGCAGGGCAGGCGGTAATTCAGACTACCGTTCGAGCGAGGTTATCGTATCAGGACTTCGAAGGCTATATGGGCTTCCACCAGACTGGTCTGCCATTTTTCAGGACCCCAAACTCTGTATTGCAGTGTTTGCATTCATACACTTGATCTTCATCGTCCCCAAGACGGTGTGACTGTACATTCTGAACCTGAAGATTGCTACACTTCGGACACTTCACTGCAACCATACCACAGACCTCTTTCGGACAGGAACCAGATGATTGTTAGCTTGAAGGCGTTGACGTTGTGTCTGGCGGGGTGTCCCCTCACTACGAGGGAGATGGTAACAGATCGCGTGGTGAAAGGCTTGAACCGATTAGAAAGGCGATGCGCTATCCGACTGAGTGCCGCGTGAACGAAGCCTGCGGATTGTTTCGACAGCCTGCTGGGTGCGCCGGTAACGGAGAGGCTGGAGTGATAGGATAAGAGGTCTCGGGGCAACGATCGATTGACAGGTATCGCATATTCACAGCAGGGAGGGCCATCATGTTTCGCACGAGGACGATGAATCCGGTGCTATTCATTTTGTTTCAGGTGATGCTCATTGTGGGGACAGGATACCTGCTGAGCCACATCGCGGTCAGCGCGCATACTCTCTTGTGGATGATCTTCGCCTCGGTGACGTGGATGGGTCTGTTGATCACCTACATCGTCGTGACCGGTGTAGACCGTGCGGTCGTGCTTCTGGGTAGCATTTCGAGTAAAGTCGGTATGACGCCGCACGAGCAAGCCAGAGTGGCAGTGGCGGAACCGGTGGACGACGCGCATCGCGCACCGTCGTAACGTGCGTGCCGCGATTAGGACTCGCCCTTATGCCTGAAAAAGTATGTTTGGTAAAACACATACTCCTTGTCGGTTTTCGGCCACGGGAGAGCGGAAGCTGCCTTCACAAGTTCTTGGGACGGACTGCCGTCGATGCGACTGCCCAAATCCTTGATTCCCTCAGGACGTATGACCAGCAGCAAAGAAATAACCTGTGTCGGTGGTGTATCACGGACAACCGGATTGAGCGCAGGCACGATTCGTCCGTGCATCTCCTGAGAGCCATCAAGCCATCCCCCAGGAGAAGCGCCTCGAATCGCCATCGCTCCAGGGTAGACCACGATCGATGATTGCGTGAAGTCGAGGTTCTTCCCGGCTAAGGACACAATCAACGGAACAGTGAATTCGGCCCACCAGCTGTGTACGGCATGTTTGAGGGCGGCATCCATAGTCTTGCCAGTGCCCACCACTCCATAGGACAACGCCGGCTGTCTTTTCCCTTCTGTCGAAACCTCGAATCGTACGCCGCAGATATGATCGGAATCGGTGTCGGTACATTGCTCGACATAGGGGAAGACCTCAAGCCGGTGGTTTCCGACGTCGATCCTTGTGCCGTCCACTTTGTACTCAATGCCGCGTAATAAGCTCGACACTCCCTCGCCTTGCGGCGCGGCAATCATTGAGGCCACCTCTTTAGATGTGGGATTTTCACAGCTGAGCAGGCTCCCGACGCACATCATCAACAGTGAGGCCATGACAATGCCCCAGCGCAGGGGAGCTAGTGAAACGGCTGCATGAGATGGGCAGTGATCCACGGGGCACACCCTCACGTGCCTGGTGAGGCGTTCAGTTGCTCGGCGTTCGAGTATGCGCGACTCATGTCATTCCTCCCAGCGTCACGTCGGAGTCCCAGCAATGTGCGTGAGGCAATTCAAAAATATACAGGTGGAGTTGTAGGCGGAGAATGACGCCTTTGGGTAGGAACTGTCAACGCAGGCAAGGTGAGGGGGCGTCCTCGGTCGAGCGATTAGCCCACATCCTGCAAGGAATGGTCAGAATTGCAGTCTTGGGCCATGGTCTTTATCAACAACCAGATACTCGTGAAGCATGGGGAAGCCCCCATATTGAGTAAGGAGCGGTGAGGCTTGTCGCTGACGGGCTGATCGCATCAAGAATGTTGGAGTACAAGACCTCCCAAGCCTTCGCGTGACACCAAACAAAGATTCTCGACTCTTTATCCTTGGCATGAACCCGACCATGAACCCCTCGTCAGGGGCTACGAAGCCTGCTAGGATGAGGGCCTATGCTCTTTCTCTTCGCGGTGCTCTTGACCCTGTGGCTTGCCGTGTCTGCCATGGCCGGCGAGTTCACCGGCCAGGTGGTCGGTGTCCTTGAGGGTGACACGATTGAAGTCCTCCACAACAAACGCCCTGAACGCATCCGCCTCAGCGGGATCGACTGCCCGGAACAACGCCAACCATTCGGGGAGAAGGCCAAGCAAGCCGCATCTGCCCTTGTCTTTGGGAAGGACGTCACGCTCCACACGCACGGCAAGGACAAAGACCGGCGCACGCTGGCCAATGTGTTTCTCTCCGATGGCAGCAACGTCAATCATGAGCTGGTCAAAGGGGGTTGGTGTTGGTGGTATCCAAAGAATGCGCCAATGGACAGGGAGATGAAGCGGCTCGAATCTGCGGCGAGAACCGGCAAACGGGGCTTGTGGGCAGACCAATACCCAGTCCCCCCGTGGGAGTGGCAGAAGTGGAGAGAGCGGCCGTGACACGGGCAGGAAAACCTGGAAACTTCTGGGAATCGCGGGCGTATAACGTGCCGTTGGAGCCGTTGCGGTAAAGGTGGGGAGTGGCCGGTTATGTTGTCTAGAGCAAAGGTAATGCCTCAAGGCAGCAGAGCGGTCCTCAAGGCTGAAAACGTTTCCTGCCACCGTTTCCGTCTCTCCGCTCCCGCACCATAGACTAGGAGGTGGCTTATGGATCTATTTGATAAGGCTAGACAGGACATGGAGGCCGAGGTCAAGAAATCGTTCAAGTGGGTCGTGTTAATCGCCGTCTTCGGGATCGTGTTGTTGACGTTGTATGTCATGGTCAAGTGAGCCCGCTGATAGCGTATCAGATCTTCCTTCCTAACCTTCAATTTATGCGCGTGCTTTCCGTCGGGTCACCCTGTGGGGTCATTGCTTGACTTCGCACTCTTCGATCGCCAGCTACTGTTGTGGGAGTGAGGGGCGTGATTTGATGGCGGCTTGGATTGTCGAAATGCGTGACACCGATAGGCTCAATCGCGCGGCAACTGTGGTGAGCGGTTCATTCGGTCCAGCGAGGTGCAAAGTCAAGCAATGAGGTGGCCCGGATTTGACAGACACCTTTGAACGGGGACAGGATTCCCCGAGGAGGTGTCCAATGGGTGCACGCAAGCAGTTCACGGCCGAGTTTAAACGTGAAGCCGTCCAGTTGCTCGACAGCGGGAGTCGCCCTGCCTCCGAGCTGGCCCGCGAGTTAGGGGTCCGGCGCAATCAACTGTATAAATGGCAGCGGGAATTCCAGGCCCGCGGCGCAGGGGCGTTCCCCGGTTCCGGAGCCCGCAAGGCACGCACCACCGAGCTGACTCGGCTGACGCGTGAACTTGCACGGGTCACGGAGGAGCGGGATATTTTAAAAAAAGCGGCGGCGTACTTCGCCAAGGATATGCGGTGAAGTACGGGTTTATGCAGCGGCATCAGCAGGAGTTTCGACTGACCCGCATGTGCGCCGTACTGCACGTGAGTCGGAGCGGCTTCTATGCCTGGCAGCGACGGGAGACCAGCGCACGGACGCAGGCCAACCAGCGGCTG
>JAYTTD010000089.1:0-22506 GCA_043745235.1 Nitrospira sp. | reverse complement strand
GTCAGGGACGCCTGGATCAACTCCGGCCACTGCATGCCGGCTTCCACCTCGATCAGTCCAGAACGAGGATCGAAATTCAGCACTCGGTTGAACGACCTGGTATCCACATGCAGGGTGTCCGTGCCGAACTGCTGGGCTCCCATCGCATGGCGCCCCCCAGCCACTGACACACCTCGCTCCTCTCGCATCGCACGTTCAATAACCCGCTGGATGTCCTCGGACGATCGCACAGGAATCACGTCACGAACGGTCGTCGGATTCAGTCCCGAGTGCACATCGTTGAGAAGAATACCAGACGGATGCGTCACCAACTGAGCACAGCCCCAGGGCATGACTGCCGCGGCACCAGCCAACTTCAGGAATTGTCTTCGGGTAATCATTGTCTCTCCTCAGTCTTTATGCACATGAACGATACATTCAGGTTCATAACTTGACATCAACCTATCAACTCTCCATCGCTTGTCAACTAAACGTCTCTTCGTTTCCTTTGATATTTCGACAACTTTTCCGCATATTAGCGGAAGAAAGAGCACGACACATGTCTTCGCCCATGACCAATACCCCATTACATCCCCTCCGCGGCCTCCTCATTGCGCAATTCTTCGGCGCGTTCAACGACAACGCCTGGAAACTCATGGTGGCCTTGCTGGCCATCCGGCAAGCCACCGCGCAGATGGCGCCGGGGCCTGAGATGGAAACTGCGGCACAGACACAGACAGCGATCACGTTCATCATCTTCACTTTGCCGCTGATGTTGCTGTCGTTGGTCGGCGGCACCTTAGCCGATCGCTTGAGCAAACGCACGGTCATCATCGCGATCAAAATCGTCGAAGTATTCCTCATGAGCGCCGGCACTGTGGCACTCTGGCTGAACCCCGCCGGCGGCACCCTGCCGTTGATCGTCTTATGTGGGATGGGCGTGCACAGCGCGCTCTTCGGCCCGTCGAAATACGGCATTCTCCCCGAATTGATTCCGCATGAACGCCTCGCCGCCGGCAACGGCCTGTTGGAGGTCTGGACCTTTGCCGCGATCCTGACGGGCACGGCAGCCGGAGGCTTTCTCTTGCAGACCGCCGGTGACCAACTCTGGATGGCACCCTTTGCCTTGGCCGCCTTGTCGGTCGCCGGACTGGTTGCAGCCTTCACCGTTCCCCACGTCGCGCCCGCCCGCACGACCGGCGGCGTGGGCTCGACGATCCGCGTTGCCTGGGCTGCCATTCAAACAGAACGCCTGCTGCGCCTTGCCATTCCCGGAGAAATATTTTTCTGGACGATCGCGAGCCTCTTCGCCCAGAACATTCTCGTCTATGCCAAAGCCGTGCTGCATCTCTCGGATGCGAAGTCGGGGCTCCCGCTCATGCTGTTGTCCGTCGGTATCGGCGTCGGCGCCATACTGGTCGGGCGATTGTCTAAAAACCGAATTGAATACGGATTAGTTCCGCTGGGAGCCATGGGCGCGTCCATCGCACTGTCCTTGCTCGGTGCACTGACCCCACCATTATTCGGAACGTTTCTGGTATTGGGCCTCCTCGGAGTCTCCTGCTCCTTCACCTTCGTGCCGCTGAACGCCATTCTTCAATGGAGGTCGCCGCCCGACCGGCGAGGCGCTGTCATCTCATTTTCCAACACCTGCGTCTTTACCGGAATTCTATTGGGATCGCTCGCCGGCGGCTCGCTCGCCAATGCCGGTTTCTCGACGAGCAATATTTTCCTCGTCACCGCCGGAGTGACCATAGGCGGCACGCTGTGGGCCCTCTGGCTGATGCCCGATGTGTTCCTGCGGCTCTTGCTCGTCATCTGTACGAACACGCTCTATCGCCTCCGCGTTGTCGGCCAGCAGCATGTTCCCCAATCCGGCGGGGCACTGCTCGTCCCGAACCATACGTCGTTTGTCGATGGCTTCTTGCTCATGGCCAGCGTCGATCGGCCCATACGTTTCGTGGTGGATGCCGCCTATGCGACGCACCCGTTTTTAAAATGGTTGATGACCGCCATGAGGGTCATCCCGATCGCGTCGGGGGACGGCCCCCGCATCATCCTCCGGGCGCTGCGCAGCGCGGGTCAGGCACTCGACGACGGAGAGATCGTGTGCATCTTCCCCGAAGGACAGATCACCCGCACCGGAACGCTGCTGCCGTTCCGTCGCGGCTTCGAACGGATTGTGAAAGGACGGCAGGTGCCGGTCATCCCCACACACTTGGATCGCCTGTGGGGCAGCATCTTCAGCTTTGAGGGCGGGCGTTTCCTTACGAAATGGCCTGAACGTATTCCCTATCCGGTCTCCGTATCCTTCGGCGCGCCACTGCCATCGGACACGCCGGCGCACGCGCTCCGCGACGCAGTTCGCACACTCGGAGAAGCGGCTTGGCGCCTGCGTAAATCCTATCGCCGCCCGCTGCACCGTGAATTCATTCATGCCATGAGGAGGCATCCCTTTCGCTTCGCCATGGCAGATCACACCCGCCCACACGTATCGTCGCTCCAAGCCCTGATCGGGTCCATCGTGCTGGCCAAAGCGCTCCGACGGCAGTGGGAAGACCAACGGCATGTCGGCATCCTCCTCCCGCCGACCGTCGCCGGCGCGTTGGTCAACGTGGCTGCGCCACTCTGCGGGAAAACCAGCGTGAACCTGAACTACACGGTCGGCAAGTCCGGTCTCGAAGCCGCCGTGCGACTCGCCGGCCTTCGCACGATCGTCACTAGCCGGGGCTTTGTCGAGAAGGCCAAGTTGGATCTGCCGGACGGGCCGTCGATTATCTGGCTGGAGGACGTCGCCCGCACCATCGGCACAGGGCAGAAACTCCTCGCGAGTCTCCTCGCCCTCTGCGCCCCTGCGCGGCTAATCGAACTGGCCTGCGGGCAACACACTCCGCTGACCATGGACGACCTGGCCAGCATCATTTTCAGCAGTGGCAGTACGGGGGAGCCGAAAGGCGTCATGCTGTCTCACTTCAACGTCGACGCCAATGCTCAGGGAGCCGGCCAGGTGCTCCATCTCTACCAAGACGAGCGAGTCCTCGGAATTCTTCCTTTCTTCCACTCATTCGGCTATCTCGTCTTCTGGTTCGTCATGTTCAACAATGCAGGCTTGGTCTTTCATCCCTCCCCGCTCGATGTCGCCGCCATCGGCGAACTCGTGCGCCGCTACCGCATCACATTTCTCGTCACCACGCCGACCTTTCTCCAACTGTATCTGCGGCGTTGTACCCCGGAGCAATTCAGCTCGCTGCGCGTGGTCCTGACCGGCGCTGAGAAACTTCCGTCCAGGCTCGCGCAGGCATTTGAAGATCGGTTCGGCATCGCCCCCATCGAAGGCTACGGCATCACCGAATGCGCTCCCGTCGTCGCCGTCAATTGTCCGGACTTCCGGGCCGCCGGATACTACCAACCGGCTTCACGGCGGGGCACTGTCGGCCAACCGCTGCCCGGCGTGTCTGTGCAAATCGTCGACCCCGACAGCTTTGCGCCACTGCCGCCCGGTACGCCAGGCATGTTGCTGGTCAGGGGTCCGAACGTCATGAAAGGCTACCTCGAACGGGAAGATCTGACAGCCAACGCCCTGCGCGACGGCTGGTACATCACCGGCGACATTGCGACCTTGGACGAGGATGGATTCCTGACGATCACCGACCGGCTCTCGCGCTTCTCGAAGATCGGCGGTGAAATGGTCCCGCATGGCCGCGTCGAAGACGCGCTACAGCAGGCCGCCGGCGCCGACATGCAAGTCTTCGCCGTCACCGGCATTCCGGACGAACGCAAGGGCGAGCAACTCGCGGTGCTGCACACACTCGACGAGGCGCGCATCCCTGATATTGTTGCGAAGCTCGCTATCAATGGACTTCCCAACCTCTACATTCCACCACGCACGAATTTCATCAAAGTCAACGCCCTGCCGACGTTGGGCACCGGGAAAATGGATCTGCGGAACCTGAAACGAATCGCCATGGAACATCTTGCAAAAGACGCGCGGCGTGAGGAGTAAGGGGTGAGGTGATAGAAGCGAGATGTCACCGATGATGCGTAGCGCCGCATAATGGTCGAAAAAATCCTGATCGACTGCCATGTTCACTTAGCCGCTCTACCGGACGGCGATAACGGCTGCTACATCTCCCCGAAGATGTTACGAAGCCCGCTGTTTCGCTACCTCTTGTGGAAGCACAGCCTCTCGCCCGACAAGCCACGCGAAGCCAATCGGAAATACCTCGACGATCTGCTCGCCGAGTTGCGCGCGTCGCGTCACGTCCAGAAGGCTGTGCTACTCGGTATGGATGGGGTCTACGACCAGCATGGCCGGCTCGATCAGGCACACACGGATTTTCTCATCAGCAACGACTATGTGCTCAAGGCCGCGCGGGCCCATCCCGATGAGCTGCTTGCGGGCGTATCAATCAATCCACAGCGACGAGATGCGATCGATGAAGTGCATCGTTGCGCCGATGCCGGCGCGGTCCTCGTGAAAGCGTTGCCGAATGCGGAACAGTTCGACCCGGCCAATCTAAACTACAAAGCATTCTACCGAGCGCTGGCCGAACGGAAACTGCCTTTTCTCAGTCACGTCGGGTATGAGTTCAGCTTGATCGGCAAAGACCAGTCGGTCGGCGATCCTGACCGGCTTCGCGTACCGCTGGATGAAGGTACCACCGTCATTGCGGCCCATGCCTGTAGCTACGGACTGATCCTCTACGAGAAATTCCTCCCGACGCTGCGGGATTTTTCCACGCGCTATCCCAACTTCTATGCCGACATCTCCGCGCTGACGCTGCCGAATCGCTTGCGAATGCTGCTGCACTTGCGCCAGTACCCGGAGATCCATGAGCGGCTTCTCTTCGGCACTGACTATCCCCTGTCTGTGTTCCATATTGCAGCATGGGGGCGCGTGGGACTTGGCAGCCTGGCAAAGATGATCCGCACGAAGAATCGTTTCGATCGGCAAGTGGCCGTCTGCCGAGGATTGGGACTCGGCTTTCGATCACTGGGCGACATTGTGGCTAGGGGTCTGTCCGAGTAATCGCTTCGTAGCGAGGAGAAGGAGACGCTGGTAGATGAGCGGCGCAAGGCTCGAATAAACCGGAGGCGTATTCGCTGGAATACGTTGAGGATTTGTTCGGGCCGAGAACGACGCAGATGCCAGCAGATCATGTGCCGCAGTAGAATGGCATTACTCGAACAGACTCCCGACCCAAGTTGTAACGTTCCCGCGGCACTATGGATCGAGACCAGCTACTTGCAAGCCTCAGAGAAAGGATTCTCGCTTTCGCGACATTACGTGTATCGAGGGCACAGGCCGAGGATCTGGCTCAAGAGGTGCTGGTAGTCCTCCATGAGAAGTATGCGCATGTGATAGAGCTGACCGAATTGGTTCCCCTTGCATTTCAAGTCCTGCGGTTCAAGATGCTAGACGCCCATCGTAAGTCGCTTAGACGAGGCGAGTATAATCAGGAATCGGTTGACGACCTTCCGCTGGCCGATCCTGGCGACGATCCGGCCACCCAGCTTGACCAGAAGCAGCGCGTCGATCGGCTGCTCGCCGCAATCACACAACTCGGCGAGCGCTGCCGCGAACTCTTCAAGTGGAAGCTGGAAGGCAAGAGCTTTCCCGAGATTCAGACACTCATGAATCAAACGTCGATCAATACGATTTACACCTGGGACCTACGATGCAGAAAGCAGCTCTTACGCTTGATGGGTGGATCATGGGAGTGAAAGTGGGAGTGACAGGCAGACTCGCCCTTTGCTCGCAGAACGCGCACGATAAGACAGTGCTCGTCCGATGCGCGCAGTAGGCCCAGTCTGCTTGCCACTCCTGGGTGGAAGCGTACAAAAGAGAAAGAACGATGTCTGATCACGACCTCGAAAAATTGCTGGGTGGATTCGCAGCCGATACGCTGACGCCGGAGGAAAAGCAGGCGCTCTATACCGCCGCGCTTCAAGACCAACAGTTGTTCAATGCGCTAGCCGATGAGCAGGCCTTGAAAGAATTGCTCTCCGATCCGGACGTACGCCGCAGACTCCTCACTGCATTGGAGCAGAAGAGGGCCTCAGACGCCGGCGGTTCTCTGTCATGGCTGGATTGGTTCCGCCGTCCAGCAAGCCTCGCCTTCGCCGGCGGCCTTGCGGCAGCGGCTCTCGCAGTAGTGTTGGGCGTCAGGATGTATCAGGACAGTCTGAGACAAGCAGCGCAATCGGTGGCAACCGAAGACGCAAAGCCAGTGTCGCAACCGACGCCTCACGCCGTTGAGCCGAAGGCGAACGCTCAAGAGAACGTAGTCCCAGCGATCGACCTTCCGAAGAAAGACACCTTGATCGACAAGCTGGCCAAGCGAGAACAACCTGCGCCGTCAAAGCCTGAGGAACGGCGCACATCTACTGCCATGCGTGACGACGCATTGCAGCAAAACGAACAGGATGAAACCAGGAGACAAAGCAGCGCGCCCGTGGCTGGGTTCAGCAAGTCTGCGGAGGAAGTAACCTCGCAGGCAGATCAGAAACTCGCGGCACGTTCCACACAACCAGCAGCCACGCCGGAGTCTAACCAGATGGTGGCACCGGCTGGCGGCCTAGCCGTCGGTGCCGTCGCACCGACAGTCAGTGCCCGTGCACTCTTTTATGCCGGACAGTCAGCGCGCGCCGACAGGGGCAGGATGGCTCCAGACAAAGAACGAGCCATGAAGCCCCTTACAGAGTCAGCACCGCAAGAGAACCGTCTTGAACGAAAACTGGAAGGGTCTTCACAGCCAGGCAAAGCAGCGGGCACCGTCGCCCAACTCAAACCTCTCGGACTCCGCTACAGCTTTGTCATTCGTGGAGCCGATGGACAGGAGCGAGAAGTGGATGCGGCGACGGTGTCAAGAAATATGCAGCCGATGTTTCTCACCGTGGAGGCCAATCAAGACGCCTATCTGCAAGTCTGGAAGACGGTTGGTTCTTCAACGCCGCAACTGCACTGGCCCGAGAAAGAAGCCGGTCAGATTGCTCTGAAGATGACCACTAGACAGAGACAACACATTCCTTTGCCTATGGAGAGCCGGCCCATCACTCTCACAGCCCGTCTTTCCCGATCCCCATTCGACCCCGTCACGAGCCAAGAAGCCACCATGTTCGACCGGTTCTCTCCCGATCAACTCCAAGAGTCCATCATCACAAGCAACCGAACCGGCTCACAAGAACACGCCACCTACGTCGTCAATCACGATCCATCCACAACCGCTCAGATCGCAGTCGATATTGCCCTCGGCCGATAGGCGGTCAGTGTCCGGAACCGCCCGGACAGCACTGTGGTGGAAATGCCTACGAGATGCTGTTCCAACGCGCCGGGCCTGGCGATACCTGCAGCCACGGACCGCAGGATCGAGACCGACTACTTGGAACCCGGCACCTCTTCGAGCGGCTGAGAGAAGCCGCGCCCCGAGGCGGGGGTTTTCTTATTGCCTGCCTTGTGGTACTTTACTCGCTAGGTGACCAGGGAACCGAAACGTGCCTGTTAGCCTGAGCTTGGCTTCTATTCTGTCTGGGTTAGGGCTACAGGACACAGAACCATCACATTTGAAGGGGGATTACGATGAAAACGAAAGCGATTTTCTACCACGCAGGTTGTCCAGTGTGCGTCGCAGCTGAGCAGAGCGTCGCCAACGCCCTTGATCCGGCGAAATACACCGTGGAGAACGTCCATCTCGGCACGAACAAGGGGCGGGTAAAAGAAGCGGAAGCGGCCGGGGTCAAGTCAGTCCCAGCGCTAGTGATGAATGGCGCGGCGTTTCACATTAACTTCGGCGCGGGTATTGATGCCTTGAAGTAACCGTCGCGGTCTGCTGACGGGCATGAGTTCAGGGGGCGTGTCTCACGGCACGCCCCTTTTTTTTCCGCCTGGCTATTGAATACACAGTCCGGCATGGCATGCTCAGTCAGACTGAAGACTGATTCGTAATTTTTTTTGCGCCTGTTCACTCACCTCCGAACGGGACCCATAGCGCTAGATTGGGTGCTAGACGAATCGGTATCGTTCTATCTATGGCTGCAAGGGACCCAACTCTCCATTTACTCTCCACACGCTTGGACCTTCCGATCCTCTATCGCCTTCAAGGCTTGTTCTCGAACGGCCACTCCCTCTACTTTCTCGCCGGAAGGGGCAAGCGTGTTCACTTCTAGCGCTTCTGCATATAAACGTGCAGCCTCAACACACGCGGCCGTTGGTGGCTTTTTCGTATCGCATGCCGCAACAAAGAATGTGCACGCTAGCGCAGCGGTCATCAATCCAATAAAACGTGTGGTCATTGTGCACATCCTCCAATGTTAGACACCCAGGTATTGAGCATACTGACCAGTCATATTACGCAAAACTGGCCCGCAAATTCCACTGCGATTGTCGCGGCGGTGCAAAGACGTTTACACGATATCCGCAGCGCCGGTGAGCATGATATATGAATCGGCATCGTTCCATGAGCGGGATGCTGGAACAGTCCACCAGTCTATTTGGTTCGTCTGGTCTGTTCAGTCTGTCTGGTTTGTTTAGTTCATGAGACGAACCAGACAGACCAGACAACCAAATAGACTCGCCGGTCTGCCGACTACAACAACGCGAGCTGGGCCTGGGCCCACACATTGCCCTGGGCGGCAGCTTTCCCATACCATCCCCGCGCCATCGTATTGTCCTTCGGCACACCCCGCCCGTTGGCATACAGCTGCCCGAGCTGAGCCTGGGCCCACACATTGCCCTGAGCGGCAGCTTTCTCGTACCAGCCCCGTGCCGTCGGGTAATCCTGCGGCACACCCCGCCCGTTGGCATACAGCTGCCCAAGGTTGTACTGCGCCTGCGCAACACCTTGAACTGCCGCTTGCTCCAACCACTGTCGTGCCTTCTGATAATCCTGTGGCACACCTCGCCCATCGGCATACATCTGCCCGAGTTGGTTCTGCGCCCACCCGTTGCCCTGGGCAGCGGCTTTCTCGTACCATCCCTGCGCCAGCACATAGTCCTGCTGCACGCCCCGCCGCCCGCTGTCGTACAGCTGCCCAAGCTGATTCTGCGCCATGACATTGCCCTGGGCACCCCGCATCTTGAGTTGTTGCAGATCGACGGCTGAGATACTGTCCGCTGGGGCGGCAGGCGTACGCCCAGGAGCCTGTGCCATCAGTCGCTGCATGGATTCGAGTTGACCCCGCTCCTGTTGGGCGTCTGTCCTTGGCACATTCCTCGTGCGCATCTCCCTACCATCCGGCTGAGCCAGTCTGCTGGACGCACCATCCCGCACAGCCGCGGCCTGGCGAATCTGTTCTTCTTCTTTGAGTCCTGATGGTTCATTCCTCGGGAGTGTCTCCTGTTCAACTGCCCGAGCAGGTTTGTAGGACACAATGACTTTCGATGGTTTTGTAATCACGAACACGGCGACTATGGAAACTACTACGCCCAGGGCCAACATGCCCATTCGGATAGGGGTGAACCACTCCTTGTCATGAGGCGCACCGGCAGCGTGTTCGGAATCTTTTCGAGATCGATGCTGCTCCGGACGAAACTCCCGTTTCTCACTTCGCTCGGGATTGGAGGGAAACGATGTCTGGCAGGAAGGGCATGTCACGGTCCCAGCAGTCAGCACACCCCAGTGACGGTTGGCACGTAGCCATGCATCATATCGTTCTCTCATTTCCGGGATACTGAGTGTCTCGAAGGCCTTGTTGATTTTCCCGGCCTTCTCCTCTGCCTTTGCAAGAAGCTTAGGCTTATGGTGAAAGCGGTCGGGATGCCAGACTTCTAGCATGAGTCGATAGGCCTGCTTGATCTCTTCAGGCGTCGCTGATTCCTCAATTTCCAGAATGGCGTAATAGCTCTCCATGCGAGACGCTCCAATACCTGACATGGGCAGCACCGGCAAGGCCCAGTGGAAAAAGATCAAGGATGCATCGAATATATTACCGTAGGGTCTACTCGTACTGGAAGGACATCGATGGCAAGAGGTCCGACCCAACCAGCCCGTGCAACAGCCCACTGTGCCAAGTCGAAACTCGGAATTCCAAGGGCATGGACAAAAGAGATTTCAAGTTAATACTCGTGCCTGGCTCCACTTCTCTGACTGTTACAGCCCGCGAGGATGTCCGCGTTACAAAGCCGGTCCACCCTACCGCGTGCCCGGACGAAAGCCCGTCATGATATACGTGGAGGATGACGTGGAATACGCAGCGCTGGAAGACTAAGATCGACCGGCCAAATGTGTGATAGCAAGACACAAGCTCAAATCTCATTCACAAGGAGACATCAACATGGACGAAAAGCGATTCGACACCTTGCTCAAATCACTCGCGGTTGAAATGTCGAACACCTCGATTGCACTCACGGCCATTCGACAGCTTTTAGATAAAAAACATCCAGGCTTTACTGCTGACTTTGACCGACTCTTTGAACAGTTGTGGGATGAACACGCTCCGCCTACCATCAAGTACAACTATCAATGCCTGCTCCATCCTGAGCGGTCTCTCTCCAAGTCGAACATGCGTTGGGCCACTGATCAGGATAACGCCACCCAGAGCTAGGGCAGTGCGCTAACAGGCGAAAATAAAGGGAGTGGGAACCATTTCTGGACTTCTACCCTGAGAGAAAGACTCCCAACCCCATTTGCCATCTATTACCTCTACAGGAGGGAATTAGTTCCCCTCTAGAACCTTTTTCCACCTCAGTCTGTATGCCCGCCACTGTAACCTGTCATCGGAGCATATTGTCCAGATGTCTTCTACTCGTTTGATAAATCCCAGAGGGAGCGGCATACGGGCTTTCGAGTTGTGTATTAACATCGATTCCTCATATAGGTCGAACGGGAAAGAAAAACACGAACAGCCAGAATAAAACACCGCCGAGATCAAGCTATTGTCATCGGACAGGCAGAACGAAGTATCGATCGCCTCTCCATTGATTTTCTGGATGCTCTTATTGGCCTTGATACCTTCGCCGACAACCCCTTCGCCATGGCCAAAGATTACATACGGACTTCCTAGACCGTGTGTTGCTCTCATAATTACTGGTGGCCATGACCCTGAAGCGCGATCGATTTTCGATAAGTTAACAGCGATAACGCAGATGTCGTTCCTTGATACGATTCCTTGGATGAGGTACTGAGTAAATTTCCGCTTTTTCTCATCAAGTGCGCTGCAGATACGCAAAACGATCTGGTCTACAGGAACATCCTGAGCTATGGAGGCCCCATAAACTATCGGCGGAACCGAATTGGGATTATCTTCATTCCCCGGCCCGGGACAAACGGCCTCTATGAAAACCCTCTTCCCGTCTTTTTCGACGACAAAATCTGGTCCATGATCTGCGCTCGTCGGTTTATATCCCTCGGATTTCAAAATTTTCGCCAACATCATTTCCCACAATCGAGCATGTGGGTCCTGGTCAAGTCCTTGCTCGAAATGTGGATCTTCTAGGCCGTCAAGATACCGAAACAGTTCCGTAATCCTTTGACGCCGAGGGAAGAAGTTTGAATCATCGGGAAGCTCTTTGAGAAAAATGCTATTAGGATATTCCTCAAAGATGTCCATGATTCCTAGTAACCCCGCTATTATTAGTAATCAGCGAGGAAAACCCTGCCACTCACAGTCCGTTCCTAGTGTCCTACTGATCCCTGTCGAATTAAAGTTGCCAACAATATCATTGCGCGCTTAATCTCTGTCAAGCACGGCTCCATGAGAGTCATGCAAGCCGACAGGCCTCCAAGTTTGCTCGTTCCCGTTCAAGCCAGGGGGTTGCATGGTCTCCCACCGCGCGCGCCATTCCCCATCGCTCTGTCTCCATCGAGGCGGCTGGCATAGTCTCAACTGTGCGCGTCGAACGAGCACGTTTTTATTGCGCGTTCCGCGAGCACAGAGACTATCCAGTCGCCTCGCGCCTCTCCTTCTCAGGCCACGTGTTGCGCGAGCACAGAAGATCATCAGGCTCCATCCCCTCCTCTGCTCCGGGAGCAAGAGACTAGCGTAGGTGCTGCTCTCACTCCCATTTCTGCGAGCAAGAAGAACGGTTTGGCTGCTCCCCCACCTTCCCCCCTGAAAGGATTCTCTCCCTGGCGCCATATCGTGAGTAGGAACCGTTAGCCCTTCTACTCACGAGGTGCCGAATGAGCCTAGATCGACTCAAAGCCCAGCTTTCTTCTCTCGACCCCCGCCTCTATCAAATCGCCAGCCTCAGCACCCTGCTCCTCTATGGACTACTCTGGCTGCGTTTCGATGTCTCGCCCTGGCAGATTGCCATCACGCTCGGGACGGCCCTACTGACCCAATATGCCGGCACGCGCTACTTCAACCTGCCTTCATTCGATCCCCGCAGCCCACTCATCTCCGCCCTCTCCCTCTGCCTCCTTCTGCGCACCAACGATCTTCCGGTTGCCGCATTGGCGGCCTTCATCGCGATTGGCAGTAAGTTCGTCATTCGGTGGAAGGACAAGCACCCCTTTAATGCAACCAACTTGGCGCTGGTCGTCATGCTCGCCAGCGGGATCGGCTGGATCTCACCTGGACAATGGGGACAAGTGGCCTGGTTCGGCTTTCTGATCGCCTGCCTGGGCAGTCTGGTTGTTACCCGCGCGGCGCGGGCGGATGTGACGCTCATCTTTCTCGTCTTCTACGTCGGCCTGCTGATTGCGCGGGCGCTCTGGCTTGGCGATCCGCTGACGATCCCGCTGCATCAGATTGAGAGCGGCGCGCTGCTCATCTTTGCCTTCTTCATGATCTCGGACCCGAAGACGACGCCCGATTCCAGAACGGGCCGGATCGTCTATGCGCTCATCGTCGCGCTCGCAGCCCTCTACGTGCAGTTCGGCCTGTTTCGTCCCAACGGCCCGCTCTGGGGATTGATCGCCTGTGCCCCGCTGATTCCGTTGCTCGACCGTCTACTTCCTGGTTTGCGGTACGACTGGGCCAACCCGTCAAGCGGCCAATCATCCACAACCGTGACCGACCCTGTGCTTGTTCCACTGTCCCTGTCTGTTCACCAACAAAGGAGGTTCTTATGAGACGCATGCTCGTTCCCACCCTCACCATCTTCATGGGCCTGCTCATCTGGAGCGGCTCCGCCTCAGCCTTTTGCGGCTTCTATGTCGGGAAGGCCGACACGAAACTGTTCAACAAGGCGTCCGAAGTGGCGATCGCCCGCCACGACAGCAAGACCGTCATCACGATGGCGAACGACTTCAAAGGCGAGGTGAAGGAGTTCGCCATGATCGTGCCGGTGCCGACAATCTTGGAGAAAGAACAGATCCATATTGGTGATCCGGCGCTGCTCAAACACCTGGCCGATTATTCGGCGCCGCGGCTGGTGGAATACTTCGATGAGAACCCCTGCATGCGCTACGAATTGATGGAACGCCGCAGCATGGACGCCGCAAAGAGTATGGCGCCGGCTTCCGCCCAAGCCCAACGAGCTGCCGCACTCGGCGTGACCGTCGAAGCGCAATATACCGTGAGCGAGTACGACATCCTGATTCTCTCGGCCAAGGAAAGTCACGGCCTCGAAAGCTGGCTAACGGAAAACGGCTATCGGATTCCGAACGGGGCCTCATCCGTGCTGCACAGCTATCTGAAACAGAACATGAAGTTCTTCGTCGCCAAGGTGAACCTGGGCGAGCAAGCAAAGCTGGGACTGACACATCTGCGGCCGCTCCAGATCGCGTTCGAGTCGCCGAAGTTCATGCTGCCGATCCGCCTGGGCACCGTCAACGCGGACGGGGCGCAGGAACTCTTCATCTATTTCCTGACCAAGCAGGGACGGGTCGAAACGACGAACTATCGCACCGTGCGTCTGCCAGAGGCACAGGAGCTCCCGCTCTATGTGAAAGACAAGTTCGGTGACTTCTATCGTGATCTCTTCACGCAGCAAGTGAAACGCGAGAATGAACGCGGCGTGTTTATGGAATATGCCTGGGATATGAACTGGTGCGATCCCTGCGCAGCCAATCCTCTCTCATCGGAGGAGCTGCGTGGACTGGGCGTATTCTGGCAGGATCAGAATGGGCGGATGGGAAAGGGTATGGTTCAGGCGCAGAACGTGTTTCTGACTAGACTGCACGTTCGCTACGATGTGGCGCACTTCCCGGAAGATTTGACGTTCCAGGAGACATCAGATCGAGGCAACTTCCAGGCCCGTTACATCCTTCGCCATCCCTGGATGGGAACCGATGAATGCCCGGCGGCGGCGGCCTACCGGGAACAGCTCCGTGATCGCTATGAGAAGGAAGCGCAGACGCTGGCGACGCTGACCGGCTGGAACATCGGCGACATTCGCCGGACGATGCACATCGAGACCGCATCAGCCCCGATCGAAAAGCAGTGGTATCGGCGGTTATGGGCGAACTGAAACGACAACGGCGAGGCGTGGAATTACCACGCCTCGCCGTGCCTTGCTTGACGCCAACCTTGCGGCTGACGCTGTTGCTCTAGGTTCTAATGGAGAGAGACACCGACGTCAAACTAACGGCGTGATAGGCGAACAACGCGCCGCTCACCGTGGTAGCAGGGGACTCTGATGGTCCGGTGGTGGGAGTCTGAGTGGTCTGTTCACGAGTGCCGCGCAGTTCGTCACGCAAATCCTCGCGCAACTTCTTGAGAAAGTCCGGCAGATATTTGTGGACTTTGTGAGATTCGACCCTCGTATCTTTCAGCGCGTCCAAAACTTGCTGCACGAGAGATTTCGATTGCGACGCAGCCTGCACCGGTGCGACGAGATGAGTCGCCGTGTTCGATGCCGGAGCCGCCGCGTCAGGCGAAGGCTGGGTGGGCGCCGTAGTACCAGTTGACGGTTGCGGGATCGCCGCAGCCGTCGAGGGCGCCACACCCGGGGTAGCTGTGTGAGACGTCGTAGCAGGTGTCTGCGATTGCTGGCCCGCCGGCAGCGTTGGTTGACTGGTCGCCTCCGAAACAACCTGCGCAGCAAAGATCGTAACGGACCGTTCCACATCCACATTGAGATCTAAACCTGAGAGAGAGGACAATCTTCCAAACCGCTCGGCCAGCTTTGCCGTCTTGGCGAGCGCTTCGTCATCATGCCCGTTCAAGTATTGTTTGAAGATGTTGGCGACTTTTCGGAAGAGTTTCTCCAGATCCTTGACCTCTTGTTCGTTCAGATCGCCTTCGACCGTCACACCGAATTTTTGCTTCAGTGAAAACTCGGCATACTTCGCTTCAATATCCACTGTCTTGCCGTCGCCTTCGGCATGGGACTTATAGTTCACAGCACGGAAGTCCGATTCAAGATCCGCCGAGAGGGTGATGGTGTCACCTTCCGCCGTCGTGACACTCAGGCGCCCAGTGAAGTCGTTGGAGACCGCGACCCCGCTGACCTGGGTATCCAATCGCTGAATCCCTGTAGCCTGTGCAGACGGCAGGCGAAAGAACTGTTGCGGATCGACTTGGGTCAGAGCTTGGACGGACATGAGGCGTCTCCTTGATGAATAGGCTCAGTGCATCTACCACGTAGCTCTCCTATCGGCACACATGCGGCTGAACTGAACCCGCATTGTTCATGAGCGCTGCTGCGGCAATCACCAGTTCGCTGCTACGACGGGCCTTCGTCCGACGGGCTTGCTCCTCGAACCCTCACCGTATTGTTGGGGACAGGCACCGCCGAAGACGGCGGAGCCTGTCCCCCGGGCTTCGTGCGCCGGGCGCGCGACGCGGCTCAACGATTTTGCGACGAACCGACATGAATACTGTAGGTTCGTGCGCTTGTGATATAGTGGAGCCGGTCAACGATGAAGGGAGCCGTTCCCTTCTACACCGAGGAGGTAGATGATGAAACGGGTCACTGTTTGGGCCATCGTACCGGTGCTCATGTTGTTAGCGGCAGGCTGCACACTCAAATCCACGGTCAAACAGACCACGGATACCACCTCCAACGTCACCGGCACGACCTCCGGTCGCACCTGGCTCAACGAAGACGGCATGTTGAATCCCGAGCACAAACTCACCGCCTTCACAGCCTTGAACCAGACGAATGTGGAACAGGACCTGGCGCGAGGACAGGGAGAATATCTGACATCGCTCGGCACCCTTATGGGACTGTCGAACGACCAGCAACCAGCCTTTCAGGCGAACGCGCAGGGAGCGTTCCAGACGCTCATGACGTCCGATCAACAAGCCCGGCTCCAACAGTTGCGGATGCTAGCTCACTAGAAACCTACACGACGATCGACGTATCAATGCTGCCATTCCGCCGGATTTTTCATCCCACTGATTTCTCCGCCACAGACGCGGCGGCGTTCGCCCATGCCCTGAAGCTCACCTGCCTCGTGCAGGGGGAGTTGACGATGATGCACGTCGATCCCACGGTCGGGCGGGAAGGCTTTGAGGATTTCCCTCGCATCCGACCACTCCTCGCTCGCTGGGGGGTCTTGCCGGAAGGCAGCTCAAAGGACGATGTTGCGAAATTGGGTGTCCAGATCAAACGCATCCGCGCCGTCGCAGCCAATACGACGGACGCCATCCTCCAACAGCTGACAGCTCACCCCACAGAACTGCTCGTGCTGTCTACGCACCAGCGTGAAGGCTTCGCTCGGCTCACGCACCAGGCAGTTGCCGAGCCCTTGGCTCGTGGCACCCATGCCAGAACGCTTTTTGTCCCGTCAGGCGTCGAGGGGTTTGTCTCAGCGGAGACAGGCCGCACGAACCTGACCCGAGTGTTGATCCCAGTTGCCCATACGCCGCACCCGCAACCGGCCATCGATCTTGCCGCAGACCTGGCCAGCACGCTGGGCAGCGAGACTGTCTTGTTCGAGCTGGTGCATATTGGGAAGGAGGCCGATCTCCCAAA
The DNA here is from genome assembly GCA_043745235.1 of Nitrospira sp. Lineage (GTDB taxonomy): Bacteria > Nitrospirota > Nitrospiria > Nitrospirales > Nitrospiraceae > Palsa-1315. The sequence continues at coordinate 5,723 of JAYTTD010000089.1, read as the reverse complement.
ATTTAATCAGCTTGAGCGCCCCGGCTGGTCGTGGAACACACTCGTCGCCAAGGGCGATCCCGTCGAATGGATCTTAGCGGCAGGAGCGGATTTCGATGTGGATCTGATCATCATGATGACTGAAGGACAGACCAGCCTGTTCGACATGATTCGCGGAAGCACCACTGAACGGGTGGTCCGAAGCGCCCGCTGCCCCCTGCTCGCTATTCCTACCTCATCTGCCTGACCTGATTGTTCCGTCCGCTCCACTCAGTCTGCTCGTTCGGTCTGTCCGCAGCCTCCCACCCGAGAATGGCTCGCACCGCCACCCCGCCACGAAACACTGCGCAGTTCGATGGCACCGCTGGCACACGCGGACCAAGCAAGATGACTCCGGCGTCGTGACGATAATATGGGGCGGCCGCTTGAGCATCTACTGGCGCTCCGTCATCGGCGTATCACCGGTGTGGACCAGTACACGGAGTTCCGGCATCAAGAGCCCGGCTGACAAGGCTGCGGTACCGATTTCAGCCAGTGGCTGTTGGAGGTTTTTCTGTATGTCGTTACTGAGCGCTTTCAGCGGCGAGACGTAGAGCACCTGCGTCTGATCGTCGAGCTCACGCGCGATGGCTTGCTTGAAAAGATGATCGATACAGGAGAGAAAGGCGGCGAACGTCTTGCCGGAGCCGGTCGGCGCAGCAACGAGAACATCCGTCCCCGATTGAATGGCCGGCCAGGCCTGCACCTGAACATCGGTCGGATGACCAACCTGCTGGGAAAACCATTCAGCGATAAGCGGATGGAATTGGGATGGCGGCATGCTGGAGAGCATGCTAGCACGCCCGAGCAGCCAAGCTCTACGGGACTGCTCTCACGTATACGTCGGAGGCTGCCGCTGGTGCAATGAGAGGAACGGTTGAAGACAAAGCTACGAAACTTCCATTGGCAGTAATCGACGGAGCAATACTGTTTCCACCCGTCCCGGGTTGATCTGCGCTATCGAGCGAAACAACAACATTTTGACCGTTTGGGCTTGGCTGAGTGTCATGTCGATACACTTGCTGTCCGGTTACTGTTGCCACCAGATTTGTCGCATTTGAGGCGAAGCCAACGAACCGGCCGTCCGCGCTGATCGTCGGCGATGTATTTGAAGATCCAGCGGATGCCGAACTGCCGGACCCATCCTTGGACACCAACGTGGTGAGCCCGTTGGGTGACGGCTGCGTATCGTGAAGATAGATCTGCTGGCCACTCACACCTGGAACTAAGTTCGCAGCAGTGGATGCAAAGGCGATAAAGCGCCCATCTGCACTAATGGAAGCCTCATTACTGACTCCTCCGAGACCTGCAATCCCAAGGCTACTTTTTGATATTAGAATAGGCTGACCAGTGTTGCGGTCATGAACGTATACCTGATTTCCTGTCACCCCTGCCACAAGGTTGGCAGTAGAGGAAAAAGCAATAAATCTCCCGTTTGTTCGACTAATTGAAGGTGCGGTGTTCGATGATCCGGCTACTGAACTGCCCGCAGTGTCGATCGATGCACGATCGGTACGAGGCCGAATACGCAACGTGACAGGGCCGTTTGCTGTTCTTCCAGCGGAATCGGTGACCTGGAAAGTTATTGTGAAGGCTGATGCTGTAGTTGCCGTCGGTGTACCAGAAATGACACCGGTCGCAGGAACGAGTGAAAGTCCTGCGGGCAATGCCGCAGCGACATCGGCCCATGTATAAAGTGGCGTTCCTCCTGTGACCGCGAGGGGCGAAGTATAGGCGTTTCCAACCACACCGAAATCGGCTGCGGTCGTCGATACCGCAAAGGCTGGTGCACTGTCCCCACCGCCCCCGCCCCCACTGCCTGGACAGCCTACGAGTCCGAGCCCAAGGGCAATAATCGACAGTGCTGATATAAGAAATCTCATACGGTGTATTTTCCTATGAGCTCCTTATCAAAAGCAACAGTTGTACCAACTTATGCAACTGTGAAAAAATGGGCTAACCTGAGGGATGAGAGGAATATTGCGTGCCGAGACAGGCGACATCACTGCTACTTGTGTTGGGATCTGGCTACACAGGGCATGTCCTGCACAGAATGGGAACCTCGCAGGGGTGGACGGTCCACGCCACCAGCAGGAATCCCCTGGACAATCTCGCAGGCATCCCTTCGGAACAGCGCATCACATTCGATTTGGAACAGCCTTCGACCTGGCCGAACATTCCTGCGGGCGCTAATCTCGTCTGGTGTTTTCCGGCCACGCCCTTGACGACAGTTCAGCGATGGGCCGAAACTCAGCACTCGCGATTCAACCGCCTCGTCGTGCTCGGTAGCACCTCAGCATATGAAGTCGGCGAATCTCAGGAATACCCGCCGCCTTGGACTGACGAATCAGCCTCGATCGACCTGAGCAAGCCGCGTGTGCAGGGAGAAGAGTTCTTGCGAAAGGACTGCGGCGCGATCGTGCTCCGTGTGGCAGGAATCTACGGACCTGGGCGGAACCCGCTGGATTGGATCAGGCAAGGCCGCGTCGGCCCCTCACGAAAATACGTGAACTTGATCCATGTGGAAGACCTGGCTGCCATTTGTCTGGCAGCGATCGAGAGAGGGAAGCCCGGCGAAGCCTACAACGTCAGCGATGGCCAACCTCACATTTGGAATGAGATCTGCGCAACGGCGCAGCAGCGATGGGGCGTGACTGCTGCGGCCGCACACGAAAATCCCTCACCAGGAAAACGAATCAGCAACGCCAAACTTCGAGCAGAGCTGGATTACCGGTTTCAACATCCCGACTTGTACGCTGCTCTGCACGCGCTGACATAGAGCCTCTATACATGTGCCTCGTCTTGCGGACGGTCAAACTGGCTTTCCAACTAGGCCGCAGACGAGATCCAACCGGAGGCGTGCCCTCAGGGGTACGTTGAGGATTGGGGCGAGTTGAGAACGACGTTGGAAGCCAGTTTCACCGTTTGTTAGCGGAGCAGAGCCATGACGGCAAGACAGACGAGCAAATTATTGATCGCGTGAGCCAGAATGCCTGGCAGCAGACTTCCGGTCTTTTCGTAGATCCAGGCCCAGAGCAGACCACTCCAACAGACACTCAACAATCCCACTATTCCATAGCCATGGGCGACGCCGAAGATGCCGGCGCTGATCAGCGCCGCCGGCAGAAAGCTGAACTTGCGGCGTAAAATTGCGAACAGCAATCCACGGAACGCAAGTTCTTCGAACAGCGGCGCAAAAATCACGTATTCGACTAAACTGATGGCCGTCAGGGAAGGCGAGGCCCAGACAAGATCTGCGTCGAACCATTCGGCCCAGTGACTCGTCAGATGGAAAGACTCCGACAGCCAATCCATCGCCCACCCTCCCCACAAGCCGGCCGCCACCACCGCCAATACCGCAGCCATCAAACGACCGACACGAGCCCATCCGATTTCCAATCCAAAGCCTTGATCGAACGTCATGCCGGACGGCCGGAAAAGATGGCGGTAGGCCAAGAGGAGGAGCGGCGCATTCGTCAACGGAATGGCCAAGGCCCGGAGCGCGACATTGTCGGGTGGCGTAGAGATCATGAATAGCCCCGTGAGCATCGCTCCGATTGCGCCCCCGCGCAGCAACACCGCCGCGCCGATGCCGCCCGGCCACGGCGGCGGCACGCCGGGTTCATGCAGCCGAACGACACTGGACGGTTCGTTCCGTCTGAACCAGAGCAGCACGCACAGCAGGGTGCCGACGGCCATCGCGCTGAGTTCCACGAGCGTCATGCGATGAGACCAGGCAAACTGACGATCGACACGCACAGCCGCCTGTTCCTGAATCGTGGCCACGAGCGCAACATCGTTGGCACGGCGGGCCAGGCGTTCAGCCAGACGATCGTAGAACCAGCCGGCAGGCAACGATTCTGCCACCTCTGCTTGCCACACCACATACCGATCCGCATCCTGAACCGGCGCTTCGCCATACGCGGCCATGACCAGATCGGCAAACTGAGGAAGCGGGTCTTCGGCCTTGGCCCACTCATGCGCGGAGAGGAGCGACTGCGAGACATGACCAGCCTCGGCTTGGAGAATTGCCAACTGAAGGGGCACCAGCGGATCTTCAGATGTCTGCGCCAGTTCTTGATACCAGGCAATCTCGTGCGCCAGGTCAGTGTCGTTGTCGTCGGAGGTCCAGGCAAAGAGCTGCTGCTCCCACTGAGGCGCACGCTTGAGTCCTTCCTGCACATCCATGGTCCGACTGACCATCAGATTCAGCGCTCGCTCGGGCGACTCAATCCGATCCAGCTTGGATGCCGATGCCGACAACCCTACAACCGACGCCAGAGCTACTATGAGGAAAAGCCCTGACAACAGCGTGACCGTGGGTGAGAACCGCCCAGAATAGACTCCGATCGTCGGCGGCACGCCCGTGGCTCGCCACCAGGACTTGGGCGGCTGCGGATCGTTGAGAGAAACAACGGCTGATTCAATCATCGTTCGAACTATAACATGCTGTTTTTCTCCCTCGAAACCCCTCGGAGTCACTAGACGAAGAATGAGACCGTCCGGAATACCCGTGGCCTAACCCGATTAAACTCCGCTATACTGCGCCTCTCTCATATCTGGAGCGCTATGCCCGTTAAGAACTTTATCCCCCCACGCCGGCTACTCCTTGGCCCAGGGCCAAGCATGGTGCACCCACGAGTCCTGCGCGCGCTCTCAACTCCCCTGCTCGGCCATTTGGACCCGGCCTTTCTTGCAATCATGGACGAGATCCAAGCCCTATTACGCTTCGTCTTTCAGACCAAGAATCGCTTCACCATCGCGATCTCCGGCACCGGCTCAGCCGGCATGGAGGCTTCGATCGTGAATATCGTTGAGCCGGGCGACGCCGTCATCGTCGGGGTCAACGGCGTGTTTGGCACGAGATGGGCCGCCATCGTCGAACGTTGCGGCGGTAAAGCGATTTGTGTGGAGGCCCCGTGGGGCCAGATCATCGAACCAGAGGCCATTGAACTGGCCCTGCGCCGATCCGGACCCGTGAAAGCCGTAGCCATCGTGCATGCCGAAACCTCGACCGGCGCCTGGCAGCCGCTTGAACCGATTGCCCACCTCTGCCGCGACCATGACACGCTCTTTCTCGTCGATGCTGTGACTTCGCTGGGAGGCGCACCGCTCGAGATCGACCGTTGGGGCATCGATGTCTGCTATAGCGCCACGCAGAAATGTCTGAGCTGTCCGCCCGGATTGTCTCCCTTCACTCTCAGCGATCGCGCGTTGGCCGCCATCAAAGCCCGGCGCACCCCGTGCCAGAGTTGGTACCTGGATATGGCCTTGATCGCAGACTACTGGGACGAAGGCACCAGGGCCTATCACCACACGGCGCCGATCTCCATGCTCTATGCCCTCCGGGAAGCGTTACGACTCGTCGAAGAAGAGGGATTGCCGGCTCGTTTCGCTCGCCATCGGCTCAATAGCGAGGCCTTGATCGCGGGCTTGACCGAACTCGGGCTTCTTCCTCTTCCCCCGACTGGACATCGACTGCCGATGTTGGCCTGTGTCACGATTCCCTCTCATATTCCTGAAGCCGAAATACGAACGAACTTGCTCTCGACCTATGGCATTGAAATCGGCGGCGGGCTCGGCCCGCTCAAGGGGCAAGTCTGGCGCATCGGCTTGATGGGTGAATCATCGACCGAAGCTCACGTGTTGACCTTGCTCAATGCGCTGGAAAATATGTTTATCCGCGGCGGCTGGCTTTCCACTCC